>DYHB01000221.1 GCA_020724415.1 Thiobacillus sp.
GCTTTTTCCAGTTGTCGATCGCCTGTCTTTTCGCCCGGCCTTCAAGTTGATAGTACCTGCTCGGAGAGCCGGAAATCGATTCCAGCATGCAGCCGTTGGAATCGGTCGGCGGCATGGGGATTGGCTCTCGCTTGGTCATTTTTCCCGTGGTCGCGCCCGCCTGGAATGACAGGGCCAGAAGCACCGCCAGGCCTAGCCCGGCCAGGCCACGCCGACTGCATGGGGGTCGCATATTCATCATGTGTTGCCTCCTGGTATGTATGACGAGTTCTGACGCTCCCTGACCGACGGGTCAGAGGTTGACGGGATAACAGCGGTCCAGGGGCCAGATGGTATTGCCCAGCCACTTGTAGACGCCTTCGCCCAGACGGGTGGTGTTGGACAGTTTCAGCCGCTCAATCTTGGGGGCGGACTTGAAGCACAACTCGTTACCCCCCAGGGAGCCTACCCCGATCTTTCCCACGATGCGGGCATTGCCATGGGCATCCCGACGGACCTTGCGTTCCATTTCGACCGTAGCGTCAATGATGGCCTTGCAGCCATCGAAACGCAGATCGTCGATGGAATGGATGAACAGGGTCTTGCGTTTGGTCAATTCCCGTTCACGCCCCTCCGAGTGCCCGCGTATGTCGGACAGCATGCGATCCTTGAGGGCATTGCCGAGTCGCTCGACTTGCCGGCAATCGAGGGCATGGGCCTGGAATGTCAGGCCGGATGAAACGAGCAGGGTGGCGAATGCAATGGCTGTTTTTTTCTGCATGACAGTGACCTCCAATCCGTTGAACTCCCAATGTTACCGACCTCCCAGGGGCAGGCCGTGACCTTCCGCCCAGGATCGGACCTGTTGCCGCACTTCTTCCTCCAGGGCCCGGCGCTCGGCGCGATAGCGCTCCCGGCAGTCCTTGCCCGCCCGCCCTTTGGGGCAGGCCGCCAGGGCGCGCTCGATATCCGCCATCTTGGCGGGAATGTCGGCCATGATCTGCAAGCCCAGGGTGGTGGCTTCGGACAAGGCTTTTGTGCTGAAAGCCGTCACCTGTCGGTAGCGACGGGTGTCGAAGCTGCGCTGCTCCGGGGCATGCTCGAGCAACTTGAAGAGCACGTTGCCGCCCCCCAGGTCGGCGCCCTCTGCCGCTACCACCTGGGCGATCCGGTTTTCCGACACGGGGTAATCCTTGTACAAACCGGCGCCGAAGCCCAGCCACGGGATGTGGGTCATGACCTGACTGGGGCGGGGAGAACGCCACAAGGTCAGGGTCTGGCCGCCGGGAAACTTGCCCCGCAGGGCACGGGCGCCAGGATCGGGCCGGGTGCCCGAGGTCGTTGCGGGCGCGGTCTGATCCACCCGGCGGATGCTGTCGAACCAGTCGTGCATGGCGTGCAACAGGGTGATCTGGCCGGCGTGGGTGCTGTTGGCGCCGCCCGTGCGCGCACAGGCCTCGCCAAAATCCTTGTGACGACCACAGACCAGCCATGTGCCGCCAGGACGCATGAGCACGAAGTGGATGGCCACATCCGGCAAGGACCGCCCGCCCAGATCGAGAATCGTCTG
>DYHB01000222.1 GCA_020724415.1 Thiobacillus sp.
GCCTTGCGGCGCCCGACGGCCATACCTGCGGCTATGGGTTCGAATTCCCGGGTGTCGGGCCGGCGCCAGAGGTGGATGTCTATCTGCCTGCCCTGGCGGACCGCATCTATGGCGACCTTCCCGATCAGGCGGTGTTCACCGACCTGGCCCACGGAAAGGTGCCCGTGGTGCTGGGCATGGCCAGCCACCGGCTGGGTTTCGGCAATGATCATCGTCGCCTGATCATCGCCGTGGCGGCCCCCTACGAAGCCGCCACGGCGGCCACCCGCTCCGCAGGCTGGGTGCTGCTGGGAGTGCTGGCCATGCTCCTGCCCCTGGCCGGCCTGGCGGCCTGGCTGGGCGCCCATTGGATCACGCGTCCCCTGCGTGGCATGTCCCAGTCTGTGGCGGCTTTCTCCAGGGGGCTGGAAGATACGCCGCTGCCCACCCAACTGCGCGATGAAGTGGGTGTGCTGGCCCGTGCGTTCCAGGACATGCGCGACCAGGTGCGGGAGCGTGCCGATCATGAAGCGGATGCCCGTGCCCGGCGCATGGTGGAACTGGCCGATACGGGCATCTTCGGGCTGGATCGGGACGGATGCTTCAGTTTCATCAACCCCTCCGCCCGGGAAATGCTGGGCCTGGGCGACATGGACCTGGATGAGGTCGATCCGGCCCGGATACTGTGTCCCGCTGGCGGGCCTGATGTAGACCCACCCGCAGATTGTCCCATCCTGCACGCCCTGGCCCAGGGTCACTCGGTCCGGGAGGATGAAGCGGTGTTCCACAACCTGGGCGGTCGGCCATTCCCGGTGCATTACGCTGCGGTGCCATTGCTTCGCCAGGGTGTCAACGAGGGGCTGGTGGTCACCTTCGAGGACCGTACCCAGGAGCTGGCCGACCGGGAGCGGCTGATTCTGGCCAAGACCGAGGCTGAACGGGCCGCGGTGGAGTCCGGCGTGATGGCCCAGCTGCTCCGCCTGTCCTTGCGTGACAGCGTCATGCGGGATTTCTTCTCCGCAGCCCTGGTGACCCTGCTCACCAGCATGCCCTGGCTCGGCCTCCGCCCCAAGGGGGCGGTATACCTGACGGATCGGGATGAGGAAGGGGCTCAACTGAAGCTGATTGCCGACTACAACCTGGACGAGGATGTGAGCGACTTTGCGCCCCGCCTGCCCCTGGGAGACGGCAGGCCGGGCACCTCCGCAGAGAGGGGCCTCATCCAGTTCATGCCCGAGGTCGATGCCGGGGTGGACCAGCTGCTGCCCCATGCCCAGGCCCACGGTCGTTATGAGGTGCCCATACTGGACCAGGGCGAGCTGCTGGGGCTGATGGCCTTCTGCCTGCCGGTCGGCTTTGCAGAGGAAGGCCATGAAAGGGCATTTCTGGACAAGGTGGCAGCCGTCCTGAGCATGGGCATCCGGGCCCGTTTCTCCAAACAACTGCTGGCCCGGGCCAAGGTGGCTGCGGAGGCGGCCGCCCAGGCCAAGAGCGAATTCCTGGCCACCATGAGCCACGAGATCCGAACCCCCATGAACGGCATCCTGGGGATGGCCCAGCTCCT
>DYHB01000083.1 GCA_020724415.1 Thiobacillus sp.
CCATCCAGGAGCGCAAGCGCAAGCTGGCTGCCGCCGTCAAGCGCCACCACAAGCGCCTGCGCAGCCAGACCCTGCCCCCCAAGATGTACTGAGCCTGGCGACATTGAATCGCTAGCGCCGACTGGGTCCGTCATGTCCCTGAAGGACCGCATCAACGAAGATATCAAGGCAGCCATGCGTGCACGGGAAAGTGTGCGCCTGTCTGCCTTGCGTCTTTTGCTGGCTGCCATCAAGCAGAAGGAAATCGACGATCGGGTGGATCTGGACGATGCCGGCACCACGGCCGTGGTGGACAAGCTGATCAAGCAGCGCAAGGACTCGGCCCAGCAATACCAGGCAGCCCAACGGCTGGACCTGGCCGAGCGTGAGCTGTTTGAAGCAGACGTGCTCTCGGCGTATTTGCCCAAGCCCCTCGGCGATGACGAGATCGCCGGGTTGATTCGGGAGGCCTTGGCGGAGTCTGGCGCGGCCAGTGCCCGGGACATGGGCAAGGTGATGAACTGGTTGCGGCCCAAGATGGCCGGTAGGGCTGACATGACCAAGGTATCCTCCTTGGTCAAAGCCGCCCTGGGCTGACCGCCATTCCTCCCGTCCGTCCGGGCGTGTAGAGGTGATCCCTCAGGACTTCATCCAGCAGCTGCTTGACCGCACCGACATCGTCGAGGTGGTGGACCGCTACGTCCCCCTCAAGAAAAAGGGGGCCAACTACCAGGCCTGCTGTCCCTTCCACCACGAGAAAACTCCGTCTTTCACCGTCAGCCCCGTCAAGCAGTTCTATCACTGCTTCGGTTGTGGCGCCCACGGTACGGCCATCTCGTTCCTCATGGAGCACGTGGGCATGGACTTCCCCGAAGCCGTGCGGGAACTGGCCAGTCGATCTGGACTGGAGGTGCCGGAGGATGGCCAGGGACGCCGGCCCGAGGATGGGCGCCGGGACGAATGGTTGGCCATCATGGATGCCGCAGCCCGCTATTACCAAGAGCGACTGAAAGCCAGTGAAAAGGCCGTTCGTTATCTCAAGGGGCGTGGACTTACGGGAGAAACGGCGGCGCGCTTTTTGCTGGGATATGCCCCGGAGGACTGGCAGGGCCTGGCTGCCGGCGTGGACAACTACCAAGACACGCGGCTGGAAGAGATGGGTCTGGTCATACTGGGCGAGGGCAAGCGATACGATCGCTTCCGGGACCGGGTCATGTTTCCCATCCGAAACGAGCGAGGCCGGGTCATTGCCTTCGGGGGGCGTGTCCTGGGTGCGGGCGAGCCCAAGTATCTGAACTCCCCGGAAACGCCCCTGTTCCACAAGGGCCGGGAGCTCTACGGTCTGCACGAGAATCGGCGCGGAATCCAGGCGTCCGGTCATGCCCTGGTGGTGGAGGGCTATATGGATGTGGTCATGCTGGCCCAGCACGGCGTGCAAAATGCCGTGGCCACCCTGGGTACGGCTGTCACACCGGACCATGTGGCCAAGGTGTTCCGTTTGGTTGATCGCGTGGTCTTCGCCTTCGATGGTGATGCTGCCGGACGCAAGGCGGCCTGGCGGGCTCTTGAGAACGCCTTGCCCCAGTTGCCCGATGGCAAGGAGGCGGCCTTTGTGTTCCTGCCCGAGGGGGAAGATCCGGACAGCTATGTCCGAAGCCAGGGGCCGGATGCCCTGCGCACCCTCTGCACCCAGGCCAAGCCCTTGTCCGACTTTCTGTTCGATTCGCTGCAAGCCCAGACCGACATGAGTTCCCAGGAGGGCCGTGTTCGACTGGTCAAGCTGATGGAGCCTCTGCTGGCCCAGATGAAGGCCGGGCCCCTGCTTTCCAGGTCCTTGCGTGCCCGCCTGGCCCAGGTCACGGGGGTGGGCGTGACGGAGGGGCGCCGTCCATCATCCCCCCGCACCGGGCGTCCTCCCCTGCGCCGGGATATGCTGGCCAGTCCCCAGCGGCTTCTGATCCAGGCCTTGTTGACCAAGCCCGAGCGTGCGCTGGACCTGCAGGAAAGGCCGCCGGTCCAGGGGCAGGATGGCGCGGCTCTGGAATGGCTGCTGGAATTCATCCAGGGTCACCCTGGGGTAGGGGCCAGGGATCTGGTGGAGGCGGCCCGGACCTGTGATTTCGGACACCTGATTGCCAGTGCAGCCGCCAACATGATCCGCTGGGAGGCCAATGAACAGGATGAAATCGATTATCAGGGTGCCATGGCCTCCTTCCGTGAACAGTGGGCCCAGTCAGAGCTGGACCGCCTCAACCGGATTCCCTTGAGCCAGTTGTCACCCGAGGACCGGCAGCGCATGGTGCAAGTGCTCAGGATCAAGAAACTCGACCAGATGAATCGCATCAAAGGGGAATGATCCGTCGTGGTGCCATTGCCGCTAGGGAATCACTTGTATGGTGATGTATAATTTAACGTTTCTGCTCAATTCCATTTCTGGAGGTTGGCTGTAATGGCTACCAAGAACGCAAGCCCGCGGCAAGCGGCGCCCGTGGCGGACGGCAAGCAACGAAAAGGCCGGCCTTCCAAGGCCGCCCAGGCCAAGAAGGAAGCCCTGTTGAAGCTGGCCACGGAAGGCCAGGACGGCAAACCCGAGAACGTCGAAGAACGGCGCATGCGCTTGAAGAGCCTGATTCTTCTGGGCAAGGAGCGCGGCTACCTCACCTACGCCGAGATCAACGACCACCTGCCGGATGACATGCTCGATGCTGACCAGATCGAGGGCATCATCAGCATGATCAATGACATGGGCATCCAGGTCTATGACGAGGCCCCGGCGGCCGAGGATCTGCTCATGTCCGAGTCGCCCGCGCCCGTGGCAGACGAGGACGCCGTGGAAGAGGCCGAGGCGGCCCTGTCCACCGTGGATTCTGAATTTGGCCGTACCACGGACCCCGTGCGCATGTACATGCGCGAAATGGGGACCGTAGAACTGCTTACCCGGGAGGGCGAGATCGAGATCGCCAAGCGCATCGAGGAAGGCCTGAAGAACATGGTCCAGGCCATTTCCGCCTGTCCCCTCACCATCAGTCAGATCCTGGAGATGGCCGAGAGGGTGGACAAGGAGGAAATGCGCATCGACGAGCTGGTGGATGGCCTGGTCGACAGCGAAGGCGAGGACATTGCCATGGAAATGGCCGAGTCCGCCCAGGAGGAGGCGGCCGGCGACGAGGAGGATGAGGAGGACGATGGCGATGGCGGCGCTGCCATCACTGCCGCCAACCTGGCCCAGCTCCGGATTGATTCCCTTGAGCGTTTCGCATCGATAGCCAAATGCCACGCAAAATTGCGCTCGGCCCAGGCCAAGCACGGCATGACCAGCAAGCAGAGCCAGAAGCTCCAGGAAGAACTCACCGCCATGCTGATGGGCATTCGCTTCACGGCACGCCAGGTGGAGCATCTGTGCGACAGCGTCCGGGCCATGGTGGAAGAAGTTCGCAGCCATGAGCGGGCCATCATGGACATCGTCATCAACAAATGTGGCATGCCCCGCACCCACTTCATCAAGACCTTCCCTGGTCACGAGGGTGACCAGGCATGGGTGGTGGCCGAGGTGTCGGCAGGCAAGGGCTACAGCGACTTGCTGTCACGCATGCAGTACGACGTGAACGAACACCAGCGCCTGCTGGCCGAACTCCAGGAGCGATCCGGCCTCTCGGTCAAGGACCTGAAGGACATCAACAAGCGCATGTCGACGGGCGAGGCCAAGGCCCGCCGCGCCAAGCGCGAGATGATCGAGGCCAACCTGCGCCTGGTCATTTCCATCGCAAAAAAATACACCAATCGTGGCCTGCAGTTCCTGGACCTGATCCAGGAGGGCAACATCGGCTTGATGAAGGCCGTGGACAAGTTCGAGTACCGGCGCGGTTACAAGTTCTCAACCTACGCCACCTGGTGGATCCGCCAGGCCATCACCCGGTCCATTGCTGACCAGGCCAGGACCATCCGTATCCCTGTCCACATGATCGAAACCATCAACAAGATGAACCGCATCAGTCGGCAGATCCTCCAGGAAACCGGGCAGGAGCCGGATCCGGCCACCCTGGCGGAAAAGATGGAAATGCCCGAGGACAAGATCCGCAAGATCATGAAGATTTCCAAGGAGCCCATCTCCATGGAAACGCCCATCGGGGACGACGAGGATTCCCATCTGGGTGACTTCATCGAGGACTCGTCCACCCTGGCACCGGTGGAGGCTGCCATGTATTCCAACCTCCAGTTTGCCACCCAGGAGGTGCTGGACACCCTGACATCCAGGGAGGCCAAGGTCCTGCGCATGCGCTTTGGCATCGAGATGAACACCGACCATACCCTGGAAGAGGTCGGCAAGCAGTTCGATGTCACGCGTGAGCGCATTCGCCAGATCGAAGCCAAGGCCCTGCGCAAGTTGCGCCATCCCTCCCGGTCGGAGCGCCTGCGCAGTTTTCTGGATTGATGTTTTACCACGGACGGCAAATGTCGTCCGTTGGGCCTGTAGCTCAGTTGGTTAGAGCAGAGGACTCATAATCCTTTGGTCCAGGGTTCGAGCCCCTGCGGGCCCACCACTATATTC
This sequence comes from Thiobacillus sp., assembly GCA_020724415.1. GTDB lineage: Bacteria > Pseudomonadota > Gammaproteobacteria > Burkholderiales > Thiobacillaceae > JADJCP01. The sequence continues at coordinate 4,529 of DYHB01000083.1, forward strand.
AACGAAAGGCCATCCTGCGGGGTGGCCTTTTGCTTCATCGTTTGGCTACCGGTTAACGCGGGTTTGAATCGCATCAGGATTTGCCATGGACAGTTGGCTTGCCAGGCAGGGTCTGCCGTGATCATATTGCGTCAGTAGGCTATTGGAGTGACCAATGCTGTTTACCATGATCGTGGTGTTGCTGGCCCTGGCTGGTGGTGTGGCTGCCATTTATTATTTGCTGCGCAGCATGGGCAACGAGGGTATCGAGGCGGCGGCGCCCGGCAGTTGCAAGAGCGGGCGTTGCGGTGTCGTACCCAAACCGCCCACAAGCCAGATCGTCGGGGAAATCCCTGAGCGGGACCTGAGGGTGGTCGCAATGACTGATCCCGAGGGGAAACCGCCCTTGGTGGATGAAATCCGTCGGCCGGATGCCCGTTCACCCCACCAGACCTTGTAGCTCAGGGCCTGGACGGGCGTTGTCTAGAAGCTTTCGCTGGCCTTCAGGAAACGCCACTGGCCCAAGGGCAGTTTGCCCAGGACGACCTGGCCGATTCGCACCCGTTTGAGTCCCACCACGCGCAGACCGACCAATTCACACATTCGGCGTATCTGGCGTTTTTTGCCTTCCTTGAGTATGAATTTGAGCTGGTCTTCGTTCTGCCAGGTGACCTGGGCCGGGCGCAGTTTCTTGCCGTCCAGTTCCAGGCCGTGGTTGAGCAAGCTCAGCCCGTCTTCGCCCAACCGACCTTCGACCCGGACCAGGTATTCCTTTTCCATGTCGGAGTCTTCACCGATGAGTTGCTTGGCGATGCGGCCATCCTGGGTCAGGACCAGCAGCCCGGTGGAGTCGATATCCAGGCGGCCGGCCGGGGCCAGCCCCCGGAGCATGGCCGGCTTGAAGACGGGGCCGCCGCTGTCGGTCCAGAAGCTGTCTTTGTTGATCAGGCTGACGGCGGGAATGAAACCCGGCTCCGGCTGCCCGGATACGTAGCCCACAGGTTTGTGCAGGAGAATGGTCACCCGCTCCTGTTGCTGCCTTTGGGCCGCCTGGGCCAGGTGAATGGTGCAGAGGGGATCGACCCGGGTGCCCAGTTGGTCGATGCGTTGGCCGTCCACGAACACCAGACCCTGTTCGATGAAGGCGTCGGCCTCCCGGCGCGAGCAGAGGCCGCGTTCGGACATGAGCTTGGACAGTCGGATGGGCGCACGCATGGACTCACTCATGGGAGGGCACTCTGGGTGGAATGGACAGGCGGCTGACACGCAAAACGCATAAACAGACCGAAAGTGAACATGGTATTGTCATTCATGTCAGTAATGATAAGCCTGCGCAGGTGCGTTGCGGCAGGTTTGGCTGCATCCATTCCAATACTTTAAGGAGAGTTCATCATGTCCAGCACTTCCATCCGTATCCTGTTGACTGCCCTTGGCCTGAGCGTGGCCGGCGGTGCCTTGGCCAACAGTGTTTCGCCCGAAGACCAGATCAAGTACCGCAAGGCCGGCTATTCCTTCATGGCCTGGAACATGGGCAAGATCAAGGCCATGACGGTGGACGCTCCGGCCAGCTTCAACAAGGATCAGGTACTGAATTCTGCCCGGGCCATTGCCGCCATCGCCAATTCCGGGATGGGCGCCCTGTACAGCCCTGAATCGGCCCAGGCCGTGGGGGATCAGAAGACCCGGGTCAAGCCGGAGTTTTTCGAACAACCGGATGAGGTGCGCAAACTGGCCATCGATTTCAACAAGGCGGCCAATGAACTGGCTCGAGTAGCCCAAGGCGGCAAGATAAACGCCATCAAGGCCCAGTTGGGCAAGACCGGCGAGACCTGCAAGGCCTGCCACGACAAGTTCCGCCAGAAATAAGCCCGGTCCTCCCAGTCAGGGAGGGCTCTCCGCAGATCAGCCCGGCCCGGTGCGCATCCGGCCGGGTTTTTTCATGGCTTTACCAGTCGTGGACCGGTGCTGTGACTGGAGCCGGAGGTGGCGCCAGCCAAGTGCCCTGGAACCCCCAGGCCACCGACACGCCCACCAGCACGGCCAGCACCAGAGCGTACCAAGGGCCCCCCGATGTCCCGGTTCCGGAGGGGCTGGGCCCGCGCCCGGTAAGCATGGGCCGGACCAGGTCCTGCTTGTGTTTGACGCGGTAGTAGGCAATGGCGGCCAGATGCAGGGCCACCAGGCCCAGGAGCAGGTTGGCGGAGAGGCGATGCCAGCGGGTCATGCTGTCCCGGGTGTCCTGGGCGACCGCCTGGGCCAGGGGACCCTGGAAGGCAATGTCGTCATGGGCGAAATCGCCGGTTACGGCCTGAATGGTCAGAATGCCCAGCAAGGCCAGGACCGACAGGGCCCCCAGGGGATTGTGACCGATGCCCTGCCATTGCCCGCGCAGATAGGCGATGATGGCGCCCGGACCGGTGACGAACTGGCTGAACCGGGATGTGTTGGAACCCACCAGGCCCCAGACCAGGCGGAAGGCCACCAGTCCCAGGATGAAGGCGCCCAGACGGCCATGCCAGAGCATCAGGTTGCCGCCGATCCAGGCAGTCGCGACGGCCCCGGCCACCGCCCCAGCCAGCAGCCAGTGGAACAGCCGTAGTGGCCAATCCCAGATCAGGGGGGCGGTTGGGTCCTTGTTCACGTCACCTGCGCTCCAGCATGGGTTTCAAATAGCGACCGGTGTGGCTTTCCGGATGGCCTGCCACGTGTTCCGGGGTGCCCTGGACCAGGATCCGCCCGCCGCCGTCGCCACCCTCGGGGCCCAGATCGATGATCCAGTCGGCGGTCTTGATCACGTCCAGATTGTGTTCGATCACCACCACGGTATTGCCATGGTCCACCAAGCGCTGCAGCACGGTCAACAGCAGGGCGATATCGTGGAAATGCAGGCCTGTGGTGGGCTCGTCCAGGATGTAGAGAGTGCGGCCGGTATCACGCTTGGACAGTTCCAGGGCCAGTTTGACCCGCTGCGCCTCGCCACCGGACAGGGTTGTGGCCGACTGGCCCAGGCGGATGTAGGACAGGCCCACATCCATCAGGGTTTGCAGCTTGCGCCGCACCGTGGGTACCGGATCAAAGAATTCCCGGGCTTCTTCCACGGTCATTTGCAGAATCTGGTGAATGTTCCGGCCCTTGTACTCCACCTCCAGGGTTTCCCGGTTGTAGCGCTGACCGTGGCAGACATCGCAGGGCACATAGATGTCGGGCAGAAAATGCATTTCCACCTTGATCATGCCGTCCCCCTGGCAGGCTTCGCAGCGGCCGCCCTTGACGTTGAAGGAGAACCGGCCCGGTTCATAGCCCCGCTCCCGGGCCTGGGGCGTGCCGGAAAACAGTTCACGGATCGGCGTGAACAAGCCCGTGTAGGTGGCCGGATTGGACCGGGGCGTACGCCCGATGGGGCTTTGGTCCACGTTGATCACCTTGTCGAACCATTCGGCACCGTCGATGCTGTCGAAGGGCGCCGGCTCGGTGGCGGCGCCGTTCAACATGCCGGCCAGGCTGGCATAGAGGGTATCGTTGATCAGGGTGGACTTGCCGGAGCCGGATACGCCGGTCACGCACACCAGCACGCCGGTGGGCAGGGTCAGGGTCACATCCTTCAGATTGTTGCCCCGGGCTCCGGCCAGGGTCAGGACGCGGCCTTCCCGGGGCGTGCGACGCTGGTCCGGCACGTGGATACATTGCTTGCCGGACAGGTAGGCCCCGGTGAGTGAACGCTCACTGGCCAGGATGTCTTTCAGGGTGCCCTCCGCCACCACCTCGCCGCCGTGCTCCCCGGCGCCGGGGCCCATGTCCACGATATGATCGGCATGGCGGATGGCATCCTCGTCATGTTCCACCACGATGACTGAATTGCCCAGATCACGGAGACGCTTCAGGGTGCCCAACAGGCGGTCATTGTCCCGCTGGTGCAGGCCGATGGAAGGTTCGTCCAGCACATACATCACCCCGGTCAGCCCGGAACCGATCTGGGAGGCCAGGCGGATGCGCTGGGCCTCGCCCCCGGACAGGGTGTCGGCGGAGCGATCCAGGCTCAGGTAGTCCAGTCCCACGTTGTTCAGGAACGACAGACGGGCGCTGATCTCCTTGATGATCTTTTCCGCCACCTGGCCGCGATGCCCGGGCAGGGTCAGGCCGTCGAAAAAAGTGAGTGCCTGCTTTATCGGCAGACGGGACAGGGCATGCAAGGTCTGGCCACTGATGGTGACGTGACGGGCTTCCACCCGCAGTCGGGAACCCTCGCACTCCGGGCAGGGACGGGTGGCGATGTACTTGGCCAGGTCCTCCCGTACCAGTTGGGACTCACTCTCCTTGTAACGGCGCTCCAGCGTGGGGATGATGCCGTCGAAGCCGTGCTTTCGGGTGATCTTTCGGCCCCCTTCGCCAATGTAGTGGAAGGCGATGGCTTCGCTGCCGCTGCCATGGAGCACCTTGTGCTGGACATCGGCAGGCAGCGCCTCAAAGGCAGTATCGATGTCAAACCCGTAATGCAGGGCCAGGGATTCCAGCATCCGATAGAAGAAGGCATTGCGCCGGTCCCAGCCCTTCACCGCGCCCGAGGCCAGGGACAAATGGGGGAAAGCCACCACCCGCTTGGGGTCGAAAAAGGTGATCTGGCCCAGGCCGTCACACTTGGGGCAGGCCCCCATAGGGTTGTTGAAGGAAAAAATCCGGGGCTCCAGCTCCGGCAGGGCATAGTCGCACACCGGGCAGGCGAATTTGGCCGAGAACAGGGTCTCCTTGCCAGTGTCCATCTCCACGGCGATGGCCTTGCCGTCGGAGTGACGCAGTGCCGTCTCGAAGGACTCGGCCAGGCGCTGCTTCATATCTTCCCGTACCTTCAGCCGGTCCACCACCGCCTCGACCGTGTGCTTTCGGTTCTTTTCCAGGGCCGGCAGGGCGTCGATGTCGTACACCTCGCCATCCACCCGCAGGCGCACGAAGCCCTGGGCCCGCAACTCGTCGAACAGGCCCATCTGTTCCCCTTTGCGGCCCACGATCAGGGGGGCCAGGATCATCAGCTTGGTATCCTCTGGCAGGGACAGGACGGAATCCACCATCTGGGACACGGTCTGGGCGGCCAGTTCGATCCCGTGCTCGGGGCAGCGGGGCGTGCCGGCCCGGGCAAACAACAGGCGCAGGTAGTCATGGATTTCGGTGACCGTGCCCACGGTGGAGCGCGGGTTGTGGCTGGTGGCCTTCTGCTCGATGGAAATGGCCGGGGACAGACCTTCGATCAGATCCACATCCGGCTTTTCCATCAGTTGCAGGAATTGGCGCGCATAGGCCGACAGGGATTCCACATAGCGGCGCTGTCCCTCGGCATACAGGGTGTCGAAGGCCAGGGATGACTTGCCGGACCCGGACAGACCCGTTATCACCGTCAATTTGTGGTGGGGCAGGTCCAGGTTGACGTTCTTGAGATTATGGGTGCGGGCGCCGCGTACCTTGATCATGCTTCGGGCCGGGTAGGAAAACGGCTCATCTTACGCACTTTCCCATGGCATTCGTAGCCCACCCGGATACCTTTCCGCTGACCCGTACACGACCGGTGCCCATCCACATCAGACAAGTATGCCCATGGACCTGGGCGGTGCGTGTCCTGGCAAGTGATTGATCCGTCACCCCAATGGCGGTAGCCTGTCCTCCATGGAGGCGACAGCCCGGCGGCTCCAGGAGACGTTGGTCCGTTCGAGGCAATGCCGGGCAGCTATCTGTGCATGACCATATGACGCCATGTTTTCCCTGTTATACACGACAGCACGTCCTCATTTGATCCCGGAGGTGGTAGACCGCTGGCTGGCCCGGGTCGAGTGCCTGACGGGCGTGGAGATGGTCATCGTCACGGATGAGCCATTCCGTTCGACTACGCCCTTTGCCGATCAGGTGCGCTTGCTTGTCAATGGTGGTCGTCGAGATTGCGTGACTGGCTGGAATCTGGCGGCCGCCAATGCAGTGGGGGATGTCTTCGTCCAGGTTTCGGATGACCTCCATCCCCCGAAGCACTGGGATAAGGCCATGCGGGAAGTCATCGACCAGTTCATGGATCAGCGTCCGGATGTTGTGCTCAACCTGCTGGATGAGCGCTTGATGGCGTCGGCCATCTTTCATCCGGTCCTGACGCGGGCGGCCTATGACAAGGTCGGCTTTCTCTACCCCCCGGATTTTGAATCCATGTTCTGTGATAACTGGTTTACCGCTTTCCATGGCAAATACAGTTTGTGCATGGCCAGCAAGCGCCAATTCTGGAGCCATGTGCACCGGACAACCCACGCTGTGGCCGTGGATGATGTCATGGTGCGGCACGAATCGCGGGAACGCTATGAGCGGGGCCGTAAAACTCTGGAGAAGTATATCCGTCTGCATGAACTGTAAACGGGCGCCACGGCCGAAGGATCAAGCCAGCAACACTGGGCAGGTTCAGTGGGAGATGATGATTCAAAACCCAATGAAAACATGCCCTTACGGTGTTGTCCGATATAGCCTATCTATTCCTTCATAAGAACATTCGATTGTCCTCGTGTCCCGTTGCCCCCCCTTTGCGGGTAACATTCGGGGCTCTTGCAGGCAGGCTCCCTGCCCTTTTTCGTTTTTGAACTTCGGAGGCGACTCATGACGTCAGTTGTGGCGACCAACCAGACCATCCTGGTCGTGGGCGGCGGCAT
>DYHB01000223.1 GCA_020724415.1 Thiobacillus sp.
GTTAGCGTTTGTCCCCAGTCCACAGCCCCCACTGCCCAGTCCGGCAACGGCAGCCCCCGCGCCCCCGGTACGGCCGTCTCGGCCCGACGTGAGCGCACCTCCTCCCACCGTGCCGGAAAGCATCGCCAAGCCCCCGGAGGTGGCGTCGATGCCAGAGCGACATGTCCCGGAGCCCGACGCGGCCATGCCTATCCAGCCGCCCGCCGAGCCCGACAGGCCGACCCAAACCGTCCTGCCGGTGAGCGAGGTCAGCGTTCCCCAGCCCCCCGTCGTGTCGGCCACGGAACCGCATGTCCCGTCGCCTCGTGTTCCGGTGCCCGCACCTGCCTTGGCCGCAGCCGCGCCAGAAACCCTGCCGACTCCGACCCGGGCGCGCGAGGACGTGCAACGGCAGGAACGCCTTTGGTATCAGGCGCTGCTGGAAGAACTGCGCCTGCAAAAGCGTTATCCCCTGGCCGCCCGGCGTTTGGGCCAGGAGGGGGTCGTCGTGGTCTCCCTGCGGGTTCGCCCCGACGGCGGTATCGAAGCGGCCGGGATCGCCAAGGGGTCGGGTTTCGCCATGCTGGACCGGGCGGCCCTGGCATTGATCGAACGGGCCGTGGCGACCGTGCGGACACAGATGTCGCCCCGCCGTTCCACCACCCTGGAAATTCCCGTGGCCTATCGCCTGGACGGCTGAGCCGGTTCAGCCGTCGGCCGTGATGGCGGCCACCAGTTCACCCAGGACGGCGTTGGCCCGAGCGTTGTCGATCTGGCAGGTGCCGGCATTTTCGTGACCGCCTCCGCCATACTTGAGCATCAGTTCGCCGATGTTGGTCTTCGAGCTCCGATTGAGGATGGACTTGCCGGTGGCGAACACGGTGTTCTGCTGCTTCAGGCCCCACATCACATGGATCGAGATGTTGGCCTCCGGGAACAGGGCATAGATGGTGAAGCGATTGGTGGCGAAGATGGTTTCTTCATGGCGCAGGTCGAGCACCACCAGATTGCCGTGGACCGTGGCGCAGCGGCGGATCTGTTCCTGGGCTTTGGCGTTGTGTTCCTGGTACAGGTCCACTCGTTCCTTCACGTCCGGCAGGGCGATGATGTCGTCGATGTCGTGATCCCGGCAGTAGGCGATCAGGTCCATCATCAGCTGGTAGTTGGATACCCTGAACTCCCGGAACCGACCCAGACCAGTGCGTGCATCCATCAGGAAGGAGAGCAGTTCCCAGCCCTTGGGCGTCAGGATGTCCTCCCGGCTGAACTGGGCTGCGTCGGCCTTGTCGACCGCCGCCATCATGGCATCGCTGATCCTGGGGAAACGCGCCTTGCCGCCGTAATGGTCGTACACCACCCGGGCCGCCGAGGGAGCCTTGGGGTCGATGATGTGGTTGGCATGCTGCCCATTGCGCAGGGTCTCCGAGAGGTGATGGTCAAAGGCCAGATGCACCCCGGGCACATAGGGCAGGTTGGTGGAAATGTCCCGCCCGGTGACCTCGATCTTGCCGTCCTGCATGTCCTTGGGATGGACGAACTTGATGTCGTCGATC
>DYHB01000224.1 GCA_020724415.1 Thiobacillus sp.
CAAGGGCAAGCGGGTCCTGGTGCTGGACATGGCGGGCCTCTTGGCCGGCGCCAAGTACCGCGGCGAGTTCGAGGAACGCCTCAAGGCCGTGTTGAAGGAAGTCGGGCAAGACGAAGGCCGCATCATCCTGTTCATCGACGAGCTGCACACCATGGTAGGGGCCGGCAAGGCCGAGGGCGCCATCGACGCCGGCAACATGCTCAAGCCCGCCCTGGCTCGGGGTGAACTGCACTGCATCGGCGCCACCACCCTGGACGAATACCGCAAGTACATCGAAAAAGACGCCGCCCTGGAACGCCGCTTCCAGAAGGTGCTGGTGGACGAGCCCAGCGTGGAAGCCACCATCGCCATCCTGCGGGGCCTGCAGGAGAAATACGAGCTGCACCACGGGGTGGACATCACCGACCCGGCCATCGTCGCCGCCGCTGAGTTGTCCCATCGGTACATCACCGACCGCTTCCTGCCGGACAAGGCCATCGACCTCATCGACGAGGCCGCCAGCCGCATCAAGATGGAAATCGACTCCAAGCCGGAAGTCATGGACAAGCTGGACCGGCGCCTGATCCAGCTCAAGATCGAGCGGGAAGCGGTGAAGCGGGAGAAGGACGAGGCCAGCAAGAAGCGCCTGTCCCTCATCGAAGACGAGATCCGCAAGCTGGAAAAGGAATACGCCGACCTGGAGGAAATCTGGAAGGCCGAGAAAGCCACGGTCCAGGGCAGTGCCCACGTGAAGGAGGAGATCGACCATCTGCGAGCAGAAATGGCCGACCTGCAACGCAAGGGCCAGTTCGACAAGGTGGCCGAGATTCAGTACGGCAAGCTGCCGGCCCTGGAAGCGCAACTCAAGCAGGCCGAGAAAGCGGAAGGCTCAAGTGCTGCCTTCAAGCTCCTGCGCACCCAGGTGGGCGCCGAGGAAATCGCCGAAGTGGTGAGCCGGGCCACCGGCATCCCGGTCAGCAAGCTGGTCCAGGGTGAACGGGACAAGCTGCTGGCCATGGAAGAGCGCATCCATCAGCGTGTGGTGGGCCAGGACGAGGCCGTGCGCCTGGTGTCCGACGCCATCCGCCGGTCCCGCGCCGGCCTCTCCGACCCCAACCGGCCCTATGGCTCCTTCCTGTTCCTGGGCCCCACCGGCGTGGGCAAGACCGAACTGTGCAAGGCCCTGGCCGAGTTCCTGTTCGACTCCCAGGACCACCTCATCCGCGTCGACATGAGCGAGTTCATGGAGAAGCACTCCGTCGCCCGCCTCATCGGCGCGCCCCCCGGCTACGTCGGCTACGAGGAAGGCGGCTATCTCACCGAGGCCGTGCGGCGCAAGCCCTACTCGGTGATCCTGCTGGACGAAGTGGAGAAGGCCCACCCGGACGTGTTCAACGTGCTCCTGCAAGTGCTGGACGACGGCCGCATGACCGATGGCCAGGGCCGCACCGTGGACTTCAAGAACACCGTCATCGTCATGACCAGCAACCTGGGCAGCCAGATGATCCAGAGCATGGCCGGCGACGACTACCAGGTCATCAAGC
>DYHB01000225.1 GCA_020724415.1 Thiobacillus sp.
CATTTCCGGGATGTCGGTCATCTCATTTCACCGTAGGATTTACCGGAAGAGCCGAAAATTGCCGAGGCCCTGAAATATCTCAACGACAATGCCGATGGGAAGTGATCCGACGCCGCAGTTCAGATGATCCTCCTTGGTGACGGTTGGCCCCCGTCACGATAGTCACAGAACTTCAACCGGCACCCATGCAGTGATTTCATTGCAGGGTTTCAGATTCAGAAACACGGCTGCATAACATCTGGCTCTAAGCACCGTCCGTTACTCAGCGACACCGGGCGGAGTTCAACATGAATACGCTTGGAGTGCATCATGCAGTCGAATCTGTCCTTTCTACGCTGCCCCCAGGCCCGCGGCCGTTTCGGGGTGGCAATCTCCTCCTGGTATGAACTTATCGACAAGGGCTTGATGACCCCCGGGGTATCCCTGGGCGGCAGGTCCGTAGCCTGGCCGGCGCACGAGCTTGATTCGATTGCTGCGGCCAGGATCGCCGGCAAGTCCGACGATGAAATCCGGGAGCTGGTGAAGCAGCTCATCGCGGCCCGCGCCGAGGCCGGAAAACTCGCTGGGGTGTCGGCATGAACAAGCCCCGATACGCCCAGTGCGCCGGCTGCGGCCGGCTGTTCAAGCCCAAGTCTTCCAACCCATCCCATTGCCCTACCTGCATCCGGCACAGCCAGGCCCGGGCCTACATGGAAGAGGCCGCGCGGATTTTCCGCGAGGAGCGGAAAGCGCGGGAAGCGGAGGCGCTGGGCCGCGGCCTCAGGGTGATCGAGGGAGGCCGCCATGCGTAACGCCATGCAGCCCTATGACTTCACTCGGATCGATCCATCCGGCTTCGACCTGGACGCGGCCCGCCGGCTCGATGAGCTTCTGGTATTCGACGTGGTGAAGCCCGCGGCCGGCATGATGGCCGGGCTCCCCTTCCTCAAGCCGCACGGCGCAAGCCGCTATGCGTGGTGTCTGCCTGCCCTCGGCGGCGAGTTCGATTTCTACCTGGGCTGGGAGATGGCCCAAGCGTATCTGCGGGCGCGGTACTGCCCGAGCTGCACCGAGCTGGACCCCAGCCCCATGGAGCTGTCCGAGATCACGAAGGCCATGGAGCTGGGCCGGGCCAGCGATGACCACCGGGACGGGTTCTTGGTCTGCATCGGCATGTTCATGGATCGCGCCATGCACGCCCTGGACCAGATGCCCGCCATCCTGCGGCGCTTGGCCTGGCTGGACGATGACCGTCTCCGGGAGCGCTGCAAGGCGCTGCTGGCCGGCCAGGTGGTGGCGGATATCTTCGATCCTCGCTTCGATGCCTTGATGGGGGCGGCCATGGATGAGCACGGCACCACGCCCCCCACCCCAGAGGCCATCCAAGCCGCCTATGACGAAGGCCGCTTCGATGCGAGCGTGCTCTATCAGTCCATGCTCGATGCGGTGATGCCGCACGAAGAGGCCAGCATCGGCTTTTTCGAGATCCACTACTGTCCGGTTAAATGAATGGATGAATCGTTGCAAGCCATGACTGGTGCGG
>DYHB01000084.1 GCA_020724415.1 Thiobacillus sp.
GCCCATTTCTTCCAGAGCCAGGCACATGGCAGAACGGATGTCTTGCAGGCTGTCGATGGGGGGCACGGGGAAGTAGCCGCCCTTGACCTTGGGACGGTGGCCGATGTTGCCTACTTCGGTCTGCTCGCCGGAGGACCAGGCGGCTTCTTCAGACTTGATCTTGACGTGACAACCGGACATGTCATCGCCCCAGGAGACCGAGTCAAAGATGAAGAACTCAGGTTCCGGGCCGAAGTAGGCGGTGTCGCCGATACCGGTGGATTTCAGATAGGCTTCGGCACGCTTGGCAATGGAACGGGGATCCCGGTCGTAGCCCTTGCCGGTATCCGGCTCGATCACGTCGCAAGTCAGGATCAGGGTGGGCTCGTCCATGAAGGGATCGATATTGGCGGTATCCGGATCCGGCATCAGCAGCATGTCAGAAGCCTGAATGCCCTTCCAGCCGGCAATGGAAGAGCCGTCGAAGGCATGGCCATCGGTGAATTTCTCTTCATCGAATGCGGAAACGGGCACCGAGACGTGCTGTTCCTTGCCGCGGGTATCGGTAAAACGGAAATCGATGAATTTGACATCGTTTTCCTGGATCATCTTCATTACATCGGCGACCGCCATTTTTCACTCCTAATCAGAGATTGCACAATTGATGTGGGTACCACGGGCAAGTTATATGCATATACCGTGCCAGTTTTCGCCGTGGTGGCCTGTCCCGGCGTCGGTCAAGGGGCACCTCCCCGCGCGCGAGCGACTTTGGCTGGCAGACGCGCTTCTGGTAGTGTGCACAGGTTGAACGTTCGCGCAGGAGCGGCTGAGGAAAACGTCGCTACATGCAGAGCAAAATTGTGCCATAAGGGGTCCGTGGTCAAAGGTGTTTTTTATTTGCACCTTAATGGTGCATTTAGTTCCAATATGGTGCATTTGGTGGCGCGCATGCCTCACCAAAGCCCCCGGAGAATGATTAGGATATGACTGACCATTATGCTGTTCTGGGCAATCCCATTGCTCATTCCAAGTCCCCCGCCATCCACGGGGCATTTGCCCGCCAAACTGGACAGGACATCCTCTACTCGCCGCTCCTGGCTCCCCGGGATGGCTTTCGAGAGGTGGTGGACGCCTTCAGGGCCGGGGGCGGGCTGGGGGCCAATGTCACCGTCCCGTTCAAGGAAGAGGCTTTTCTCCTGGCCCATCAGCGTACGCCCCGAGCCGAGGCGGCGGGGGCTGTCAATACCCTGGTTTTTGAGCCGCATGCCATCGTCGGGGACAACACCGATGGCGTCGGTCTGGTGCGGGATTTGATGGGAAATCTGGGGCTCGAACTTGCCGGACGCAGGATATTGCTGGTGGGGGCTGGCGGCGCCGCCAAAGGGGTCATCCTGCCCTTGCTGGAGCAACAGCCGGAGACCGTGTTCATCGTCAACCGGACTCCTGAAAAGGCCACGGCCCTTGCGGATCGGTTTGGTTGTCGAGGCGGTGGTTTCGGTGCCCTGTCGGGGGAGGGCTTTGATCTGGTCATTCATGCCAGTGCCGCCTCGCTGGCCGGCGAGCGGCCGCCCCTGGACGATGCGGTCTTCAACCCCGGATGCCTGGCCTACGACATGATGTATGGCCGGGAGACGCCTTTCATGGCCCATGCCCGGGCCTGTGGCGCCACCGTGGCGGACGGGCTGGGAATGCTGGTGGAGCAGGCGGCAGAAGCCTTTCTGTTGTGGCGGGGCGTACGCCCGGACACCCGTCCTGTCATGGACCTGATCCGGGCGGCTTGATGGTTCGATGGCTTTGGAAGGGAGGCTTGATCCTCCTGATACTCGTGCTCTACGTGCAACTGGCTTTCCTTGCCGGTGTGCTGTGGTGGGGTCATTTCAACCCATCCAATACGGCCTTCATGGCGGCCGGTCTGGATCGCTTGCAGGAAAAGAAAGGCGCGGATGCAGAGTTGCGCCATAAATGGGTGGATTACCCGCACATTTCCATCCACCTCAAGCGCGCTGTCGTGGCGGCGGAAGATAGCCGTTTCCTGGATCACGAGGGGTTCGACTGGGAGGGCATGGAGAAAGCCCTGGAGAAAAACCTCAAGAAGGGCAAGATCGTGGCCGGAGGCTCCACCATCAGTCAGCAACTGGCCAAGAATCTGTACCTGTCCCCATCCCGAAACCCTCTGCGCAAAATCCAGGAGGCCATCATCACGGTGATGATCGAGAGTCTGTGGAGCAAGCGACGCATTCTGGAGGTGTATCTGAATGTGATCGAATGGGGGAATGGCATCTACGGCGCCGAGGCAGCCGCACGGCGCTATTTCAAGGGGCCCGCCGCCCATTTGGGGCCGGGGCAGGCGGCTCACCTGGCGGCCATGATCCCGAATCCCCGCTATTACGAGAACCGGCGCAACGCCAAGGGGTTGCTCAAGCGCCAAGCCATCATCCAGGCGCGCATGAACCAGGTGAAGGTGCCCCGCTGATCGCCCCATGCTGATCCTGTTGCGGGATACCGGGTCAGTGTGACCTGTGTGGAATAAAAAAAGCCCGAACCAGCAGGTTCGGGCGTAAAGCAACCGGAGAAACCGGTTTGCGGGTAGGAGGAGCACTTCTGAATCCTTATCGACCGCTCGCCAGAAAACTTTAGGACTTTTTTTCATGGCGGGTAAAATCGGCGGCAATTTGCCGACCGGACCCAGCCATGAGCGAGCAGCACGAAGACCGCGCCCAGGATCATGTGGAAGACAGCCTGAAGCAGGTGATGGAGATCATCGCCCGGCACCGTCTGGTGGAGTCCCTGGTCCACAAGCAGGACATGCCCCGGCATGAACTGGTGGAAACCCTGGTCCACAAGCAAAATCTCTCGGAGCTGGCCCACAAGCTGGACGAGCTGCATCCGGCGGATGTGGCTTACATCCTGGAGGCCCTGCCGCCCGAGGACCGGATCATGGTCTGGGATCTGGTCAAATCCGAGCGGGATGGCGAGATTCTGCTCGAAGTGTCCGACGCGGTGCGGGAATCCCTGATCGCCACCATGGACAACCGGGAACTGGTGGCGGCCGCCGCCGGCCTGGATACCGACGAGATTGCCGACCTGGCGGCCGACCTGCCCAAGGATGTGGTCCAGGAACTCATGGAGTCCCTGGATGAGGCCAAGCGGGCCCAGGTGGCCTCCTCCCTGTCCTATGACGAGGAATCCGTAGGCGCCCTGATGGATTACGACTTTGTCACCATCCGGGCCGATGTCACCCTGGAGGTGGCCTTGCGCTATCTGCGTCGCCTGGGGGATCTGCCCAGCCATACCGACAAGCTGTTTGTGGTGGACCGGGACGAGGTCCTGATCGGCACCCTGCCCCTCAAGCGGCTGCTGATCCATGATCAGGATGCCCATGTGGCGGCCGTCATGTCCGATGATCCCGTGGTGTTCCACCCGTCGGACCCGGGGACCGATGCGGCCCAGGCCTTCGAGCGCTATGACCTGGTATCGGCGCCCATCGTCGATGCCAAGGGCAAGCTGGTGGGCCGACTGACCGTGGATGTGGTCATGGACTTCATCCGGGCCGAAGCGGAGGAGGACATGCTCCAGGCCGCCGGCCTGCGGGAGGAGGAGGATCTGTTCTCCACCGTCTGGAAGGCGGCCAAGAACCGCTGGCTCTGGCTGGGCATCAACCTGTGCACCGCCCTGTTCGCCTCCCGGGTGGTGGGGGCCTTCGAGGGCAGTATCGAAAAGCTGGCCGCCCTGGCCGCCTTGATGCCCATCGTGGCCGGCATGGGTGGCAACTCGGGTAGCCAGACCCTGACCCTGATGGTGCGGGGTATGGCCTTGAACCTGATTTCCAAGGAAAATTACAAGCGCCTGTTGGTGAAGGAACTGGGGATCGCCCTGCTGAACGGCGTGGTCTGGGGCAGCATGATGGGTTTGGTGACCTATTTCCTTTATCAGAATACGGATCTGGCTCTGGTCATGTCGGGTGCCATGTTGCTGAGCCTCATCGTCGCCGCCTTCGCCGGCTTCATTGCCCCCCTGGCCATCGTCCGGATGGGGCATGACCCGGCCTTCGGCGCCCATGTGCTGCTCACCTTCATCACCGACTCCATGGGGTTCCTGATCTTCCTGGGGTTGGCCACGTTCTTCCTGCTTTAACCTTGATTGATGAACATCATGACCACGTCACCCTCCGAGTTGCCCCGTTGGCTGACCCTGGGCCTTCCTGTAGCCCTGGGCATATTCATCGCCCTCTTGGCACTGTTATGGCCGTCCAGCATACGGGTGTGGTTCGCGGGCGCACTGGGGCTGCTGGAGAATCTTCAGGTGCTCGCCCTGGCCGCAGCTTTGTTCGTGGCCGTCAAGGCCCTCATGTCACCCCTGTTTCGGAGCAGTCGATTCAAAGCTGCTTGGCTGGGAATGTTTGCCCTGGGGCTGATCTACATCCTGGGCGAGGAAATCAGCTGGGGCCAGCACTATTTCGGCTGGGGCACCCCGGAGTGGTATCAGGCCATCAATGACCAGCAGGAAACCAACCTGCACAACACCAGCGACTGGCTGGACCAGAAGCCCCGGGCCATCCTGGAGTTTGCCATCTACTTCAGCGGCTTGGTCTACCCTCTTCTGGCTCACTACGGTCGCCTGGGTTGGCTGGCGCGTTTGCCGGCCTGGGTCTGGCCCACCCGGGCCTGTCTACCCGTCGCCTTGCTGGTCCTGTTTGTCCAGTTGCTGGACAAGACCCCTCTGGGCGACATGGCTCAGGGCATCGGCCTGCGCCTGAGCGAGGTGCGCGAGTTCTATGTCTACTTTTTCCTGTATCTCTACCTGTTTTCCCTTTGGCGGCGCCGACATCAACTGAATTCCTGACCCGGCTCGTTCATTACCAGGACCAGATTCATCTTGCGCCGGGCATGCTCCCTATAGCCCTTCGCAGCCAATAGGCCGAGCAGATCCGTGTGCCAGCGGTCGGCGGAATTTTCGATGATGATGAAGCCCGGCAGTTGCGTGGCGTCAGCCTGTTCCAGGAAGGGCGCCAGGATCACGTCTTCCATGCCTTCCACATCGATCTTCATGCCATCGATGCGCTGGATGTCATGGGCGGCCAGCAGACTGGCCAGGGTCAGGGCCGGTACCGTAATGCTCTTGCCTCCGGCAGCCAGCAGGCCGCTTTCGCCCAGATTGGCATTGGAGATGGAAAAGCGCACTTCGCCGTCCCGATTGGACAGGGCCACCGGGGCCAGGCGTACCCGGCCTGTCAGGTCATTGAGGCCCACGTTGTAGCGCAACCGTGTCTGCATGACCGGGTTGGCCTCCACGGCCAGGACATGACCCACGCCGCCCAGGGCATCATAAGCCCGGGCCGCCGTGAGGGTATAGAGACCGGCATTGGCGCCGATGTCCAGGAAGACGCCGTCCCGGCTCAGGTGGTTGCGCAGGTAGTCCCGTTCCATGGGGTCGCAGAACTGGGGCATGAACAGGAATTTCCGCTCGGAGACGTTGTCGGTCACGTGGACGCGCAGGCGGAAACCTTCGGACACGGCGTCCACCGGGTCGGTGCGACCGCGCAGTACCAGACGTCGTGCCAGCAAGGCCAGGCGGCGGCCGAGCCAGGTGGTGGCCTGGCGCTGGGCGAAAGCCAGCCAGCGCTGTTGGCCTGGGCTGAGCTGGAAATGACCATATTCCGGCATCGCAGGGTGAGGTGCAGTCATATCAGTTCCGGTGGGTCATGGCCAGGGCACGAATCCCCTCCCCGGTGGGGGCGTGGGGCAGGCCAGGGGGTGGGGTCATTTCAGGCACCGCGTCCTTGTATCTCGGCCACCCAGTCCAGGATGGTCTTGGTCATGCCAGCCTTGTGCTGGCTGACATCCGGAATGGGCAGGGTGTCCGGGTTCCAGTCGCAGTCCTGGATATTGCCCGGGTGGTACATCTTCAGGAAGTCGTAGCCGGTGAAGCGGAAGTCGGACTTGTGCAACAGGATGCAGGGGGTGCCCAAAGCGGCGCAGGGCAGGGCCACGTGGAGCCGGGTGGTGATGACCAGGCGGGCGGTGGAATAGGCCCGGATCAGGTTGTCCACATAGGCATAGCGCTTTTCCTGGTCGTCGCCGAAATCCACCAGATGGGTCAGGGTGGTGGCGTGCCGACGTATGGATTCGGGAATCAAGGGGGTGAAATCCTCCCCCTTGACGGGGTTGGATGTCAGCCGGCGCAGGAGTCCTCCGGGGCGCTGGCGCCGGTCCGTATCCACGATGTAGATGTCGTCGGTCCGCTCGCTGTACTTGTTCTGGAGGGTCATGGTGGGGCAGCCGGTGTAATAGGCCTCCACCCCCCGGGTCTTCAGCATCTCCAGGGTATGACTGTCCCGACAGCCGATGGGGCTGTATTTCTTGAGGTGGGCAATGCCTTCCGGGGACAGCATGTATTTCTCGGCCCGGCGGCTGATGGAAATGCCGATGTAGAGGGGGGTGACGCATTCCGGGGGTGGAAACATGCGGCCGCCGCGCAGGGTGGCTTCCAGGCTGCTCCAGGGAGAGGTGACGAAGTACCAGCTGTTGCCCACCAGTGCCACGGGTTTGGTCTGCCGGTACAGATGGTCCCGGTAGACCTTTTCCGTGCGTTGACCCAGCAACTGCTCGATCGCGTAGGGCTGGATGTCGTCGCCGATATTGGTGGTGGTGTACTTGTAGGTGGCTATGGGCAGCATGGGTTCCTCATTGCGTCGGCCGCACAGGGTGGGTTTTGCGGCGCATCATGTCCAGCATCCGCTGTTGCAAAGTGGCCTGATCGTTCGGGACGTAAGACTGCCACGATTCGAGCCATTCGGCCACGTCCAGATGGGCAAGCCGGTCCAGGGGACAGCGTATCAGGCGTCGCCTGACCGCCAGATTTTCCACCAGGCCCTGATGATCCCGGGTGGGGTGGGCATGATCGGGACGCAGGCTGACCAGGGGACGCTTCAGCAATACCGCCTCCGAAAGCATGGACAGGCTGTCCTCCGTACAGAACACAACTTCGCCCAGGGCCATGAAGGCAGCGGCCACGCGTTCGGGCTTGTGGTTGAAGAGCACGGTATAGGCCGCCGGGTTGGGCTGTTGCCGGGCCAGCCAGTCCCGTATCTTGGTCTCGACCCCACTGCCGGTGCGGCGGGAGGTGGAGATCAGCAAGCGCTTGTCATGCTGCCGGGCCAAGTGGGCGCATTGTTCCACGGCTGCGAGGATTTCGTCCCCACGGAACCGGTAGCCGCTGCCATTCCCGCCAATCAGCAGGGTCCAATAACCGGTCCGCCGGCTCTCCAGGTGGGTGTCGGCAAAGGCGGCGCCGGCCCGTTCCGCATCTACGGCGCTGGCGGCGGAGGGCAGCACTTCCATGGCCATCCAGTTGGGCAGGTCCGCGGGCCTGATGTGGACGATCAGATCGAACAGGTCCGCCCGGACGCCTCGCAGGGAGCCGCAGAACACATTGGCACTGCCTCGGCAGCGTCCGTAATGGGCGTTCATGTACAGGGTATCCCCGCCGGCGGACATCACCACTGGAGCCGGGGTATCCCGGTAGCCCCGGTAAAACAGTGCCGGCCAGCCCCGGGTGGCGGGGTGTCGGTCCAGTCGGCAGGTCAGGCCGGAATTCAGCATGAATTTGAGCAGGGGTCGGAGAAACTTGGCCCGCAGGCGCAGCTCCATGACCTCCACGCTGCAGGGCCAGACCTGGGCCAGCAGTGCCGCCATGCCCCGGGAGGTGGAGACGTGGCCGGCACGGCCGTCGGACAGGATCAGGAGTCGGGGGAGGGGCGTGGTCAAGACCGACCTTCCCGTCGTCCCTGTTCTCCGGCCGCGAGCATGGCGCAGACTATGAAGAACAGGGCGCTGAACCACCAGCCGACATAGACCCCATGCTGGGAGTTGATGGGGAAGGCGGCCACCATCAGGGCGACGCCGTAGGGCAGGGCGCGGCGTCTGCCCTCGGGCGGGAGGCTGCGGTACCAACGCCATAGCATGTAGAGGATGCCGGCCAGACAAAGCAACCCCGCCAGGCCCGTCTCTGCTGCAGCAGACACGTACATCTGATGGGCGTGGTGCACCCCGCCGGGATAACCGCCCTGAGTGGTGAACTGGTCATCGGGTCGGGTGGAATACTGGTCGTAGGCCTCGTCGAAGGCCCCGGCGCCTACCCCGGCCAGGGGACGGTCGGCAAACATGTTCCAGCCCGTGTGCCAGATCTTGAGGCGGCCGCTGAGGAAATCGTCCACTTGCAGAAATAGGGCCTCACCCCGTTCCAGGCCCGGTTGGTTCAGGTAGCGGGTGTAGTCCCGTTCCAGGACCCGCTCGGTATGGATGGGGGAGAGCACCAGCGCGCCGCCGATCACGCCGGCCAATCCGGCCACCAGGCCCAAGCGGTATTTCAGGCCTGGCAGGCACAGGAACAGGCCGATGCCCGAAAGCAGGGCAAAGACCAGGGCAGCCCGGGCGGCGGCCAGGCCCACCACGAAGGTGAACAGGGCGTACAAGGCCATGGCGGCCAGGGGGCGGGTACGGGCGAGATGGATCAATGGAATGGACATCAGGGCCCCGGTCAGGAAGCCCAGGCGCTGGTTGTCCTTGAAGGGACCCCAGACGCGGCCATCAGGGTTCAGGGGATAGCCCAGCAGGCTGGCCCCCGTGGTCCATTGGTAGAGGGCATCCAGGGACCACAGGAACAGGGTGAGTCCGATCCCCAGGACCAGCCATTGGCTGGGGCGGCTGCCAAATCCCCGGAGCAGGGCGATACCGGCTGGGTAGAACGCGGCCAGGACCACCAATATCCCCAAGGTATCCAAGGGCGTGACGGAATAGGGTAGGGAAGCCAAAGCCGGGATGGCCATCAATAATAGGAAGCCTTGCATCTGCTTCATGCCGGGCAGTCCTGCCGTCCCCTGCCGGACCCAGTACCAGAGTCCAAGGCCGATCAGGAACAAGGCCGGCAGGCGTTGCTCTCCGGGCAGGGGAGCCCAGAACAGCAGCATCAGCCCCAGAAACCAGGTCACGCCGGCCAGGCTGGGGCGCCAGTGGGCAAGGTTCATGGGGCGTGGCCCAGGGCCAGTTCCTGATACACACCCAGGGTGGATTGCAGCATCCGCTCCAGGGTGAAGGGATGTTGCTCCGGGACGCTTGGCGCATGGTCCAGCCAGGCCAATGCCGGCTCGATGCCCGCCTGCCAGTCACCGGGGGGCACCAGCCCGGCGGGGAAGACCGCGCCAAGTTGTTCGGCTACGCCGCCGTGGGCGTAGCCCAGCACGGGCTTGCCCAGGCTGAGGGCTTCGATGGTGGTGCGGCCGAAGGCCTCGGGTTCCCGGGAGAAGGAGACCACGATGCAGGAAATGGCCAGGATGTCCTTCAGGTCATCCCGATGGCCGGTGAAGGTGATGACACTGCCCAGGCCTCGTTCCTCCACCTGTTTCTGCAGATCGTTCAGGAACTGCCGACGACGGGGGTGGGTGTCGCCCACGATCAGGCCATGCACCTCCGGATTGCGGGCGTGCAGCTCGGCCATGAAATCGACGAAATCCTCCTGGCCCTTCCAGCGGGTGATGCGGGCCGGCAGGGTGATCAGTCGCTTGTCCAGGGTCCAGGGATATTGCTTGCCCCAACGGGCCAGCCAGCCCGGGGTGGGCTTGTAGCCATGGGGGTAACGGGCCGGATCCACACCCCGGGGGATCAGCCGCAAACGGGCGGGGTCGACCTTGGGGTAGTGGGTAAGCACATACTCCCGGATCATCTCCGAAATGACGATCACCCGTTCCCCCCGGGTCATCACACTGCTGTAGCGGCCGGGCGAATAGGGGCCATGGACGGTGGTGACCAAATGGGGGCGGGTGGCCGGGTCCATGCCTTTCCAGGCCAGATAGCCGATCCACGCCGGCATCCGGGAACGCAGGTGCAGGATGTCTGCCCCTTCATCCCTCAGCAATCGGCGCAGGCGGGGAATGAAACGCAGGGTCCACAGATTCTTTCGACCGATGTCCCAGGTCACGTGCCGGCTGCCTTCCCGCTCCAGTTGGGTGGTCATTCTGCCGCCGGCGGAGATGACGATGGACCGGTGCCCGTGATCCACCAGATATTTGCCCACTTCAAGGGTGCCTCGCTCCACGCCACCCGATTCCAACTGGGGCAGCACTTGGACGACGGTCAGTTTTTTGTCTTGAACCATGTGTTCAGTATCCAGTGGGCGCAGCGTTCGGATTCGTTGAAAGGTGGGCAGTCTGCCGGATTGGCGGACATGGCCGGTGCATCCAGGGTGCTCAGCCAGCCTTCCTCCAGCAAGGTGGTCACGCCGCGTGCCACCCGGCTGGCGCCTTTGCTGGGCAATCGGAGCAGGCCGACGCGGCAGCCGGCAGTCAAGGCTTCGTGGAGCATGGAAACGCTGTCCTCGGTGACCCAGGCCTGGCCCGCCTCGGCCAGGGCGCTCTCCAGCCATCCTGGCGGGGTTTCGTCATGGGGTCTGACCTCCAGCTGCCCGGACAGGGTATTGGCCGCCTGGCCTGCGAATCCGGCCGGGGTGCGCCTGGAGGTGGTCAGTGTCCAGCGGATGCCCGGTGCCTGGGTGAGCAGGCGCTGGAGTTGTTCCAGCACGGCGCTGTCATGCCAGCCGTAATGGCGGGATGGGCCGCCCACCAGGATGAGGCCCCGTCCCGGATCCTGCTGGCGGCTTGTGCGTACGTCGTTCAGGGCACCCCGGGTGGCCAGCACGTTGGGCCGGCTGGGCGGATGGTCGTGGGATGGGATCAGGCAGAGATCGAAGCAGGCCAGGGGCAGGCTGGGCTTCATCATGACCACGACCCTGCCGCCCCGGGCTCGCCGGGCCGCCAGCATGGGGAGATGGGTGCCATGGCCGGCGCCCAGCAACAGGTCGGGCTCGGGCAGGGGGCTTCCGGCCGGGAAGTGCCTCCGCATCCACTGGACCAGGCCATCCAGTCGTCCCGGGCAAGAGATGTCATGGCGTTCCACCCTGGTCCGCCGGGCCAGGGCATTGGCCAGGCCCAGGCTCTGTTTTTCATG
>DYHB01000226.1 GCA_020724415.1 Thiobacillus sp.
AAGAAATGCGCCAGTCCAACCGCATCATCCAGCAATGCGTGGATTGGCTGAAGAAGAACCCGGGGCCCGTGATCACGGGCGACCACAAGGTGGCGCCGCCGTCCCGGGAATCCATGAAGGCCAACATGGAAGAGCTGATCCATCACTTCAAGCTGTTCACCGAGGGCATGCACGTGCCCGAGGGAGAGGCCTATGCGGCGGTGGAACATTCCAAGGGGGAGTTCGGCGTCTATCTGGTCTCCGACGGCGCCAACAAGCCCTACCGGCTCAAGCTGCGGGCCCCTGGTTTTTCTCATCTGGCCGCCATGGACGAGATGTCCCGGGGCCTGATGATCGCCGACGTGGTGGCCATCATCGGCACCATGGACATCGTGTTCGGCGATATTGATAGGTAATCCCATGCTGACAACCGCTTCCCTGGCCCAGATCGACCGAGAGATCGCCAAATACCCGGCCGACCAGAAACAGTCCGCCGTCATGGCCGCCCTGCGCATCGCCCAGGTGGAAAAGGGCTGGCTGGCCCCCGAGACCATCGAATTCGTGGCCGAGTATCTGGGCATGCCGGCCATTGCTGTCTATGAAGTGGCCACCTTCTACAACATGTACCAGTTGGAACCGACCGGGCGTCACAAGATCACGGTCTGTACCAACCTGCCCTGCCAGTTGCAAGGGGCCGACACCGTGGCCGAGTACCTCAAGCAGAAACTGGGCATCGGCTTCGGCGAAACCACCCCGGACGGTCGCTTCACCCTGCGCGAGGGGGAGTGCTTCGGCACCTGCGGCAGCGGTCCCCTATGCCTGCACAACAACCACAAGATGCATACCCACCTGTCCCCAGAAGTGGTGGACAAGCTGCTGGATGAGCTGAAATGAGTCCGAACAAAGTCTGCCTCTGGACCCTCGACCACCCGAACCCGGGCAGTCTGGATACCTACGTTGCCCACGGCGGTTACGAGGCCCTGAAGAAGATATTGGCCGAGAAGACGCCCGCCGAGCAGATCATCGAACAGGTCAAGCTGTCTGCCCTGCGCGGGCGCGGTGGCGCCGGTTTTCCCACCGGCCTCAAGTGGTCCTTCATGCCGCGCAACTATGACGGCGACAAATACGTGGTGTGCAATACCGACGAGGGTGAGCCGGGTACGTTCAAGGACCGGGACATCATCGAGTTCAACCCCCACCAGCTGATCGAGGGCATGGTCATCGCCGGCTACACCCTGGGTGCCAAGGCTGGCTACAACTACATCCACGGCGAGATCTTCGAGCTGTATGAATTCTGGGAAAAGGCCCTGGCGGAAGCCCGGGCGGCCGGTTTCCTGGGCAAGAACATCCTGGGTTCCGGCTGGGATTTCGATCTTTTTGCCCACCACGGCTACGGTGCCTACATCTGCGGCGAGGAAACCGCCCTGCTGGAGTCCATCGAGGGCAAGAAGGGCCAGCCCCGCTTCAAGCCGCCGTTCCCCGCCAGCTTCGGCCTCTACGGCAAGCCGACCACGA
>DYHB01000227.1 GCA_020724415.1 Thiobacillus sp.
TCACAGACCCGTATACAACTGACGGTGGGAGTACCGGGGGCAGGGGCACAGGCTTGCCGTCTGCCACGCATTCGGCCTTGATGGGGCATTCCCCCACGGGCGCCCAGGCAATGTCCTCTCCGGGCTCAATGACTGGCGGCCACAGTAATTCCTGAATGCAATTGACCTTACCGGTAAGCCGCCAGGAGATGGTTTTCATGCTGTATAGCCAAGCGGAATAGCTATCCATCCCGACCATCAGAGGATACCCCCTCATCTTCGTCTTCGTCTTCCGCCGGCAGGCCGCACGTCTTCAGGAACCACGCTTCGATGTACTTCCCGCCATCCTCTCGACTCCGACCGATGTGAAATTCGATCCCGTCAAGCTGTTCCAGGGCCAACTGGCGCCAGTGAGTTAGTTTGACAACATCCAGATAGGCCTGCGCGCACGCAGCGAGCAAATAGAAATCGTCTAACGCGTCCCGATCCCCCTTGGCCAGGGGGTACAGGGTCTGGATCGCATCCTTGATCCAGTCCGAGAACCGGCCTGCCTGCTTCAGCACCTCGTCACCCATCTGACGGCGCCTCCCAGTTCCCGGCTTCACGCCGGGCGCGGATTGCCTCGGAGATGAGGACCTGCGCCACCTTCGCCCGGGTGCTGTCCCAGGCACGGCATAAGTCCTTGATAACCTCCAGGTCTTCTTCAAGAATCGGCACCGTCGTCGGCTTGGTGCCGCCCCGCTCGGCTCTCTCCATGTCGTCTCACCCTTCTCTTGACTCGATGTATTGCTGCGTCTCATTATAGCATCTGTGCATCACCACCACACCCACCAGGGCGCCCATGGGTTGCGGGCCCCGCCCTGGTGCACCGTAACCAGCCGGTGCTACGCTGTTCACCCTATGTACCCGGGCGACTCAGGTCCTTGGTTCGGCATCACGCCGATCCCGTTGCTCGCCCTCCCCGGCCTGGCCGTTGGCCCCGTTCGCCGCTGCCCTGCTGCAGTCAGGGTGGCAGGTACTGGTGGGCGCTCAGTTGGGCCGGTTCGCTGCTTCCCCTGGTACGGCCAGGGACTTACCGAGCTTCCGCCGTCCGGGCCCTGGTGAGCCCGGATTCGCCGGGGCGCTACCGCCGGCGCTTACCCTCGTCAGGGCGGAGGGGCTGGCTCCATGGTTCAGATTCCGTCTGGCGTGCTGCCGGTGATTTCTCCGCCGTTGGGGGTGTCACACTGGGCACAGCGGCCGGCCTGGTGGATAAGGACATCGATGGCAGTAGTCGCCGCCCGGTGCGATGAGCACGAATAGGTCACGTTGTTGAAGTCGAACTCCCACCCTTCGTTGGTCTGGCGCAACTCAACGCCGTTGTACCTTGGGGTGCGGCCGGTGGCCAGCAGCAGTCGTGACATCAGCTCGCTGTACCGTGTGCTGTCTTCCTGGTGTTGCTCATCGGTGTACTTGATCTTGCCAAGGGCAAAGGCGATCCGCCGTTGTTCGATAGCCTCCATCTCTGCGC
>DYHB01000228.1 GCA_020724415.1 Thiobacillus sp.
ATGGCCATGAGCAGGACGATGACGTTCTTGCGGTTCAGGAAGATGCCCAGGACGCTGATGGCGAACAGGATCGAGCCCAGGATGAGGAAGTGATTCAGGCCGACGCTCATTCGTCATCCTCCGCTTTGTATTCGGGTTTCTGGGGCGCGACCGCGCAGGGCAGAGCAGTGCCTTGCGCAGCAAGGTGCGACCCCGAAGCGGGATGCAGAAGCCCCTTGGGAGCGGCAGAATCGATGATGTTCACTCCTCATCCTCCGCTTTGTATTCAGGTTTCTGGGGCTTCAGGTTGACCATGTAGACCCGCCCTTCCCGCTTCTGCTTCACCTGCCAGGCCGGGTCCACCACCTTGCGGTTGGGCCGGCGGCGCAGGGTGAGGGCAATGGCGGCCACGATGGCCACCAGCAGGATCACCGCCGCCAGTTCGAAGGCATACACATAATCGGTGTACAGCACCCGACCCAGTTCCTTGGTGTTGCTGTAATCCGCCGGCTTGGGCACGGGTGCCTCCAGACCGAAGTCGCGCCCCCACAGGACCAGGACCATCTGGATGATCATGAGGCCGGCCACCAGGGCGGCGAAGGGCAGGTAGTCCCAGAAGCCCCGGCGCAGTTCTTCCAGGTTGATGTCCAGCATCATCACCACGAACAGGAACAGCACCATGACCGCACCCACGTAGACCAAGACCAGGGTGATGGCCAGGAACTCGGCCTCCAGCAGCAACCAGATGCCGGCGGCGGTGAAGAAGGCCAGCACCAGGGCCAGGGCCGCATGGACCGGGTTCTTGGCAGTAATGACCCGCAGCCCGGACAGCAACAGTATGGCGGCCAGGAAATAGAATACGACGCTTGCAAAATCCATCGGGTTATCCGTTTCCGTTAGCGATATTTGGCATCTTGCGCCCGGTCCTCGGCGATCTGGGCTTCATACTTGTCGCCCACCGCCAGGAGCATGTCCTTGGTGTAGTAGAGATCGCCCCGTTTCTCGCCGTGGTACTCGAAGATGCGGGTCTCCACGATGGCATCCACGGGGCAGGCCTCCTCGCAGAAGCCGCAGAAGATGCACTTGGTCAGATCGATGTCGTACACCGTGGTGCGCCGGGTGCCGTCGGTCCGCTGCTCGGACTCGATCTTGATGGCCATGGCCGGGCATACCGCCTCGCACAGCTTGCAGGCAATGCAGCGTTCCTCGCCGTTGGGGTAGCGGCGCTGGGCATGCAACCCCCGGAAGCGGAACGACTGGGGCGTCTTTTCGTCCGGGTACTGGACCGTGAACTTGCGCCCGAACAGGTAGCGCCCGGTGACCGCCATGCCCTTGAGCAGCTCGGTGAGCAGGAAGGTGTCGATGAAGTGCTTGATACGGGTGAACATCGCGCGCCTCCTAGTGGAACAGGTAACCCAGGGGGGTCTGCATGAAGCCGCCCACCACCAGCAGCCAGACCAGGGTCACGGGGATGAACACCTTCCAGCCCAGGCGCATGATCTGG
>DYHB01000085.1 GCA_020724415.1 Thiobacillus sp.
CCAGCACATGGTCGAGGCCGTGCGCATCCCGCGCGGCTCCAAGGCCGTGGATGGTGCCCACTAAGCACTGAATGGGTGATCCCGGCCACCGCGCCGGGCTCCGACCCCAGGCCCTGCCGGGTTAAACTGGCAGGGCTTTTTCTTTGGAGGATGGCATGATTTTCGACGTCAACGTGGCCATGACCTGGCTGCTGTTCCTGGCGCTATTCCCGATCACCTTCTACTGGACCCGGAATGCCTGGCGCATCCTGTTCAAGAAGGACTACTCCTATGTGGCCCTCAAGGGCGGCGAACCCCCGCCCAATCCGGCCAAGTTTGCCCCCTTTGCAGCCGCCATCAACCTGATCGGCGCGGGCATCATTTTCTTCGTGATCCTGGGCATCGTCACCGGCTCCATGGCCTACGCCACCTGGTCTGCCATTGCCGGTTCCACCATCTGGATGAAGATCATCTTCGACTTCATCCTGAGCCGGCATGCCCACATGAAATTCGGGCCGCAGAAGAAGTAGGGCCTGCCAGCGGCAGGGCGGTCGCCGGGTGGCGACCCTGTCGACGAATCAGTGGGCCATGCCGAGTTGCCGGCGGGTATGTTCCAAGGCCCTCATGTCGCGCATGTTGCGGATGGCACGTGCATCCATGCGATTGGCCAGGCATAGCATCAGTTCGGCAGTGGACAGGGCATCCGCCAGGGCACTGTGGCGGGCATAGTTGCTGAGGCCGAAATGGGTCATCCAGTGGTCCAGGGAGCGGTTGCGCAGGGCCAGCTCCGGATACAGGGCCGGACTGATGTAAGCCAGGTCGGTCCAGGTATGGCTGAAACGCAAGCCCAGCACCTGCTTCAGGGCCCGCTTGATCATGCTCTCGTCGAACCGGGCGTGAAAGGCCACCAGGGGTGACTTGCCCAGGTATTCGAGGAAATTGAGCAGGGCCTCGGCGGGGGGCACCCCCTCTCTTTGGGCCGTGCCGCATATGCCGTGGATGAGGATATTGTCCTTGCCGGTCACCGCCGCCTGCTGCAATACCATTTCCAGGCTGTCCCCCAGGTCGATGCGCCCGCCGGTCACGGCCACGGCACCAATGGCGATGAGCCGGTCCTTGTGGATGTTGAGTCCGCTGGTTTCCACGTCCACCACCACATAGCGGCTTTCTTCCATGGCTTGTTGCATGGGAGGCTCGGGCAATGCCTGCCAGGCAGCCAGACGCCTGGCCTGATCAGGCGTCAGTTCAGGGGGCGCCGGAAACAGTTTGCGCAGCCAGTCCATGCCTCAGGCCTGGTAGTTCACGGAAAGCTTGGTTTGCAGCTTGCGGGCCTGCCGGAAGGACTCCCGCAGGATCCGGCTATCCAGGTCATTCAGGGTATCCGGGTCCACCTTGTTGGTCATTTTCTGACCGCTCTCGCCTTGCTCATGGTGCAGACGCAAGCGCAGGAGCTGGATGTACAGGAAGGCATCGCAATAGGCATCGATGTCCTGCTCCTCCATGCCCATCTTCTCGCCTGCCTCGCGCAGTCGCTGCAGGGTATTGGTGGCGCCGACGCCATGGGCCAGACTGTAGATGCGGGCCGCATCCACGAAAGGCGTGATGCCGTTCACCTTCAGGTCGATGGTATGTCCGTCGCTGGTCACGAAATCACGCACGATACCCAGAGGCGGCTTGTTGCGCAGGGCGTTGACGGCCAGCTGATGCAGGAAACGGCTGTTCTTGGGAGCCTGGATTGAGAGCCAGTCACGCAGGTCTTCGGCCAGCCGTTCCTCGCCGAACAGGGGCCTGAAATCGAAAAATATGGTGGAGTGGAGCAGGTCCACCGGGGCGCCGTGGTAGATCCACTTGTCGAAGATATCCTTCCACTCCGCCAGGGAGAGACACCACTTGGGATTGGAGGCCATGACATCCCCCGTGCAGAGGGGGAATCCGCACTCCGCCAGGGCCAAGTTGACGCGCTTGGCAAAGGGCAGCATGAGGGCACGCATGTCCTCGGCACGCTTGCCCTCGGGGATGCGGAAGATGATGCCGTTGTCCTGGTCAGTGTTCAGGGTCTGTTCCATGCGCCCCTCGGAGCCCAGGGCCATCCAGCAGAATTCCACGCCATGAATCTCGGGACTGGCGGCCACTTCCAGCTCCAGGACCCGGGTGGTCAGCAGGTCATTGAGGGTGGTGATGATCTGGGTCAGTTGCTCCGCAGTGACGCCCTGGGCCAGCATGTTGTGGGCCAGCTGCCGGATGTCCCGGGCCGAATGCTTGAGGGTCTCCAGGTCCTGAGCCTTGCGGATGACGCTGCTCAGTTGGCGCAGGCCCACCCGTTGCAATGTGAACAGGTCCTTTTCGGAGACCAGTCCCACCAGGCGCCCCCCCTCTTCCACCAGCACATGCCTGAAACCATGCTTGGCCATCACCAGGGCAGCCTCGTAGGCCAGGGCATGGGGCGGCAAAGCCACCGGATCCGGGCTCATCACCTGACTGAAGGGAGTATTCAGGTCCAGGCCGGGCAAGACCACCCGCTTGAGCACGTCATGGAGGGTAAAGATGCCCAGGGGCCGCTTCTGGGCATCCACCGCCACCATGGAACCGATACCCAGGTCATTCATGGTCTCCAGGACCTGGCGCATGGGCGTATCCGGGGCACAGCTCACCGGCTCCCTCCGGATGATGGCCGACAGGGGGCTGGTCATGGACTGCTGTTCCGAGGACGAGTGGGTGTACTGGGCCTGGATGACCTGTTTGGACTGCTCCAGAAGATTGGCCAGCCGATGGGTGCAAAAATCGTGGAATGCCTGGCATTTGCGCAGCAATTCATGGAAATCCTGTACCGACAGCTCGTAACAGAAGGTGTCCACGCCCGCCTTGTAGATGCTGTTCACCGGCCGTTTCGACAGCAAGGCGCCCAAAGGGAAGCACTCCCCCTCATGCAGTTCCAGCCAGGCCGAGTCCTCCTGGGCCCTCACCACATCCTGTTCACCGTGGATGACGCCTTGCTTGATGATGAAGAAGGTTTCCACCAGCCCCGTTTCGGGCGAAATGACGGTCTCGCCCTTGGCGAAATAGCCCAGCTTGAGCCGCTCCGCCATCCAGGCCAGATGAACCGGCTCCATCTTGTTGAAGGGGGCAAACCGGACCAGGTGGTCCACGGTGGCGGTGATGAGGGAATTGGGAGCGGTCATGGCGGTTGTGTATCGTGTAAAGGGTGCTTGGGCGGGAACCAGGATGTGTACAGCCCTATAAACTTAGCATGAAGCGGCTGGGCTAGACAGCCACCCGACAGGCACCCGACAGCTGCCCGCCGCTGCGCCCGCCGATGGCCGGGTCAAGGCGTGATCTGGATGGCGGCCTGCTGACTCAGCCAAGCCTCGAACTCCGGGGCCGGCATGGCCTTGGCAAACAGATAGCCCTGGGCTTCCCAGCACCCTTCGGCAATCAGGAAGTCCCGCTGGGCTTCGGTCTCCACGCCCTCGGCCATCAACTGGAAGCCAAGGCTGTGGCCCAGGGCAATGATGGCCCGGGTAATGGCCGCATCGTCCTTGTCTTCAGGCAAGTCCCGGACAAAACTCTGGTCGATCTTGAGTTTCTGGACCTTGAGGTATTTGAGGTAGGCCAGGGAGGAATAGCCAGTGCCGAAGTCATCGATAGCCACGCCCACGCCCAGCTCATTGAGCTTGGACACCACGGCCCGGGCCTGCTCTGCATTGCGCAGCAGAAAGCTCTCGGTGATTTCCAGTTCCAGTTGGGATGCCTGGAAACCCGTGGCCTCCAGGGCCATCTTGACCGTGGTATAAAAATCGCCCCGCTCCACCTGGGGACCCGCCACGTTCACCGACATGTGGCCGTTGAAGATGCCGGCACTGGCCCAGTATTCTCCCTGGCTGCAGGCCTGGAGCAGGACCCACTCACCCAGGGGCACCACCAATCCGGTTTCCTCGGCCACGGGGATGAAATCCGATGGCGAAATCAGCCCTTTCTCCGGGTCCCGCCAGCGAAGCAGACCCTCGACCCCCACCACACGGCCCGTCTCCATGTTCAGCTGGGGCTGGAACCAGAGTTCCAGGTGGCCTTGCTCCAGGGCATTGCGCAGGCCCTGCTCCAGTTCCAGGCGCAGATGGGCCGCCTGGGCCATGCCCGCGTCATGGAAGCAATAGGTGTTGCGTCCCCCCTGCTTGCTGGCGTACATGGCGGTATCCGCAGCCTTCAGCAAGGTGGTGGCATCGGCGCCATCCTCGGGGTACTGGGCGATGCCCACGCTGGCCGTCACCAGGGCACTGTGCCCGTCCAGATCCACCGGTTCGGCAATGGCCTCGATCAGCTTCAGGGCGATGTGCCCCAGGTCCAGGGCCGTGGGCGAACCTTCGATGATGATCGCGAATTCATCCCCACCCAGACGGGCGACCACATCCTCGCCCCGCAGCACCCGTTTCAGCCGGACGGATATCTGCTGCAGGAGCAGGTCTCCGGCCGGATGGCCCAGGCTGTCATTGACGTTCTTGAATCCATCCAGATCCAGCACCATGACCGCCATCTTGCGCATGTTGCGACCGGCCCGCTCCAGGGACATGGCCAGTTGCACGCCAAGCAGGGTACGGTTGGGCAGATCCGTCAGGGCATCATAGTGGGCCAGGCGTTGGAGTTCCGCCTCGGATCGCTTGACATGGCTGATGTCGGAAAACACCCCGATATAGTTTTGCACACCCGCTGCCGCACCCCGCAGGGCGCTGATGGTCAGCCATTCCGGGTAGATCTGGCCGGTCTTGCGCCGGTTCCAGACTTCCCCCTGCCAGTGGCCGGTCTTCAGCAAATTGGCCCACAGGTCCTGGTAGAACGACTCGCCATGACGGCCAGAGTGCAGGAAGCGCGGGCTCTTGCCCAACACCTCGGCCTCGTCATACCCGGTGATTTCGGAGAAGGCCGGATTCACCCGTTGTATCCGGCCCTGGTCATCGGTGACCATGATGCCTTCGGCGGTGGTTTCGAACACGGCTGCAGTCTGGCGCATGTAGTTTTCATGTTCACGCCGGCTGGATATGTCGGTCAGCAGGGCGAAGGACCCGGCCACCGTTCCATCGCCATCCCGCAACACCGTGGAGTTCACCATGCAAGGCAGGGACCGGCCGTCGGGCAGCATGAGGTCGATTTCGTAACTGTGATTGCGCCCCTGGTCCCTCAGGCGGATCTGCTCGGCCAGGAAAGCGTGCAGCGCCGGGGCCACGAAATCGAATACCGAGCGTCCCAGGAGCTGCTCCCTGGGCGCCCCCACCATATCCGCGATGGACTGGTTCACCTCGATGACCCGATTCTCGGTATCGACCATGATGAAGCCCTCCTGGGTGGTCTCCAGGATATCGCGCAGCTTCTGCTCGTTTTCCTTGAGCCGCCGGGCCGTGCGCAGGGTGCGCCCAGTCGCCGTGGCCACCAGGGTGAGGGTGATCAACATCACGGTGAAGACGCTCACGATCACCGCCAGGAGGGAAGGACTGATGCCCGACTCGATACTGGCGGGATCGCCATCGCTGATGAAATAGGCGGCAGACATGGCGACGTAGTGCATGCCCGACACGGCAGCTCCCATCACCAGAGCAGCCACCAGGCGCCGGAAACGCGTGGGCACGGCAGCCATGGACGACAGGCCGTAGCGTATCCAGAGGGCCACGAAGGCCAATGCCACCGCCACCCCGATGGACAGGGCAAACAGATGAGGATCGTAGCGGAGCAGACCGTCCAGGCGCATGGCCGCCATCCCGGCATAATGCATGGCTCCGATCCCGGTACCCAGCAGCAGGCTGCCCAGCACGAAATCCCATCCTTGGGGCCGGCGCCGGCTGATCACCAGCAGGGCAACACCACTGGCGAAAATGCCCGGCAGGATGGAAAACAGGGTTATCCAGGGATCATAGGTCACACTGCAGGGCAGGCTGAACGCCAGCATGCCAATGAAATGCATGGCCCAGATGCCGCCCCCCATGCTCAAGGCCCCCATCACCAGCCAGAACAGGCGCATGCCCGTCTGGGGCGCCCGGGCCATCTGCTCCGCTACATAAAGTGCGGTCAGAGATGCGAACACGGCCATCAAGACAGATACGACCACCCAGACCGGGTTGTAGACGCCCACATAGAGCAGGCTCGTGTCAGGCGCCTGGGGCAGGAAGCGGAGCGAATCGACGATGGAGGCGATCATCGCAACGGCCGCTTAGTGCCGGAAGGCGACCGATTCGTTCGGGAACGACACCCCCAGCTCTCTAGGCCAGGGGCACCACATCATAGATCACGTCCAGCGCGTGACGGGCTCCCGGTGCCAGGGTGATCACGTTGTCCAGGGCATTGCCGCTTTCCACGCACACCATCTCGCGCCAGCCGCCCTGCCCCGAGCGCCCTGGCCCGAAATCCCCCATCTTGAGGGCCTTGTCCTGCCAGGGGGTCCAGACCACGGTGGATTGGCTGCCCGTCTTGGCAATGCGTATGCCCCGCCCCAGGTCCGGGTCGCGGATGACGCACTCCCCGCCGGTATTGAGATAGACCCGGTCCACCTCGCCGGAAAACTCCACTGCCCCCGCCTGCCGTTTACGGGCACCCCCGTCCACCTTGTCCACGTACTCCGTGTCTTCAAGCCCCGAGACCGCAATGCGTCCGATGTCGCCAATACGGAGATACGTGTGCAGGGCTTCACCCAGCAGGATCGGTTCGGTACCCAGGTTCTGGGTGGCCAGGGACACACCCAGGCGCTCCCCGACACTCACCTTGAGTTCTGCGCGGGTGGCATGGGGCCACTGGGCACGCGTCTGCTCCGTATCCACCAGGGTCAGGGTCAGTTCGGTCGTGGCGCCATGCTCGGTGGCCGCCGTGACCTCCCAGAGCACCGTGCGGGCGAAGCCATGCCCGGGAAAGCCGCTCTCCGTGGCATGAGGCCCGAACCAGGGCCAGCAGATGGGCACCCCACCCCGAATGGACTTGCCGGGCGCGAAAGTGGCCATGTCCGAGACCCAGATCACAGGTTCCGCCTGGGCCTTGGGCTTCCAGGTCACCACATGGGCACCCTGGAGACAGATGCGGGCCGCACCGCCGGCATTGTCGATCTCGGCGAAGACCAGCCCCCCCGGACCGTCAACGAATTGCACAGTGGACAAGCCGTATTTGTTGTTGAGTTCTTGGGTGGTCATGTCTGTTACTCCCCGATACCAAAGTCAAAGGTTGAAAAAGGCGATCCAGTTGAGGACGATCATCACGATGCAGAGCGCACCATACCACCGCCCGCCCGGCAAGGCTGCACCCGAAGCATCCCGCCCCAGCTTGATCATGAACACGTAGTAGAGCACGGTGGCGATGAGATTGAAGGGCAGCCAGGTGAGGGTCTTCACCAGGACGGCGCTGGTCGGTTCGAAACTCTGGCCCGCGATACCGTACAAAAAGAGAAGGTTCACGGCCACCGCCGCAAACAGGAAGCCGCGCCAGCTGCGGAAGCGGACCAAGGGATCCGGATCCCCTTCCGACGGCTCCGGCAGGTCGTCCGGACGCCCCGGGTTCACGACCATGCCTCCGTCAACGAGGCATGGCTGCCAGGGGCACCTGGCCAGGGGGCTTGCATCAGTCCCGTTCCACCTGGCTGACATCCCGCACCGCGCCATTGGCGGCCGAAGTGGTCATGGCGGCATAGGCGCGCAAGGCTGCTGAGACGGGACGATTTCGATCCTTCGGCTGCCAGGCCTGCCGGCCCAGGGCCTCCATGGCGGCACGGCGACGGGCCAGCTCCTGGTCCGACACGTCCATCCGGATGCTGCGCTTGGGAATATCAATCTCGATGATGTCGCCTTCCTCCACCAGCCCGATGTTGCCGCCCTCGGCGGCCTCCGGGGAGGCATGGCCGATGGACAGGCCCGAGGTGCCTCCCGAGAAGCGGCCATCGGTGATCAGGGCACAGGCCTTGCCCAGCCCCTTGGACTTCAAGTAACTGGTGGGGTATAGCATCTCCTGCATGCCGGGGCCGCCGCGCGGGCCTTCATAGCGGATGATGACCACGTCGCCGGCTTGAATCTGGTCGCCGAGAATGGCTTCCACGGCGGCATCCTGGGACTCGAAGATGCGGGCCGGGCCGCGGAAGACGCGGATGGTGGAGGTGGGTACGCTGGTGGTGTAGCGCAACTGCTCCACCTCGAACATGCTCTCGTCGATGCCAGCGGTCTTGACGATGCAGCCGTCCTCGGCCAGGTTGCCATAGAGCACGGCCAGGCCGCCGTCATGGGAATAGGCGTGGGCCAGATCCCGGATGCAACCCGCACTCCGGTCCAGATCCAGCTCCGGATATCGCTTGTCCTGGCTAAAAGCCACCTGGGTAGGCACCCCCCCCGGGGCCGCCTTGTAATACTCGAACACACCCACGTCATGGGCCCGCATCACATCCCACACTTCCAGAGCCCCGCCCAAGGTCTTGCTATGCACCGTGTGGCAGTCACGGTGGATCAAGCCGGCCCGGTCCAGCTCGCCCAGGATGGCCATGACGCCGCCGGCCCGGTGCACATCCTCCATGTGGTACTGCTGGGTGGAAGGTGCCACCTTGGCCAGATGCGGCACCCGACGCGACATGCGATCGATGTCCTTCATGGTGAAATCGACGCCCGCCTCACGCGCCGCCGCCAGCAGGTGCAGCACGGTGTTGGTGGAGCCCCCCATGGCGATGTCCAGGGCCATGGCATTCTCGAAGGCCTGGAAGGTAGCGATGGACCGGGGCAGGACGGATTCATCGCCGCCTTCGTAATAGCGCTTGGCCAGCTCCACGCTCAGGCGCCCGGCCCGCAGGAACAGTTCCTTGCGATCGGCATGAGTAGCCAGCAGGGAACCGTTACCCGGCAGGGACAGGCCCAGGGCCTCGGTCAGGCAGTTCATGGAGTTGGCGGTGAACATGCCGGAGCAGGACCCGCAGGTGGGGCAGGCAGAGCGTTCGGTGGCGGCCACCTCTTCGTCGGAACACTTGCTGTCGGCCGCCTGCACCATGGCGTCCACCAGGTCCAGCATGATGGTCTTGCCCTGCCAGGTGACCTTGCCCGCCTCCATGGGGCCGCCGGAGACGAACACGGCCGGAATGTTCAGGCGCAGGGCGGCCATGAGCATGCCCGGGGTGATCTTGTCGCAGTTGGAAATGCACACCAGGGCGTCGGCACAGTGGGCGTTGCACATGTATTCCACGGAGTCGGCAATGAGCTCCCGGCTGGGCAGGGAATAGAGCATGCCGCCATGGCCCATGGCGATGCCGTCGTCCACGGCGATGGTGTTGAATTCCTTGGCCACGCCGCCGGCCGCCTCGATTTCCCGGGCCACCATCTGGCCCAGATCCTTCAGGTGCACGTGACCAGGCACGAATTGGGTGAAGGAATTGGCAATGGCGATGATGGGCTTGGAAAAATCCTCGTCCTTCATGCCGGTGGCGCGCCACAGGGCGCGGGCGCCGGCCATGTTGCGGCCATGGGTGGTGGTGCGGGAACGGTATTGCGGCATGTCTGTCATCCAGGCTGGCTATAATTCCCGGAATTCTAACGTTCCTGGCCCCGCCGTGCTCGTCCACCCCCAAATCGATCCCGTCGCCCTCCATCTGGGCCCCCTGAGCATTCACTGGTACGGCCTGATGTACGTGCTGGCCTTTGTGTTCTTTGTCTTCCTGGGCCGCCGGCACGCTCGGCGTCGCCCGGACCTGGGCTGGAATGCTCCCCAGATCGACGACCTGCTGTTCTGGGGGGTGCTGGGCGTGGTCATCGGCGGGCGGCTGGGCGAGGTCCTGTTCTACCAGCCCGGCTACTACTTCAACAATCCAGGCGAAATCCTGGCCGTCTGGAAGGGGGGCATGAGTTTCCACGGCGGTCTGCTGGGCGTGCTCCTGGCCCTGTGGTGGTTCGGCCGCAAGACCGGACGCAGCTTCCTGCAAATGGGCGACTTTGTCGCACCTCTGGTCCCGACGGGACTGATGTTCGGACGCATCGGCAATTTCATCAACGGCGAACTGTGGGGCCGCCCCGCCGACCCGGAACTGCCCTGGGCCATGATCTTCCCCCACGTGGATACCCTGGCCCGGCACCCGTCCCAACTCTACCAGGCGGCGGGCGAAGGCCTGCTGCTGTTCGTCCTGCTCTGGTTCTATGCCGCCAAACCCCGTCCGGTGGGCCAGGTGTCCGGACTCTTTCTGCTCGGCTATGGCGTTCTGCGCTTCGGAGCGGAGTTCTTCCGCAACCCGGACCCGGGCATCCTGTCCAGTCTGCCCTTCGCACTGTCCACGGCCCAATGGCTATGCGTTCCCATGATCGGCCTCGGCATCTGGCTCCTCGCCCGTACCTCCGGGCCAGCCCGCCTATCCCCTTGAGGGGGATTTTGTTATATTCCCGTCCCACGTGGGGCGGTAGCTCAGCTGGGAGAGCGTCGCGTTCGCAATGCGAAGGTCGGGAGTTCGATCCTCCTCCGCTCCACCATCCTTGATTAGCGCGGTTTTTCTTGCGCCCCGCATCCCATCGTCAATGCTGCATCCGCAGGTTCCTAGCGACCGCATATCGATCATCGATCCTGGCAGGGTCGTCCCACACCCAGGCCTGACCGTGACTCTGGAACTATTGGAAGATGCGGAAATACGCCAGGTGCACGCGGCTGATGCAAGCACCTCGGCTCAGGCATCCAAACAGTCACGGCACAAACAAAAACGGCTTGCATCTCTGCAAGCCGTTGTTTTTACTGGCGTCCCCACGGGGATTCGAACCCCGGTTACCGCCGTGAAAGGGCGAT
>DYHB01000229.1 GCA_020724415.1 Thiobacillus sp.
GCTTTCATGGCCGGGTCTTCGCCGGTGACCACGAACAGTCGGCCGCCGGGGTTCAGGCGCTTCAGGTAGGCCTCCGGCAGGAGGGGACTGGAGCCGGTCAGGACGATGACATCGAACTGGCCGTCCTCGGCCCAGTCCCGGGCCGCGTCCCCCGCACGCAGTTGAATGTTGGTCAGGCCATGGGCCTTGAACTTGCGGTCGGCTTCCTCGCGCAGGGCGGCCAGCCGTTCCACGCTCACCACATGGCTGCACAGGCTGGCCAGCAGGGCGGTGAAGTAGCCACTGCCGGTGCCCACTTCCAGCACCTTTTCGTGCCGCTTGAGCTGCAGGGCCTGGAGCACCCGGGCCTCGACCCGGGGCGGCCACATGGCCTCCCCCTCGCCCAGGGGAATTTCCATGTCCACGAAGGCCAGGGAACGGTAGACCGGCGGCACATAATCCTCCCGCTTGACCTGGAACAACAGGTCAAGCACCTGGGGGTCCAGCACATCCCAGGGCCGGATCTGCTGCTCAACCATATTGAAGCGGGCCTGTTCGTAATCCATGTTCACTCCAGTGTTTATTGGGCTTGGCGACAATCTTGCATTTATTCTACAAGTCTTTTACTGTCGACAGAACGCTAGGGGTCTCCGGCAGTCTCAAAGCCTTATCAGCCATGCCGGGGTGAGACTCACCCTTGGAACCTGATCCGGGTCATGCCGGCGTAGGGAAGCGGCGCCTTTCCCACCCCGCTCCTTGCGTTCAACCAATGTCGTTAGGAGCTGCTTCAATGAATGCCAACCCAGAGTTCTTTGCCGACCGCGCCCATGTGGACGAGGCCGCCATCCAGCCGCTGCCGAATTCGCGCAAGATTTATGTAGAAGGCTCGCGGCCGGACATCCGGGTGCCCATGCGCGAGATCAGCCAGGCCGACACGCCCACCCAGTTCGGCGGCGAAAAGAATCCGCCCATCTTCGTCTACGACTGTTCCGGCCCCTATTCCGACCCGAGCGTGAAGATCGACATCCGCCAGGGCCTGCCGGGCCTGAGGACGAAATGGATCGAGGAACGGGGCGATACCGAGGTGCTGTCCGGAATGACCTCGGAATACGGCCGCGCCCGCGCCGGCATGGACGAGCTGGCCCGCCTGCGCTTTCCCGGCCTGCACCGCCAGCCGCGCCGCGCCAAGGCCGGCAGGAACGTCACCCAAATGCACTATGCACGGCAAGGCATCGTCACCCCGGAGATGGAATTCATCGCCATTCGGGAGAACCTGCGCCGCAAGGAATACCTCGAATCCCTGCGTACCAGCGGTCCGATGGGCGAACGCATGGTAAAGCTGCTCGGCCGCCAGCATCCCGGCCAGAACTTCGGCGCAGCTTTACGTGAAGAAATCACCCCCGAGTTCGTGCGCGAGGAAGTCGCCCGCGGCCGCGCCATCATCCCCAACAACATCAATCACCCGGAAACCGAGCCGATGATCATCGGCCGCAAC
>DYHB01000086.1 GCA_020724415.1 Thiobacillus sp.
CCGGGGGCAAAGAAGCGGATCTCCATGCGCTTTTCCGGCTCCACGCCGGGGATTTCGGGGCAGATCACCGGGCGCAGGAGCAGGGATACGAACACCTTTGCCTCCTCGGCCTGGCCGGCCGTGAAGGGCAGCCGCATATGGGCGTCGGGCGGGTTCAGGGCCTCCTGGAAGAGGCGGCCGAACACGGCCTTGGGCACGGACTTCTTGTCCCCGGGGATGGGCAAGCCCCCTTCGGCAATGTGAAAGGAACCCTGGGTGGTGCGGCGATCGCTGGCCGGGTTGTGCAACACACCGTTGCGGATGCGGTAGCTGTGCACGAACTCGCAACTGAACTCGTCCCCCTCCATGGGCAGGGACAGTTCCCGGGCCACGCCCGGACGGTCCAGCATGAAGGTGTTGTCGGGCAGATGTGGAACCTGGCCCTGGAATACCTCGGCAAGGTAGGCGTCCAGGAAGTCCTGGATGCGCCGGTCCGGGGGGCACAGGTGGCCGGCCAGCAGGCGGGAACGCTCCCGATAGCTCTTGAGCAGGTCTTCGGCGACTTCCAGGAAGGCCTGGTTGGCGCCATGCTGGGCACCGGGTTGGCCGGTGGCCGCCAGCTTGAGGCTGATGTACAGACGCAGTCGCTCGCGTTCCGCCTCCGGGTCGCCCAGGTCTTCGGGCTGTTTGAACAGGGGGTTCAAGTCCATGAAATTCATCATCCGTATCCCGCTTGAAGGCGCGCCAAAAGGACGCCGATTTTACACCATGCCCCCAGGCGGGGTTTTTGGCCCCTCGATCAGGGGCAGTCGTTCGACCCGGTCTTCCAGCTCACCGATATAGGCCGACAGGGTATTCCCGGTGCCCTCCATCTGCTCACGCAAGCGTGTTTCCAGGCCATCCAGCCGGTCCAGGATTTCCGTGCGGCTGGCCTCCAGCCGGTCGCGCAGGGCCGCATTTTCGGCCTGGAGCAGGGACCGCAGGTCGGTAAAGCGGGAGGCCTCGGCCTGGTCCGCCAATTGGCGCTGGTTCTGCAATTCCTTGGTGTGCCGGCGGGAATCGATCAGCACCGTGCTCTGGAGGTAAACCACAAAGACCAGGAACAGGGCACTCAGCAGAATGATGAACCCCATCAGGATCATTCCCAGGGGGGCCTCCACGCTGGCCACCCCCAGGGAAATGCGGGTGGGGGCCATGATGGCGCCCCAGTTCAGGATGGCGAACAGGGCCAGGAGGACGAAAACCACCAGCAAAAAGGCGGATCGGGTCTGCATGACGCGCTCCCAACGAGTTGAATGGAGCCCCTATTGTATCCCTTGGCCAAAACCCCCCCGCCAGACAACGAAATGGCTATAGTTTCGCCATGAATACGTCGCCACCGCTTCCGCTTTCCCAGGACCAGGACGCCACGGACGCCCGCTTCATGGCCGAAGCCCTGGCCCTGGCCGAACAGGCCGCACAACTGGGAGAGGTTCCGGTGGGGGCCGTGGTGGTCCGGGATGGCCAGGTCATCGGGCGCGGCTTCAATCACCCCATTGCCAGCCATGATCCAAGCGCCCATGCCGAAATCATGGCCTTGCGCGATGCGGCCCGTGGAGTCGGCAACTATCGCCTGCCCGGCAGTACCCTCTATGTCACCCTGGAACCCTGCGCCATGTGTGCAGGCGCCATCTTCCATGCCCGGGTCGGCCGGGTGGTCTATGGCGCCCCGGAGCCGAAAACGGGCGCGGCAGGCAGTGTGGTCAACCTGTTTTCGGAGTTGCGCCTGAATCATCATGCCAGCATCCAGGGAGGGGTCCTGGCCCAGGAGTGCGGGGAACGTGTGCGACGCTTCTTCAGTGAAAAGCGACAGGCAATGGCATGGAAACGGAAGGGCAGGGGGCCGACCATCGCCATCAGTCTGGCCCGGCAGGAACTGCGACTTCTGGACCCAACGGGCCAGGAAATCGCCCGTTGGCCGGTATCCACGGCACTCAATGGTCCCGGCGAGGCGAGCGGAAGCTGTTGTACGCCGCGCGGCCAGCACATCATCCGGGCCAAGATCGGCGCCGGCATGCCCCTGAACACCGTGTTCGTCGGGCGCCGCCCCACCGGGGAAATCTACAGTCCCGAACTGGGGGCTGCAGAACCCCAACGGGACTGGATCCTCACCCGTATCCTGTGGCTGTCCGGCACCCAACCGGGATTCAACCGCCTGGGCAGTTGCGACAGCATGCGCCGCTACATCTACATCCACGGCACCCCGGACGCGGTTTTCCAGAACCAGCCCCTGTCCCACGGCTGCGTGCGCATGCGCAACCAGGACCTGGTGGAGCTGTTCGAACGGGTTCCGGTCTACACCCGGGTGGACATCACCGAAACGTGACCTTCCGGCACGTGTGACCTAGCGTCACGGCAACAGCACCAAGCCTGGCAGGCAGGCCCAGATCAACCGTTCAGACTCAGGCGCGCCGCCCCTGAAAATAGTTATTGATAACCATTCCTATTTCGTTTTAATATTGCCCCGTCGCCCAGGCAAAGGGCGGGCAGACCTCCATAGCGGACAACCAGTCACTTTATTATCAGGAACAACCTCATGAATCGTAGCTCCATGCTTGCCATCGCCGGCGCCCTGCTTCTGGGCGCTTCTGCCCAGGTTCTCGCCCAGGACAAAGAGCTGAACCTGTACTCCTCACGGCATTACCAGACCGATGAAATCCTGTATGACAATTTCACCAAGGCCACCGGCATCCGTATCAACCGCATCAACGGCAAGGAAGATGAACTGATCCAGCGCATCCGCCGCGAGGGTGCCGCCAGCCCGGCTGACGTCTTCATCACCGTGGACGCCGCCAACCTCCAGGCGGCCGACGATGCCGGCCTGTTCGCGCCCACCCGGTCCAAGGTCATCAATGACCGCATCCCCAAACAGTTCCGGGGCGACGGCAACCGCTGGTTCGGGTTCTCCTACCGGGCCCGCGTCATTGCCTACAACAAGGACAAGATCAACCCCAGTGACGTGCAGAACTACATGGACCTGGCCAGCCCCAAGATGAAGGGCAAGCTCTGCGTGCGGACCGGCGGCCACGTTTACAACCGCACCCTGATGGCCTCCATGATCTACAACTATGGTGATGAACGCGCCCTGGACTGGGCCCGGGGCATCGTCTCCAACCTGGCGCGCGCACCCAAGGGTGGCGACACCGACCAGATCCGCGCCGTGGCCAGTGGCGAATGCGATGTCGCCATCAGCAACCACTACTACTACGCCCGCCTGATGGCCTCCAGCAAGCCAGCAGACCAGGAAGTGATTCAGAAAGTCGGCCTGATCTTCCCGGATCAAAAGGGCAAGGGCACCCACGTCAACATCTCCGGTGGCGGCATGCTGAAACACGCCCCCAACAAGGGTGCCGCGCAGAAATTCCTGGAATACCTGACCTCGGATGAAGCCCAGGCCTATTTCGCCAACGGCAACAACGAATGGCCGGTGGTTCCCTCTGCCAAGCTCGACAACAAGCAACTGGATGCCATGGGCAAATTCAAGGTGGATCAGCTCTCCTCCGGCGTGCTGGCCCAATACACCCCCAAGGCCCAGCGCTTCATCGACCGGGCGGGATGGAAATAACCATTGCCGGTTGTTTGGCAAAGTCTAAAACCCCGCATTTGCGGGGTTTTTTTATTTTTGGCTTCAAGGGATTTATGGATGATGCTGCGTGGATAGGCGTTGGCCTCAACGTTTATTCAATTCCATGGAATATCCCATTATCCCTCTGGCCGTCCCCGATCAATTGGGTTCTCACGCTGTTCACTGATCTTGGTCTTGGCACGTGTTTGCCAAAGGCTCGAAATACGAGATTGATATGGGTCGGACGGTGGGTGAATTTTGTAAACTGTCGCCGTAATTCATCTTTGAATTCGATCGACACTGACCCCATTTGTCGAAACTTGTTCAGGCTGCCTTGGGCAGCGGATTGATCTTTGGCAGCGGCTTCTGGCTGGCCTGCCACAAGTCCCATTGAACCTGATTGCTTAGCCAGGATTCCGCCGACGTGCTGGTCAGCAACGAGACGCGCAGCGCCATGTCAGCGGTCATGGCCGCCCGTCCATTCAGTAGGCGGGATAGCTGCACCCGAGACACACCGAGGCGCTTTGCCGCTTCGGTAACGGTCAGGTCGTCCGGCAGAAACGCCTTCAAGACTTCGCCGGGATGGGCCGGGTGAAACATGCGTCCCATATTTCTTCTCCTAGTGGTAATCTTGGTAATCGACCAGGATGGCGTCCTTGCCGTCGAAGGCAAAGGTCATACGCCAGTTGCCGTTGACCCACACCGACCAGTTACCTGCAAGGTTACCGGTCAGGGGGTGGAGCTTCCAGCCGGGGGCGTTCATGTCCTCGGGGCTGGTGGCGGAATCGAGGCGGGTCAACAATATCCGCAATTTGCCGGCATGCTGGGGCTGTATGCCCGCCTTTGAACCCGTCTCGCAGAACTGCCGATCATGGTTTGGTGTGTCTCTACAAGATACATTTCGCAACCTGACATTGGCCTATCGTCTGGACCTTGGTTTCGTCTCGGTGCCCGAAGCTGGGCAGCTTGGGTATGGCTGCTTTCATGGTGTTATCGCACAGCTGGGCCCAATGCCGGCTGGTAATGCGGATGTCGGTGTGGCCGAGCAGCGAAGGAAATAAATCAGTGTTTGCGAGACCAACCCGGCAGTCCACAAGGACTCTGTGCGATCACCCAGAGCTACGCCGGCGGCTGCCAGTCCGAGGGCTACCCTTGGGCCGACCCGCAGGGTCCGCTGGGTCCAGCGATTGAACCGCACCCGCTGGGTGGCTCTGGTGTTGTGCCGGTGTGTGCGAAGTCGGGGTGATGGGCGCCTTGCGGATTGTGGCTTTGGCAGGGGCGGCCATGGCTCAGTGGCTGGAGCCGTGGCCTCCGCGCAGGCTGCGGGACAGCATGACCACGGGAATCAGCCCCACGGCGACGATGATGAGGGAGGGAGTGGCGGCTTCGGTGAGGCGTTCGTCGGCGGCGAGGATGTAGACCTGGGTGGCCAGGGTTTCGAAATTGAAGGGACGCAGGACGATGGTGGCGGGGAGCTCCTTCATGACATCGACGAACACCAGCAGCAGGCCGGAGATGAGTCCGCCGGAGAGCAGGGGCACGTGCACCCTGAACATGAGACCGGCCCGGCCGGTGCCCAGGCTGCGGGCCGCTTCGTCCAGGCTGGGACGGATGCGGGCCAGGCTGGATTCGACGGCATTCAGGGCCACGGCCAGGAATCGGGCGACGTAGGCGAAGATGAGGGCCAGGGCGCTCCCAGTGATGACCAGACCCAGGTTGGCACCCCAGTATTCCCGGGCCCAGGCAATGATGGCGTGGTCCAGGGCGGTGAGGGGGATGAGGGCGCCCACGGCGATCACCGTGCCGGGTACCGCATAGCCCAGGGAGGCGACCCGCTTGACGGCGGACATGAGGCGACCGGGCTTGGCGCGGCCGGCATAGGCCAGCAACAGGGCCACCGTGACTGCCATCAGGCTGGCGCTGGTGGCCAGGATGAGGCTGTTGGTGGCCAGGTCCACATACTTGATGCCGAATTCGGTATCGCCATCGGCCATGGCCATGTTCAGCAGCAGGGCGCCCGGCAGCAGGAAGCCGCCCACCAGGGGCAGGGCGCAGGCCGCCAGGGCCGCCAGGGCCTTTGCACCCTTCAGGCGGGGACGCTGGGTGGGCCGGCCGCCGCTGTCATCGAACCGGGCCCGGCCCCGGCTGGCCTTTTCCAGCATCAAGGCCAGGGCCACCACGCCCAACAGGCTGGCGGCCAACTGGGAGGCCGCCACCGGGTCACCGAAGGAGTACCAGGCGCGGTAGATGCCGGTGGTGAAGGTGGGCACTCCGAAATAGGAGACGGCGCCGAATTCGGCCAGGCTTTCCATGACCACCAGCGCCACGCCGCCGGCCACCGCCGGCCGGGCCAGGGGCAGGGCGACCTTCAGGAAAGCGGCCTTGGGGCTGTACCCGAGTACCCGGGCAGC
The DNA here is from genome assembly GCA_020724415.1 of Thiobacillus sp. Classification (GTDB taxonomy): domain Bacteria; phylum Pseudomonadota; class Gammaproteobacteria; order Burkholderiales; family Thiobacillaceae; genus JADJCP01. The sequence continues at coordinate 5,995 of DYHB01000086.1, forward strand.
CTCCAGCAGGACGCCTGAACGCTCCAGGAAGGCCGTGCGCGCCAGGACATAGACGTACGGGTAGAACACCAGGCTGAAGATCAGGATGGCGCCTTCCAGGGAGCGGATCTCGGGAAACCAGTAATCTTCCCGCCCCCACTCGAACCAGTCCCGCAGGGCGGATTGGAGCGGACCGGAAAACTGGAAGATGTCCGTGTAGGTATAGGCGATGACATAGGTGGGCATGGCCAGGGGCAAGAGCAGGGCCCACTCCAGTACCCGCCGCCCTGGGAAGTGGTACATGGCCACGATCCAGGCCGCACCGGTGCCCAGCAGGGCAGCCCCGAGGCCTGAGCCCAGGGCCAGGGCCAGGCTGTTGAAGACATATTCGCCCAGCACCGTTTCGGCCAGGTGGGCCCAGACATCCTGCTGATCCGGTTGAAAGATGTTGACGATGACGCTGGCCACCGGCAGGGAGACCAGGGCGGCCAGGAGGATGGCCACCAGGGGCAGGATGGGGAGTCGGGATGTCATGAAAACCTAGCGCTACAAGGCAATGAGCCATGGATAAGGGCTCTACATTATAATGACTCTCATTTGATCCGTACCGATACTGACATGAATCACGCTGCAACGGCCTCGTCTTCCGGCAAGGAGCCTGCGTCCATACTCGAGGTGGCCGGCCTGGGGCACCGTTTTTCCGACAAGCCCGTGCTGGATGGGGTGACCTTTGCCCTGGAAGAGGGCCAGATCGGCTGTCTGCTGGGGCCCTCCGGCTGCGGCAAGACCACGGTGCTGCGCTTGGTGGCGGGCTTCGATGCACCCCGGGCGGGCGAAATCCGCCTGGCCGGGCAGCGGGTGAGTGCGCCGGATGGCTGCCTGGCCCCCGAGGAACGGCGCATCGGCATGGTGTTCCAGGACTACGCCCTGTTTCCCCACCTGTCCATTGCCCGCAACGTGGCCTTTGGCCTGCGCCATCTCGATGCCGGCGCGCGCCAGGCCCGGGTGGCGGCCATGCTGGAAACGGTGGGTCTGGGCGGCCGCGCCGATGCCTATCCCCATGAACTGTCGGGGGGGCAGCAGCAACGGGTGGCCCTGGCCCGGGCCCTGGCCCCCAAGCCCCGGCTGCTGCTGCTGGATGAGCCTTTTTCCAATCTGGACGTGGAACTGCGGGAGAAACTGGCCCTGGAGGTGCGGGACATCCTCAAGCAGGAGGGCATTACCGCGCTGCTGGTCACCCACGACCAGCACGAGGCCTTTGCCATGGCCGATGTCATCGGCGTGATGAACCAGGGCCGCATTCAGCAGTGGGATACCCCGTACAACCTCTACCACCAGCCGGTGAACCGCTTCGTGGCCAATTTTGTCGGCCAGGGGGTGTTGTTGCCCGGGGAGGTGATCAATCCGCGCCAGGTTGAAATCGAACTGGGCGTCCTGGACGGCTACATGCCCACCGATTGCGACGACCAGGGGGGCTGTTCCCGATGCGAGCTGGGTTGTCAGGTGGAAGTGTTGATCCGGCCTGACGACATCATCCATGACGACGCCAGTCTGTTGCTGGCCGAGGTGGAGCGCAAGGCCTTCCGAGGGGCCGATTTCCTCTACACCCTGCGCTTGCCCGGCGGCGGCCAGGTGCTGGCCCAGGTGGATTCCCATCACAACCACGCCATCGGGGAACGGATCGGAATCCGTCTTGGGGTGGACCACGTGGTGGCTTTCCGGAAATAACAGCCACATCGTCTTCCGATAACAGCTGTCTTGGCCCCGGATCGCCCCAGCAGCAGCCGGGGTGACCTTCGGGGTACATCCATGCAGGGCCTTGGGACCAGGTGCGCTTCCGAGCCACCGGGCATCCCCGCACATCCTTTCGATATCTGGCTCAAATGTGAACTGGCAGGGGGTATGGTCTTGCTCATCGCGGCCAGTTGTTGTTGCTTTCCCGACGATATCCCTGGCCGTAATCAAGAACCCTCATCAATTGACTTGCATACGAGAATCATTCTCATATAGAATCTGTCCCATGATTCAGGATACCAAGACCCGCATTTCCTCCCTGAACCCGCCTTGCGGCGGCTCGTCTGCCTTGCCCGTGGTGGACGCGGCGTCCCTCATGAAAGGCGGTTCCCTGGTAGTGATTCAATTTCGGGGCGAAACCTATCAATTGAGATTGACGCGGGCCGGGAAGCTCATCCTGACCAAATAAACCATCACCAGCCAGCCACCGGGACGGCGTCCCTTGTAGCCAGCCAACAACGCAATACGGCATCAAGGGGAATGTGATGTTCAAGAAATCCATGCTGACACTGGCACTGGCCAGTCTTGCGCCTACGGCGGCCCAGGCCGACACCGACACCCTGCAGCAGGAGCTGCGCCGCCTGGCCGAGCGGGTGGAACAACTGGAAAGCGCCAATCAGGCTCTCCAGGCCCGGCTGGGCCAGCAGGCCCGGGGTGGGGATGCGACTGCCCGGAATGCGGAATTGTCCGCCCGGGTGGCCGACGTGGAAAACGAACTCCTGGCCCTGCGCAAACAACCGGATCCCATGGCGGCTTTTGACGGCATCAGCGCTGGGGCTTCCCTGGTCATGGTGGCCCAGAAAGCGGAGGGGGGTGCTACCGACAAGGCCCAGTTCACCACCCGTGCCGACCTGGAGGTGGAATTGCCCATGGGCGCGATCGGCCAGGCCGAGGGTCGCCTGTTTGCCCACTTGCGGGCCGGTGATGGCGACGGCGTGGATAACGGGGCTTCAGTCACTTCTAGTTTTGCCACCTCCAATTCCACGGCCTTCAATTTCAACCAGCCGGTTCTCATGCAGGCCTGGTACCAGCTGGACATCCCCGTCGGTGCCGCCAGCGGCGACCTGGGCCGGATCGAGGTGACCCTGGGCAAGATCGATCCCTTCGGCTTCTTCGACGGCAACAACATTGCCGATGATGAGTCGGAGCAATTCCTCAATCTGGCCTTCATCCACAACCCGCTGCTGGATGCCGGTGGCGATATCGGCGTGGGTGAGCATGGCGCCAGCCCGGGCCTGCGCGTGGCCTATCTCGGCGATGTGAATGGCAGTGACAACTATGCCTTCTCCCTGGGCTTGTTCGGTGCGGGCCCCGGTGCGGATTTCGCCGACAGCTTCGACAAGCCGCTGGCCATCGCCCAGGCGGAATACAACGGCAAGACCTTTGGCGCCCTCAGCGGCGGCTATCGCGCTTACCTCTGGAGCAACGCCAATGCCGAAGACCTGACCGGTGGCAGGGAGCGGCATAACGGCATCGGCCTGTCCCTGGACCAGCAGGTGAGCGAGCACGCCACCCTGTTCAGCCGCCTGGGCAAGTCCACCCGGGGCGATGTGGCCTTCGATGCGGCGTTCACCCTGGGCGCCGAGCTGGCCGGGGGACTCTGGGGCCGGGCCGATGACCGGCTCGGCATGGCCTGGGGCTGGCTCGACCCGAGTCGGGAGTATACGGCCGACACCGGCTTCGGCAAGGCCGAGAATCACTTCGAGCTGTATTACAAGTGGCAGATCAACGCGCAACTGTCCCTCACCCCGGACCTGCAATGGATCAAGAATCCTGCCGGCGATGGTTCGGCGGACGAGGTCACCGTGCTGGGTCTGCGTGCCAAGGCCGCCTTCTGAGCGTTATCGGCCACGTCCTTCGACTTTCCTTGATAGGAGTTTGCCCATGTCCCTTGCTGCCCATCCCGAACTCGCCTGCGGCGCCCTGGATCAATTGATGCGCCACATGCTCACCGGCTGTGCCCAGTCCGCCCAACGGGCGGCCCTGATCCTGGAACGCATCGAGAGTGCGGAGGATGCCGACAGCGAGCTGCGCCAGCACTGCCAGCGCGTGCGGGAGCAATTGGAGGATGGCCATGTGTGACCGGCACGGTCGGCCCCTGGGGGCTGCCATCCAGTCCCTGTTCGGCGGGCCGGATGTGCCCGGTCCGACTCCGGCCTGCCTGGCGGCGACGGCGCCCGCCAAGCCGATCCGGCGCCTGAAGCTCTGGGAACTGGAGGAAAAACACCACTGCCCGGTGGTGGGCACCTGCCTGAACCTGGACGAGATCAAGAAGATCGCCCGAAAGGGCGGCTTCGAGGGCGGGACATTCGATGAATATCGGCTCCACGTGGAGGCCGTTTCCATCTCCTGTTCCCGCAATCCCGTCGCCGAAGCCATGCACAAGCTGCTGGACCGCAAGTACGACCTCTACCTGCGCCGATTCGAGCAGGCCCGGGAGGAGTCCGAGCTACGTGCCTTGTGGAAACAGCATCTGGACCAGGGCGAGGTGGCGGGCGCCATGTGGGCGGCCCTGACCCACCGGGCGTCCAGTCCCGAAAGCCGGCACGTGGTATATGCCGACGTCCACATGCTGTCCCATCAGATCGGGGCCGGCCAGGCGGCCGATCTGCGCCGCCTGGAATGGCTGGAGCGGGAACATGCCGAGCAGACCCGCCAGCGGCGCCAGGAAAGCGAGCGCCTCAACCGGGAACTGGTTGCCCGGGCCGAGCGCATCCGTGTTTTGGAAGAGGCTGCGACCGAAACCTGGCAGCGGGCCCAGGCCGCCAGTCCTTTGCGCGCCCGGGTGGAGGCCCTGGAAAACGGCGTGGCCATGACCGAGATGGCCCGACGGCTGCTGGTGACACGGGACGAATCCGCCCGCTACGAAACCCGTTGCCGTGAATTGGAACAGCGTCTGGAGGCCATGACCTCCCGGCTGACCCATCTGG
>DYHB01000230.1 GCA_020724415.1 Thiobacillus sp.
GACCCTGTCGAGCCTATGTTTGTAACCGACCGCATTATAGGACATAGCCGCAGTTTGCCTCTTCAAGAAATTTGACGGCCCTGGGGTGGTCTGGGCGCAGGGTGTGGTGTGGTTGAGGCCGCCACCCCCGGGCCGGTGTTTGCATGTGCTGGTGACCACCTGGAGGGTGGTGCTCAGGAATTGGCCGGCCACCAGGCTCCGAAGCTGCATGGACGCCAGGCTGCCAGCGCTCGGCCGGGGCGGAGGCGAGCCCCTCGATGCTCTTGTACCGCCCCCAGGCCGAGCCGGCCGCACCGGTGGCATGGCTGACGGTTTCGAGCGGGTCTTTCAGCTCGCCGATGGCGCTGATAATGTCCTTCACGCCATTGTCGCCCGCCGCCCAATTGAGGCCCTGCGCGGCGTAGTTGGCCAGGGAAATGTACGCGCCGGGATCGGAGCGCCGGCCCGATATTACGTCGGTCAGAACGTCGGAAAAGGAGAAGAGATCGTAAGCGGTGTTGATGGCGGAACCGAGGGGATTATGCGCCCGGGCCTGGGCACTTTGGGCAACCTTGGCTTCGGCCTCTTTAGCCAGGATTGCTGCGACATCGTCGATGGCGGGATGCGAGAAATTGGCGAGGTCCCAGGCGTCAATGTTGTCGTTGGGATACGGCATGAAAGTGGAGTACGTCTGCGAATTGAGGTTCGTGAAGTCGCCCCATGCCGGGTAATCATAGCCGCCGGCCGGCGTCGCGGAAACCATGGGGAAAGCCTGTGAAAGGGCAGCGGAGGATTGCCGGCTGACGGAGGCTTTAGTCGTGGGGGATGACACTGCCGGAGAGCTGGGGACGTATTCGTAGAAATCCAAATAAGGGCTGGTTGGTTGGTAACTGGTAGGCGGCAGGTAAAGGTGTGAATTGGTCAAGAGGAAATCGCCGTCGATCAGGGCCTGCATGCCAGGTGATATTGGGTATTCGCTGGTTTTGGCGGCAGGGCCGTAGTCGTTCTGCTTTCCGCTGATCCAATCACCCAGCGCCTGGAGATAGGTGGAAGCAAATCCGCCGGCACCTTGGGCCATGCTTTCAAGGAATGGGCTGGCCGCCTTGGTTGCCTGCTCCAGGTTGGATGAGATTGTTTTGGTGCTGGTTTCCAGGGACGTGGAAATCTTCTTCATAGCCGGGTCGATGACGGAATAGGAAAGCCGGGTGGTGCGATCTTCCAGGTAAGGGCTAAGGTATTCCTGGGTGCCGACGCGGAGACGGTCTTCACCCCAGCGCATGGCAGGAATAACGTTGTCATATCCCTTTTCAAACAAGTATGAGCCGCCCCACGATAATCCGCCAGCAAGTATGGGCACTGCAATCGGGGCAAATAAACCTGTGGAGGCGCCCAAAGCGGTGCCGACCGCAGCGCCAAGATATCCGCCAACTGCGGAGGCGGCATGCCTACCAGCGCCTTCCGGGTCTCCTTGTGCCAATGCC
>DYHB01000004.1 GCA_020724415.1 Thiobacillus sp.
TTCAGCGTATAGAGGCTGATCAGCAACACAATCAGGGACAGGGCGATATTGAAGGTGAACAGGACGTCCAGCAGAAAGGTGGGCAAAGGCAGGATCATCATGGCCAGCACCATGATCACCAGCAGCGGGGCTGCCAACCGTTGCCACTGCAATCCCGGGCCCAGGGGTGGCACTGCCATCAGACGGCCCTCGCTTCAGGGTCCAGCTTGGCGGGCACTTGCCATTCTTCCGGCGGGACCGGGTTCATCTGGTGATTGAGCTGGTAAACGTAGGCCAGAACCTGGGCCACAGCCGTGAACAGGGCATCGGGAATGGTCTCGCCCACTTCCACATGCCGATGCAGTGCCCGGGCCAGGGGCGGTGCCTCGACGATGGGCACCCGGTGCTCCTGGGCCAGTTCGCGGATGCGCTGGGCCACCAGGGAGGACCCCTTGGCCACCACTTGGGGGGCTGCCATGCGCCCTTCCTCATACTTGAGGGCCACGGCGAAGCGGGTCGGATTCACCACCACCACATCAGCCTTCGGTACGGCCTGCATCATCCGGCGCCGGGCCATTTCGCGCTGGAGGCTGCGTATCCTGGCCTTGATCTGGGGATCACCTTCCATCTCCTTGGCTTCCTGGCGCACCTCTTCCTTGCTCATGCGCTGTTTCTTCTGGTACGACCAGAACTGGAAGGGCACATCGATGAGGGCGATCAGGGCAAAGGCCGACACGGCCGCGAGGAACGTGAACAGTATGATGCGGGCAAAATGGGGGATGGCACTTTCCAATGCCTCGGAGGACAGCCCGATGACGGCATCGTATTGCATCCAGATCATCCAGCCCGAAACGCCGGCGATCAGGACGCCCTTCATGACGGCCTTGAGCAACTCCACCAGGGACTGCGTGGAAAACATGCGCTGGATTCCGTTCAGCGGGTTCAGCTTGCCGAACTTGAACACCAGAGCCTGGGGCGAGAAGAGCCATCCGGACACGGCCACATTGGAGATCACCGCCGCCACGGTGACCGCTGCTCCTATGGGCAGGAAGACCCAGACGGCATCCATGCCGGCCTCGAACAGATTCAGGCCCATCATGCGGGGCTCGGAGGCATCCACCCAGTCGAAACGCAAGGTGTCGAACATGACCCGGCGCATGCCGTCATACAAATAGACCCCCAGGAAGGCAAATGTAGCGCCCGTGGCCAGCAGGACCGCCAGCGTAGACAACTCCCTGGACTGGGGGACATCCCCCTGTTCCCGGGCCTTTTGCAGCTTTCGGCCCGATGCCGGTTCAGTTCGTTCGAGATCGCTGTCTTCAGCCATTGATGGCGCTATCGACCGTCAGGTAAATAGCCGCGAGTGTAGCATGGGGTACAACGAAAAACGGCCGGTTACCCGGCCGTGATTCAAGCAATGGCGTTGCTTCAGTGGGCCTGCACACCGGGACCGAAAAAGCGGTATCCAGTGCGGATTTGCCGGCTGAGGGCCAGGCGCTTGCTGCCTACGGCATCACTGAAGGCTCCGGCGATGGAGGCATAAGCCTTGTCGGCCCAGGCATCATCCATCAACAGATCGGACACGCCTTCCACCCAGGTCAGCTTCTCGGCCGACGAGGAGAGGCGGGCACCACAGATGTCCATGTAGCCGGCGATATCGCCATTGGCCACGCCATTGCCCTTCATGCGGTTGGCCAGTTGCAAGCAGGCTTCCGCGCTGGCACAGGACTCGGCGGCCTTGGTGTAGACGGCCTTGGCGGTATCGGCATCCCCCAGGTCGGCATACAGCTTGGCGATCTGGGCCAGGGAGAAATGGTCCTTGGCACGTTTGGCCGCTTCCGCCAGCAGATTGGAGGCCCAGCCATTGTCGCCCAAGGCGGCTTGCACCGTTTCCGCCAGCTTGGTCCAGGCATAAGGGTTGTCGCCTGACTGGGCCGCACGGGACTCCAGCATGGCCTTGGCCTGGGACTTGCCGTAGTCGGGGTCGGTGAACTCCCGTGCGGCGGTCAGGACGATCTCCCGGAACCAGACGAAGTCGTCAGCAGAATTCACGCTTTCGTCCAGCAGCTTGCCCAACCATGTCTTGTCGCCCAAGCGATCCACGCCCAGGATCAGGGGCTTGAAGCGGCTGAAATGGAACCCGTCGGCCCGCATCACATCCTCTGCCGCACCCAGCAGCTTGCCGGCGTAGGCATTGTCCTGGAGCTCTGCCAGGATGCGGTCGGCCAGGGCGATCATCTGCTTGGCGGTCTTGCACTTGGCCTCTTCGTTCTGGATTTCCACGTACTTGGCCTGGTTGGCTTCGCGCTTGGCCAGCTTTTCGGCCACCCGGGCCACCCGCTCGGCGTCGCCGGACAGGTGCTTGTTGACGGCGTCCACCACCTTGCGCATTTCGTCCAGGTTGGCCACGCCCTCCTCGGCCTTGGAGACCATGTCGGCCACGCCGGCAACGTCCCCCAACTCGGCATAGACATCGGCCAGCTGGATCAAGTCGCCACTGGCGCTGGCCACGGCGCCCGCCTTGGTCAGGACAGCCTTGGTGAACTCGGCATTGCCCTTGGCGGCCGCCAGTACCTGCATCAGGGCGGTGAAGTCCTTGGCCGACTCCAGGGCCTTGTCGTACAGGGCGCCGGCGGCCGCGGGATCGATCTCGCCCATGGCACCGGACAACACGATCAGGTCGGCCGGGGCGGTGTACTTGCCGGCCCCTTCATTGATGATGGCCACGGCCTGGTCCTTGTCACCCAGGTCGGCAGCCACGGTCTTGGCCAGTCGGGCGAAGTCGGCAGCCCGGCCTGCCTTGCCCTTGATCTTGTCGTAGATCTGACCGGCCAGGGCACTGTCCTTGATGTCGCAGGCCACTACCTTGCCCAGACCATAAAGCTCTTCGGTGGTGGAGATTTCCTTGAGCGCGCCCCCCAGGGTCTTGGCCGCAGCGGCAGCATCGCCGGAGACCAGCATCTGGCCCATGCCCACGGCCACCTTTTCTTCGCCGCTCATGGCGAAGTCGGCCCCCTGGCCCAGCATGTCCTCGGCTTTGCCCGAATCCCCCAGGGCGACATAACCGAGCGCACAGCAGACAAAATCGCTGGTGAACATGGCGTTGCCAGAGACATCATCCAGAACACCCTTGGCATCGGCATCCCCGGTGAAGGCGGCACCGGACAGGATTTCCTTGGCGTAGCCGATGTCGGACGGGGCATCAAAGGCTTCTCGGGCCAGGTTGTATAAGGCTTCGGCACCGGCGGCGCCGGCAACGCGGGGCTCCAGGGTTTCCCGAGTGGCCATGGCTAGTCTCCTGAGTACAAAAGAAAAAACGAAGTTTACCGGGGGAAGGCAGCGCCTGCCGACAGGGTTTTTTATCGGGCGATAAATAAACCTGAAATTCCCAGGGCCTGACGCACCCTGAAGAGCCGTGGGCAGCCAGGATCACAGAACATAACGGGCCAGATCCTCGCTGGCGGCCAGGACCTTCAGCCGCTCGTCCACATAATCGGCATCGATGCGCACCTGGCTGCCGTCCCGGCGATCGGCATCGAAGGAGAGCTCATCCAGCAGGCGTTCCATGACGGTGTACAGGCGCCGGGCACCTATGTTCTCGGTGCGTTCGTTGACCTGCCAGGCAATTTCCGCCAGCCGACGAATGGCATCGTCGGTGAACTCGAGGGTCACTCCCTCGGTTTCCATCAGGGCCTGGTATTGCCGTGTCAGGCAGGCATCCGTCCGGGTCAGGATACGTTCAAAATCCGCTACGCCGAGGCTGGTCAACTCCACCCGGATGGGAAACCGGCCCTGGAGCTCCGGGATCAGGTCCGAGGGTTTGGAAAGATGAAAGGCGCCACTGGCAATGAACAGGATATGGTCGGTCTTGATCATGCCGTACTTGGTGGACACCGTGGCCCCTTCGACCAGGGGAAGGAGATCCCGCTGGACACCCTGGCGCGAGACATCGGCGCCATGGGCCTCGGATCGGCTGGCAATCTTGTCGATCTCGTCCAGGAACACGATGCCGTTCTGCTCCGCCCCGCGCAAGGCGGCCATTTTGATCTCTTCATCATTGACCAGCTTGAGGGCTTCTTCGTCGACCAACTGCTTCAATGCGTCGGCAATACGGAGCTTGCGTTTCCGGGTCCGCTTCTGGCCCAGGTTCTGGAACATGCCCTGCAACTGGCTGGTGAGTTCCTCCATGCCCGGAGGCGCGAAGATTTCCATCTGGGCGGCAGGGACCGCCAGATCCAGTTCCACCTCCTTGTCATCCAGCTGGCCTTCGCGCAGCATTTTACGGAAGCGCTGCCTGGCCGTGCTTTCCTCCCGCGGCGCGGCATCCTCGCTCCAGTTCTCCCGAGGCGGCGGCAGCAGGAGGTCCAGGATACGTTCCTCGGCCGCATCCTCGGCCCGGGATCGCACCTTGCGGGTGGCCTCCTCCCGGGCCTGCTTGATGGCAATCTCCACCAGATCGCGGATGATGCTTTCCACATCCTTGCCCACATAACCCACTTCAGTAAATTTGGTCGCCTCCACCTTGATGAACGGCGAATTGGCCAGACGGGCCAGGCGCCTGGCGATCTCGGTCTTGCCCACGCCGGTGGGACCGATCATGAGGATATTCTTCGGCGTGATCTCCTGACGCAGGTCATCCTTGACCTGCATCCGCCGCCAGCGATTTCGCATGGCAATGGCACAGGCCCGCTTGGCAGCATCCTGGCCGACAATGTATTTGTCCAGTTCGTGGACGATTTCCTGGGGAGTCATGGAAGTCATGGGATTGATCCGGATTGGGTTTGCGCACTGCACGATGAGGATCAGTTTATCATCGGCTATAAAGAGCTAATCAACACCCAAAACAGGGGTATTCGGGCAGGCCGTCCCGTGGCCTGACGATCGACGAGGAGATTTCCATGACCAGATTTGCAGGTTTGCTATTCGCCTTGCTGGGTATTGTGGCCGTGCCGGCCCAGGGTGCCGAGACAGCCAGTGCAGGGGATGTCGTCGTTCATTTCGATGTCATCGCCAGCACCGAACTCACCCCCGAGGCTGCGGCCAAATACAACATCACCCCGGCGCCCAATCGGGCCGTGCTCACCATCGACCCCCTCAAGCACGGCAAGCCGGTGCCCGCTCAGGTGTATGCAGGCGCCATCAACAGCAAAAACTATCTGATCAACGTGCCCATCCGGGAAAAGCTGGATGCGGATGGACCGCGCTACCTGGGGGAGTTCTACATCCTGCCGTCTGACAACTTGACCTTCATCGTCAACGTCAACGTTCTGGGTACGCCGCTCAAGGCCCGTTTCAACCGGAGTTTCAGCCCCTGACGAGCAGCAGCAGGCCCACCACCCCGAAGGAAGCCACCATCAAACCAGCCGCCAAGCGCACCAGGCGGTGGCGGAACCAGGCCTTCAGGCGCTCGGCGGCCCAGCCCATGGCCAGCAGGTTTGGCAACGTACCCAGGCCGAAGGCCAGCATCATCATGGCGCCCTGTCCCGGGCTCCCCGAGGCCAGGGCTGAAACCAGCACGCTGTAGACCAGGCCGCAGGGCAGCCAGCCCCACAATCCCCCTGCCAACAAGGCCTTTCCCAGGCCATCGATGGGAAACAAACGTCCCAGCGCGGGTTGCAGCCTTCGCCACAGCCAGCCGCCGGCCCTTTCCAGGACCAGCACATACTGGTTCAGTCCCGCCAGGTACAGCCCCACTAGAATCAGCATCACCTGGGCCAGGACATACAGCCCGCGCTGGACAGGGAACAAGGTATCGGAGAGGAAGGCGGCAGACCCCAGCATGCCGGCCAAGGCACCCGCCATTACGTAGCTGGACAAGCGGCCCACGTTATAGCCCAAGGCAATGGCCACCGGCTGGCGGCGGCTTCCTTGCAGGCTCATGGCCGCCACGATGCCCCCGCACATGCCCAGGCAGTGCACCCCACCCATCAGGCCGGCGAGGAAGGCCATCAGATAACTGGCCTCAGGCGCCATGATGCGCCCGCCAGCCGGGCTCAATCACAAACCATGCCCCCTTCGATCCAGCGCAGCACATCCCGCTCCCATGCCTCGTAGCCTCCGGGGACCTTCTCCCTGGGGCCCTCCGGAGTCACGCCACTGCGGATGGCCCACAGGACCCGTTGATCATGGAGCAGATGATGCTTGAGGATGGCGGCCTTGTCCCCGGAACCCGCATTCCGGATCGCCATGGCACAGGTATCCTTGGCAGACATACCGGTGTAATCCATCTTTTCCCCGGGCGGCGCCATCCATTCCCCTGGGGACAAGTTGGTGAGCTCGGGCTTGTGGCACTGCTCGCAGAGATAGCGGCTACGGTGAGTATGGTAGGCCCGGCCCTGGCTTCTGCGGCTGTTGAACTGATGGCACTCCACGCAACGCGCATGGTGGAACTTGTCGTGCAGGGCCTCGCTGAACTTTACCGGGGCGGCCCGGGACGGGCTGACCATGAGCAGAATCCCCCAGAATAGCAGCGTCATGCCCAACAGACGCGAGCCGCGGCTCATGCCTCCGACTCCCGGGCCACGAAGAGCTGGCCAAAGGCCGCATAGGTGGAAATCAAGGCCACGGGGAGCATGACCAACAGCCCCAGGCCCATGGGAATGAGGATCGCCAACAGGCCGAAGGCGCCCATCACCAGGCTGTACACCACCACCGGACGCCAATTGGCGAAACAGGTCCAGAGGCTCCACCACAAGGCATTGCCCGGGCTGAAGCCCCGGAACACCACCAGGGCCGGTGCAAACCAGGTCGCCATGAGCAGGGGGGTGCACAAGGCCAGGCCCAGGAACAGGACCGGCAGGCTCTGATTCAACATGGCCCGGGCCTGCTCCGGCTGGATGCCGGCCGGGTCCTGGGCCATGCGCATCATCTCCTGGAGGCTGGCGCCGCCCATGGCGGTGACAATCTGGCCCACCAGCAGTCCGGCCAGCAGATAGATGCCCCCCACGACGAGAAGCGCGGGCAGATGCTCCTTGAAACCCTGGCCCAGAAACAGGAAGTTGACCTGCTCACCCCGCTCTGCGGCCCTGGAAGCCAGCATGTAGCCCGCCACCAGGACGGGCGAGAGCAACTCCACCAGATAGCCGCCCACGAAGGGCAGCAGGGTGACCCCAAGGATGACCAGAAAGGCCAGGGCCGTCATGCCCATCCAGGCCATGGGCCAGAGCTTGAACAGCCGCCAGCCCTCCCGCATCCATTCCATACCCGCCCTCGCCGGAGGACGGGTCACTGTCAATCGTTCCATGGCCATCCCGTTGCCAGTTGAATCAGAATTCCTTGATGACCCACAGGGGCACCTGGAAATTGGGGCTCAGATCGTCGTAGCGTCGAAAATGACCATCGCCCCCTTGATCCAGGAGGAAATAGGGACGGCCATGGGGCGGAGTCACCTTGATCATGAACAGGCGCCCCTTGACCCGATACTCTTCCACTTTGCCTTCAGCCCGGGTCATGATGGTGACCTGGGGTTCCAGATCGGGGTCCACCATGCCGGGCGGCGGCGGAATCTCGGGCAGGGGTTCCAGCCGAGGAGGGGCCTCTGCCGAGGCAAGCGGAGCGGCCAGGGACAGGACCAAGAGAAGAAGCAAAGGCATTCCGCGCATCATCGCCACCTATGAAATATCAATACCTGCTTATATTTTAGCAGGGGCATTCCCATCCGTTCCGCGTCACTGCTTTCAATGTTGCCGGGCCACGCCCATTTTTGCAGGGAGCGGGCACGCGCCCGGTTCAGAGATTGAGCAGGATGTCCCGTTCCTGGCTGGAAGGGGTGAAACCGCGGGTCTCGTAATGGGAGAAGATCGCGTCCACGATCTCGTCGGGCTGGTCGATGACCCGGATCAGGTCCATGTCCTCGGGGTTGATCATGCCTTCCGATACCAGCACCTCCCGCATCCAGGTCACCATGCCCTCCCAGAACCGGCTTTGCACAAGAATGATGGGTATCCGGCCGATCTTGTCGGTCTGGACCAGGGTGAGCACCTCCAGCAGTTCGTCCAGGGTACCGAAACCGCCGGGCATGATGACATAGGCACAGGCGTACTTGACGAACATGACCTTGCGGGCGAAAAAATGCCGGAAGGTATGGCTGATGTCCTGATAGGGGTTGGCGTGCTGCTCGTGGGGCAGTTGAATGTTCAAGCCAACGGCGGGCGACTTGCCGAAGAAGGCCCCCTTGTTGGCGGCCTCCATGATGCCGGGTCCGCCGCCCGAGATGACGGCAAAACCGGCATCGGACAACTTGCGGGCAATGGTTTCGGTCTGCATGTAGTGGTCAGAATCGGGCTTGACCCGGGCGCTGCCGAAGATGGTGACGGCCGGACGGATGCAGGACAGGCGCTCGGTGGCGCTGACGAATTCCGACATATACTCGAACATGCGCCAGGACTCCCGGGCCGAGCCGTAGGGATCCTCCTGGACCGGCACCTCCTGGCGGGTGGGTATCTTCTTGTTCATGAAAGGGCCTCTTCTTGGCTGAGACGTTGTTGCTGGTGGATGGATCATCATACCTGTACCGGGCATTCCATGCCTTGCCGGACCTGCGCAACCGCGAGGGCTTTCCCACGGGGGCCGTGCATGGCGTCATCGCCATGCTCAAGCGCCTGCGCAAGGACATCCCGACCCGGTCCGCAGCCTTTGTGATCGACGCCAAGGGCAAAACGTTCCGGGACGACTGGTACCCGGAATACAAAGCCCATCGCCCCCCCATGCCCCCGGATCTCGCTGTCCAGATCGAGCCCATGCTGGACATCGTCCGTGCCCTGGGCTGGCCGATACTCATGGTGGAAGGCGTGGAGGCCGACGACGTCATCGGCACACTGGTGCGCCAGGCCGAGGGCGAAGGCATGGACAGCGTGGTATCCACAGGCGACAAGGATCTGGCCCAACTGGTCAGCCGGCACACCCGCTTGATCAATACCATGACCAACGAGACCCTGGACACGGATGGTGTGGTGCGAAAATTCGGCGTCCCCCCCGAGCGCATCGTCGACTATCTGACGCTGATCGGTGACAGCGTGGACAACGTGCCAGGCGTGGACAAGGTGGGGCCCAAGACGGCGGTGAAATGGCTGCTGGAGTACGGCACCCTGGATGACCTGGTGCTGCAGGCCGGGAACATCAAGGGCGTGGCGGGCGAGAACTTGCGCCGCGCACAGGACTGGTTGCCCATGGCACGCCGTCTTCTCACGGTCAAGACCGATGTAGCCCTGCCGGTGTCCCTGGCCGACCTGCACTGGCACGACGAAAACCCGGATAGCCTGCGCGAGCTCTATGGCCGCCTCAACTTCCGGACCTGGCTGAATGAATTGAAGTCAGGCCAGGGCGACGCGAACAGCCCGCCCGACCATGGTCATCTCCCGGCCCAGGCTGCGCACCGGCCCGTCGAACGCCACTACGAAACCCTGCTGTCAGAGTCCGACCTGGAACGCTGGCTGGCCCGCCTGGACAAAGCCGAACTGATCTGCCTGGACACCGAAACCACCAGCCTGGACCCCATGCAGGCCCGGCTGGTCGGACTCTCCTTCTCCGTCCAGCCCCCGACTGCGGTTCAAGACAGCCCCGCCCGGGATCAACTCGAGCTGGGCCTGGAGCCTCACCCGGCCAGCACTCGGGCCGAAGCGGCCTACCTGCCCTTGGCCCACCACTACCCCGGCGCACCGGGACAATTGTCCCTGGCCCATGTGATCGCCCGCCTCAAACCGCTGCTGGAGGACCCTGCGCGGCCCAAGGTGGGACAGAACCTGAAGTACGACTGGCATGTCCTGCTGAACCACGGCATCCACCTGGCGGGCGTGGCCCATGACACCCTCCTGCAGAGCTACGTGCTGGAAGCCCACGAGCGTCATGACATGGACAGCCTGGCATCACGGCATCTGGGCGAAAGCACCATCAAGTACGAAGAAGTGTGCGGCAAGGGCGCCAGCCAGATCGGTTTCGACCAGGTGGATATCGAGCGGGCTACCGCCTATGCGGCGGAAGACGCAGACATCACCCTGCGACTGCATCAGTCCCTGCAGCCCCGGGTAGCCCGGGAGGAAGGCTTGCGGCACATCTACGAAAACATCGAGATGCCCTTGCTGCCCATCCTGGCCCGCATGGAACGGACCGGAGTCAAGTTGGACACGGCCCTGTTGCGCAGTCATTCCGAATACCTGGCCAAGGAAATGCTGCAGCGGGAGGCCAAGGCCCACGAAGCCGCCGGGCAGCCCTTCAATCTGAATTCCCCCAAGCAACTGGGCGAGATATTCTTCAACCAGCTCCAACTGCCCGTCATCAAGAAGACGCCCAAGGGGGCGCCCTCCACGGACGAGGAAGTTCTGGAAAAACTGGCCGAGGACTTTCCCCTGCCCAAGATCATCCTGGAGTATCGCGGCCTGGCCAAGCTCAAGTCCACCTACACCGACAAGCTGCCGGACATGGTCAACCCGGACACCGGCCGGGTACATACCACCTACAGCCAGGCCGTGGCCGTCACGGGACGCCTCTCTTCCAACGACCCCAATCTGCAGAACATCCCGGTGCGCAGCCCCGAAGGACGCAAGATACGGGAAGCCTTCATTGCCGAGCCCGGTTGCGTCATCGTCTCGGCCGACTACTCCCAGATCGAGCTGCGCATCATGGCCCACCTGTCCGGCGACGAACGGCTCTTGAAGGCCTTCGCCGAGGACGCCGACATCCACCGCGCCACGGCCGCCGAGGTGCTCGGCCTGGAGCCGGACCAAGTCCTGGCGGAACAGCGGCGCATGGCCAAGGCGGTCAACTTCGGCCTCATCTATGGCATGTCGGCCTTTGGCCTGGCGGCCCAGTTGGGCATCGACCGCAGCGCCGCCCAGAACTACATCGATCGCTATTTCGCCCGCTACCCCGGAGTCGCCGAGTACATGGCCCGCACGCGGGAAAAGGCCAAGATGGACGGCTATGTGGAAACCCTGTTCGGACGGCGCCTGTACCTGCCCGAAATCCGGGCCGGCAACCCGGCCCGCCGCCAGGCGGCCGAGCGCGCTGCCATCAATGCACCCATGCAAGGTACGGCCGCCGACCTGATCAAGCTGGCCATGATCGCCGTCCAGGGCTGGCTGGACCAGAAGCAACTCACGACCCGCCTGATCATGCAGGTCCATGACGAGCTGGTGCTGGAGGTCCCCACGACGGAACTGGATCAGGTACGCACGGCCCTGCCCGAACTCATGTGCGGGGTTGCAGCGCTCAAGGTACCCTTGAAAGTGGAGGCAGGCATCGGCCCCAATTGGGAGGCCGCCCACTGAATAGCCTGAGCCGGTAGGGGCTGCTGGCACCAGCACCAAGGGGTCTGGCGCTTTCCTGGGACCCCGGTGCCCCAGGTGATATTCCTTCGAACGGGTCGACCGGCCTCAATCAGGGCCAGGCCATTAGCGCTTGGGCGGCATCCAGAGCAGCGACCCCGCCATCCAGCCGACGTTGTCCACGTCATCCTCCACCTTGACCCAACCACCCCGTTCTTCCAGGACCTTGAAGGAATAGTATTTCTCCACGCTGCCCAAGTCGCTCAGGCTGTAGCGGGTCCCGGGGCCCGTTCGCACGTTGGCCTTGGGCTTTTTCACGACGGCGCAACGCAGGCTCTTGGACACCAGGTTGCCATGAATCCAATGCTGGTCGCCGTCCACATCGGCCACCTTGTACCAGTCGCCCTGACGAGACAGTTCCCTGAAGGGCATGTAGGCATAGACCTCCCAGCTCTTTTCATACTGGGTGCCTGGCCCCTGACGAAGATTGGCCTCCGAGACTTTCACGCACAGGGCGCTGGCCGGCGCTGAAATCAACATCAACCCTGCCAACAGGCTGGTGGATAGTAGTGCGGTTTTCATGGTCATCGACATACTCCTGGAGTGGATAAAAAAACAAACCCCCGTTCCGGGGACGTCGTCCTGGGCAGCCCGCGCTGGCGTGGCAGCGGCATCACCCCATTAAAGGGAAACGATGCGGTTCCATAAAGTTCCCCCGGGGCAGGACAGGCACGGGCCAACCCCATCATCTGCTGGCGCCATAGTCTTTAAAACGTTCCAGGACCTCGTCCATCTCCCCTTCGGACAGCAGGACCGGAGATCCCATCAGACTGGCCCGCCAATATTGCTCGCACAATGTTTCGACCTCCACGGCCAAGGCAAAAGCCTGGTCCAGATCGACGCCTACAGCCACCTGGCCATGATTGGCCATGAGGCATGCCCTGCGCCCAACCAGGGCCTCAAGCACCCGGTCCGAAAGAGCCTGGGTGCCGAAGGTGGCATAGCCGGCGCAACGGATGTCCCGACCGCCGGCTACCGCCACCATGTAGTTGAAGGCCGGCAGACCCAGGCGCAGACAGGCCAGGGAAACGGCAAAGGGCGAGTGGACATGGATGACGGCATTGACCTCCGGCCGGGCAGCATAGATGTCGCGATGGATGCGCCATTCGGAAGACGGCGGCCTGGGCCCGGGCTGGGCCTGACCCGCCAGGTCCATGGCGACGATCTGATCTGCCGACACCCCGGCACTTGGGACACCGGACGGCGTAATCAGGAATCCCTCCGCCGTCCGTGCGCTGACATTGCCCGAGCTGCCGCGATTCAGTCCCTCGGCCACGGTACGGGCCGATATGCGGGCAATATGGTCGTGCAGGGAAGAGGACGGCATGGCATCAAAGTATGGGGTGACTTTTTTACACTAAAGGGACTCGGCCTTGACATCAAGGTGGCGGGTCCCTAAAACAGGTCCATTCCGACGACGCCTTCGAATCATCATGCCCCAAGAGTTTGCCCTGAGCGCACCGACCGCACATCCCATCCACCACGTGCCTCCCGTGATCGAGGAGATACTGTCGACCGCTGAACGCACCGAGCTGAAAACCCGAATAAAGCAGTTGATGAAGGAACAGGATGCCGTGCTGCTGGCCCACTACTACACCTCCGGAGACCTCCAGGATCTGGCCATGGAAACAGGCGGTTGCGTGTCGGACTCCCTGGAAATGGCCCGCTTCGGCCATGCCTCCGGGGCCAAGACCCTGCTCGTCGCAGGCGTGCGCTTCATGGGCGAGACGGCCAAGATATTGAACCCGGAAAAACGGGTCCTGATGCCGGACCTGGGCGCGGAATGTTCCCTGGATCTGTCCTGCCCTGCGGATGATTTCGCCGCCTTCTGCGACCAGCACCCAGACCGAACGGTGGTGGTCTATGCCAACACCTCCGCCGCCGTCAAAGCCAGGGCCGACTGGATGGTCACCTCCAGCATCGCCGTGAAGGTGGTGCGTCATCTCCATGACCTGGGCCAGAAAGTCCTCTGGGCGCCGGACCGCTTCCTGGGCGACTATGTCCAGCGGGAAACCGGAGCCGACATGCTGATGTGGCAGGGCTCCTGCGTGGTCCATGAGAAATTCAAGGCGGACGGCATCCGGGAGTTGAAGGCGGAACACCCGGAGGCGGCCGTGCTGGTACACCCCGAGTCCCCCCGGGACGTGATCGCACTGGCGGATGTGGTGGGCTCCACCACCCAGCTGATCAAGTCCGTGGCCGACCTGGCCAACCCGAGCTTCATCGTCGCCACGGACAATGGCATTTTCCACAAGATGCGGGAGGTGGCCCCCGGAAAAACGCTTATCGAGGCGCCCAGTGGCGGCAGGGGGGCCACCTGCGTGTCCTGCGCCCATTGCCCCTGGATGGCCATGAACGGGCTGCGCAAGTTATTGACGGTGCTGGAAACGGGGACCAACGAAATCCATGCCCCCCTGGAAACCTGTCTCCAGGCCCGCGTTTGCATCACCCGCATGCTGGACTTTGCGGCCGCCACCCATACCCTGGTGCGAGGCCAGGGAGCCGACTGAGCATGGCCATTTGACATGGCCCCCCGGCTCCTTTGAAATCAAGGGTATACTGGCGGCAACAACATCGCCCATGCGGCCATACGCCTGCAAATGGCGCTTCACATAACCTCGGGTAGGAGATACATCATGAGCATGATGCAGGAATTCAAAGAGTTTGCCATGCGTGGCAATGTGGTGGATTTGGCCATCGGCGTGATCATCGGCGGTGCCTTCGGGAAGATCGTCGACTCGCTGGTCAAGGATGTCATCATGCCAGTGGTTGGCAAGGCCCTCGGCGGCGTCGACTTCAAGCAGCTCTACATCAACCTGGGCGACCAGGTCTTCGAAACCCTGGATGCCGCCGAGAAGGCGGGCGCACCCTTGATCAAATATGGGGCCTTCATCAACACCATCGTCGACTTCATCATTGTGGCCTTTGTCATCTTCATGGTCATCAAGGCCATGAACAAGATGAAGCGCCAGCAGGAGGCCGCACCCCCCGCGCCCGCCGAGCCCTCTGAAGATGTACTGCTCCTGCGCGAAATACGCGACAGCCTGAAGCGATAATCACAGGGAGGCGAACCATGGCGGGCATCAACACAAAATCCATCATCCTCATGGGTCTTGCGGCCATGGGTGCCAGCACCCCGGCCCTGGCTGACCCTGGCGTGTATCTGGCGCCCATGCTGGGCTATCTGAACCCGGACAACAAACTGAGCAGAACCAATGATGTCTGGGGCGGGCGCCTGGCCCTGGGCAGTGTCCTGTCCGACCGCTGGAACCTGGAAGTGGGCCTGGCCAGCCATGAAGTGGGACTGCCTGGGGGTGGCCATGTCAACCAGAAGGGCTTCGGCATGGATGGCCTGTACTTTTTCAGCCGCGATCCGGCCTTCGCCCCCTTCGGGCTCCTGGGGCTCGGCTACATGCGCTCTGATTCGCCCGGTGACCGGGACAACGCCGTGACAGCCAACCTTGGACTCGGCTTTCTCAAGCAGATCAACGACCGCATGGATTTTCGAGCCGACCTGCGCTACCGCCTGGTGGATACCGACCTGATCCAGGTAGGCACCCATCGGCTGGATGACTGGCTGATCCATCTTGGCCTCCACGTCAACCTGGGCAAGCCCGCGGCCCCAGCCATCCTCGCCAGCGGGGCAGCACCAGTGGCCGAGTCCGTACCCACCACCCCAATCCCGCCTGCCCCACCCAGTGACAGCGACGGGGACGGTGTGATTGACAGCATCGACCAATGTCCGGCCACACCCCCGGGGCGGACCGTGGATGCCCGGGGCTGTGAATTCGACAGCGACCGGGATGGCATCGTGGATGGGCTGGACCAGTGCCCCGGCACCCCGGCAGACCGCCAGGTGGATGCCAAGGGTTGCGAACCCGACAGCGACGGCGACACCGTGGTGGATGCCCTGGACCAGTGCCCCAACACCCCGACAGGCCGCCAGGTGGATGCCAAGGGTTGCGAACCCGACAGCGACGGCGACGCCGTGGTGGATGCCCTGGACCAGTGCCCCGACACGCCCAAGGGCGACACAGTGGACGAGAAGGGCTGCACCATCGCCAGCAGCATCGTGCTGAAGGGCGTGACCTTCGAGAGTGACAAGGCCACCCTGCGCCCTGAATCCGCTAGGGTACTCGACGAGGCGGCCGAGGCCATCCAGCGCTATCCCCATCTTTCCGTGGAAGTGGTGGGACATACCGACAGCACCGGGGGCGACGCCCATAACCAGGCACTCTCGGAGCAACGTGCCCAG
This sequence comes from Thiobacillus sp., assembly GCA_020724415.1. Classification (GTDB taxonomy): domain Bacteria; phylum Pseudomonadota; class Gammaproteobacteria; order Burkholderiales; family Thiobacillaceae; genus JADJCP01. The sequence goes on from DYHB01000004.1 coordinate 15,556, forward strand.
GCCGTGTGCGACTACTTCATACAGAAAGGCATCGAGGCCCAGCGCCTGAAGGCCACCGGCTACGGCGCCTCCAAACCGGTGGCGGACAACAAGGACCGCCAGGGCCGCGAGGAAAACCGCCGGGTGGAATTACTGCTCAAGCCTCAATGATCCTGCGCCACAGCGCAACTTCAGGCCGCCTTGAGGCGGCCTTTTTTTCAGCTTTGTAAGCATTGCAAGGCCATGCCTCCAGCCACCATTGCCGCCAGCCGAATGCCCCTGGGCCACGCCCTGCTGTTGCTCGCATTGACCACCCTGGCCTACCGGAACGTCGGCCAGGCCGGCTTCCAGTTCGACGACTTCAATGTCATCGTCCTCAACCCGGCGGTGCACAGCCTGCACGCCTGGTGGGACTCCATGCCCGGCATCCGTCCGCTGCTCAAGTTGGGCTACAGCCTGAATTGGATCGGGTCGGAACAGGCGTCGGGCTTTCACTGGACCAATCTGGCCATCCACCTGGGCAACAGCCTGCTGGCCTATCTACTCATGTTTCACTGGGCCCGGCTCACCCTGCCCGACGCTCGGCGGACGGGCCGAATTGCCCTGCTGGGCAGCTTGCTGTTTGCCTTGCACCCTGCCAATACCGAAGTGGTCACCTATGTCTCCGGGCGCTCGGTAGGCCAGATGAGTCTGTTTTATCTGGCCGGCCTGGTGGGTTTTCTGTCCTGGCGCGACGGATATGGTCGCGGCCGGTTGTGGTTTTTCACCCTGAGCGCATTTCTCCTGGCCCTGGCCAGCAAGGAGATCGCCTGGACGTTTCCCCTGGCCCTGGCCCTGATGATGTGGCTGGCCCGGGAGCCCGCGCTGAAGGCCACATGGCCGGCCTGGCTGGCCGGCCTGGCCGGACTGGCGGTCATTTTCTCTTTGGATCGCTACCGCAGCCTGGTGCAGACCAGCCTGGAAACCCGCAGCATCCTGGAAAACCTGTGGACTCAGGTGGAAGGCATCCATTACCTGATCACACGTCCCCTGCTGGGGTTGCACAACAACATCGACCCGGACCTGCCGGTGCGGCTGGCCTATGCGCCCGACCTAGCCTGGAAGCTGGCTCTTCCGGCAGTCCTGCTCCTGGTGGCCCTGAGCCAGATCCGGCGCCGGCCCTGGCTGTCCCTGGGGATTGCCTGGTTCTTCCTGCACCTGCTGCCCACCAATTCCCTGCTGGCCCGGCTGGACGTGGCCAACGACCGGCAACTGTACCTGGCCCTGCTGGGTCCGGCGTTCATCCTTGCGGTGCTGCTACAGCGGTTATGGGGCGTGGCCCGGGTGCCCGCGATCCTGGCGCTTGTACTGATCCTGGCCGCCCACACCCATGCCCGGAACGACGACTACCGGGATGAAATCAGTCTCTGGCAGGCCACCACCCGGGACTCCCCGGACAAGGCACGGGCCTGGAACAACCTGGGCTATGCCCATCAGGAAGCCGGTCAGTGGGACGCGGCGGAGACCGCCTACCTCCGGGCCCTGGACCTGGACCCGGGCTACGAGCGGGCCCAGGCCAACCTGGACGAGGTGCGCCGCCGCAGGGCCCAGGCGCCCCTCTGAGCATGCCCTCGGAGGCATCCGGGCATCCGGATGAAGGGGTCAGGCCGGGTCGGCCACCTTGGGCAGGCGTTCCAGGGCCGCCTGGATCTCGTGCTCGGGATAGTCGAAGTCGGTCAACTCGCCGGCGAAGTACTTGTCGTAACTCGCCATGTCGAAATGGCCGTGGCCGGACAGGTTGATCAAGAGGGTCTTCGGTTCACCACTCTGCTTGCAGCGCAGGGCCTCGTCGATGGCCGCACGGATGGCGTGGCAGGACTCGGGCGCGGGGATGATGCCTTCGGCCCGGGCGAACTGCACCCCGGCCTCGAAGGTGGCCACCTGGGGCACGGCCACGGCCTCGATCAGCTTTTCGTGGTAGAGCTGGGAGATCAGGGGCGAATCGCCGTGGTAGCGCAGGCCGCCGGCGTGGATGCCCGGCGGCATGAAATCGTGGCCCAGGGTGTACATCTTCATGAGCGGGGTATAGCCGGACGAATCGCCGAAGTCATAGGCATAGACCCCCTTGGTCAGGGTGGGGCAGGAGGTGGGTTCCACGGCGACGAAGCGCAGGTTCTGGGCCCGCTTGTCCCCAGCGGCCTTGTCGGCGAAGAAGGGGAAGCTGACCCCGGCGAAATTGCAGCCGCCGCCACAGGGGGCAAAGATCATGTCCGGGTAATCCCCCGCTTTCTCGAACTGCTTCTTGGCCTCCTGGCCGATGATGGTCTGGTGCAGCAGAACGTGGTTTAGCACCGAACCCAGGGCATAGTTGGTATCGGCCCGGGAGGCGGCCTCTTCCACCGCTTCCGAGATGGCGATGCCCAGACTGCCCTGGTTGTCCGGATCGATAGCCAGGATGCCGCGCCCGGCCTCGGTCATGTTGGTGGGGCTGGCGAACACCTCGGCGCCCCAGGTCTGCATCATGGAGCGACGGAAGGGCTTCTGCTGGTAGCTCACCTTGACCATGTAGACCCGGATTTCCATGCCGAACATCTGGCCGGCCAGGGACAGGCTGCAGCCCCACTGGCCGGCACCGGTCTCGGTGGTCAGGCGGTTGATGCCGGCCACCTTGTTGAAATAGGCCTGGGGAATGGCGGAATTGGGCTTGTGGGAACCGGCCGGGGAGACCCCTTCGTACTTGTAGTAAATCTTGGCCGGAGTACCCAGGATCTGCTCCAGGCGGTGGGCCCGGAACAAGGGGGACGGGCGCCACAAGCGGTAGATTTCCCGCACCGGCTCGGGGATGGCGATCCAGCGTTCGGCCGACATTTCCTGTTCCAGGATGTTCATGGGGAAGATGGCGGCCATCTTGTCCGGCCCGATGGGATTGCCGTCCGGCCCCAGGGGCGGCAGGGGCTTGTTGGGCATGTCGGCCACCACGTTGTACCAATGGGTGGGGATCTCGTTCTCGTCGAGCAGGAATTTGGTTTGGGGCATGACAGTCTCCGGTATCTAGAATTGTGAAGCTACAGCACACAGGCGGGCCGCCTCCCCCGAGCCCGGCACCGCCAGGAAGCCAATGCTAAACCCATATCAGGGCAAGTGTCAGGTGGATTCCCTGGCTATACTTCAATTTTGCTTCCGGCCCGAACCGTGTCCCAAGACGACCTGACCGAACATACCCTGTCCTCCGAAACCGTATACCGGGGCCGCCTGCTCCACGCCAAGCTGGACCGGGTGCGCCTGCCCAATGGCGGGGAGTCCACCCGTGAATACCTGATCCATCCCGGGGCCACGGTGATCCTGCCCCTGTTCGAAAACGGCGACATCCTTCTGGAGCGTCAGCACCGCTACCCCCTGCGCCGGGATTTCATCGAACTGCCGGCGGGCAAGATCGACCCGGATGAGGACGATCTGGTCTGTGCCCAACGGGAACTCCTGGAGGAAACCGGCCACGTGGCCGAGCAATGGACCTACCTGATGACCCAGTACCCCTGCATCGGCTACTCGGACGAGCGGCTGGTGTATTTCCTGGCCCAGGGCCTCACCCATGTGGGCGACGCCCCGGACCACGACGAATTCCTGGAGGTCCTCAGGGTCCCCATGACCGAGGCCCTGGCCATGATCCGCGATGGACGCATCTGCGAGGCCAAGACTGTCATGGGCTTGCTCTGGCTGGATCGATACCGGACTCAACCTTGAAGTGGAGAATGACATGAGCGACATGCGCGTGAAATACGTGTACGCCTTTCACGAAGGCGACGGCAAGAACAAGAAGCTGCTGGGCGGCAAGGGCGCCAACCTGTGCGAAATGACCCAGATCGGCCTGCGCGTACCGCCCGGCTTCGTGATCACCACGGAAGCCTGCCTGGCCTATCTGGAGCACCCTGACCGACGCCTTCCCGAGGGCGTCATGGAACAGGCCCGGGCCCACATGGCCGACGTGGAACGCACCTCGGGCAAGGTCTTCGGCGGCCGGGACAACCCCTTGCTGGTCTCGGTGCGCTCCGGCTCGGCCCTGTCCATGCCGGGCATGATGGACACCATCCTCAACCTGGGTCTCAACGCCGAGACCCTGCACGGCCTGATCGCCCTCACCGGCAACGAGCGCTTTGGCTATGACGCCTACCGGCGCTTCATCCAGCTGTTCGGCAAGGTGGCCCTGGGCGTGCCCGAGGAGGACTTCGACCGTGAATTCAACGCGGTCAAGTCCGAGGCCGGGGTGAAGCATGACGTGGGCCTGTCTGCAGCCCACCTGGCCGACATCGCGGAACGATTCCTCGGCGTCATCGAGCGGGTCACCGGCCAGCCCTTCCCCACCGATCCCTATGAGCAACTGGAAATCGCTATCAAGGCGGTATTCAACTCCTGGTCCGGCAAGCGTGCCGTGGACTACCGGCGGGAGTTCAAGATCACCCCTGACATGGCCAACGGCACGGCGGTCAATGTCGTCGCCATGGTGTTCGGTAACATGGGCGATGAAGGCGAGGACTACTGCGCCACGGGTGTAGGTTTCACCCGGGACCCGGGCACCGGCGAAAACGTGATGTTCGGGGAGTTCCTGACCAACGCCCAAGGCGAGGACGTGGTGGCCGGCATCCGCACCCCCAAGCCGGTGGCGGAACTGGCCAAGGAGCGGCCCGATCTGTATCGGCAACTGGTGGAACTGCGCGACCGCCTGGAAGGCCATTACAAGGAGGTTCAGGACTACGAGTACACCATCGAGAAGGGCACCCTGTACTGCCTGCAAACCCGCAACGGCAAGATGAATGCCGCCGCCTTGGTCCGCACCTCCGTGGAGATGGTGCAGGAAGGCTTGATCGACAAAAGCCAGGCGCTGCTGCGCATCCAGCCCGAAATGCTGGAACAGCTCTTGTTCCCGCGCCTGGACCCCAAGGCCCAGGCGCGACCCGTGGCCCGGGGCTTGCCCGCCTCGCCCGGGGCAGCCTCGGGCATCGCGGTGTTCGATGCCGACCGGGCCGAACAACTGGGTCGGGCGGGTGAAAAGGTCATCCTGGTGCGGGAAGAGACCAAACCGGAAGACATCCACGGTTTCTTTGCCTCCCAGGGCATTCTCACCAGTCGGGGCGGCAAGACCAGCCACGCGGCGGTAGTGGCCCGGGGCATGGGCAAGCCCTGCGTGGCCGGGGCCGAGGGCATCCACGTGGATGTGCGCCTGCGCCAGGCCATCGTGGGCGACCAGACCTTCGGCGAGGGCTCGGTCATCACCATCGACGGCACCACCGGAAACGTATACGTGGGCGAGGTGGCCATGATCGAGGCCGAGTTCTCCCAGGAACTGGCCACCCTGCTGGGCTGGGCCGACGAGGCCGCCCGGCTCAAGGTCATGGCCAATGCCGACACGCCCCAGGATGCCGACCGGGCACTGAAATTCGGCGCCATGGGCATCGGCCTGTGCCGCACCGAGCGCATGTTCAACGCCGTGGAACGCCTGCCCATCGTGGTGGAAATGATCGTCGCGGAGACCCCGACCGACCGCCAGGCCGCCCTGAACAAGCTGCTGCCCATCCAGCGCGACGATTTCGCCGGCATCTTCAAGGTGATGGCGCCGCGCCCGGTCACCATCCGTCTGCTCGATCCCCCCATCCATGAATTCCTGCCCACCGCCGACCAATTGGTGGAGGAACTTGACCAGTTGCGCCACCTGCGCGACACCCTGCGCGGCATGCAGGTCCTGTCCGATGCCGTGGATTTCATGTATCGCACCCGGGACACCCATCCCCAGGTGCAGCGTCCCGCCGACCCGGCCCTGGTGGAAGAAGCGATACAGAAGAAGGAGGCCATGCTCAAGAAGGTGCGCGCCCTGTTCGAGGTCAACCCCATGCTGGGTCACCGGGGCGTCCGACTGGGTCTGACCCATCCGGAGATCTACACCATGCAGATCCGGGCCATCCTGGAGGCCGCCGCCCAGTGCCAGAAGGCCGGCATCGAGGTGCACCCCGAGATCATGGTGCCCCAAGTCTGCACCGCGGAAGAACTCAAAATGGTGAAATCCTGGGTGGACGAGATCCGGGCCGACGTGGAAGCCAGCCATGGGGTCTCGCTGGACTTCAAGTTCGGCTCCATGCTGGAGGTGGTACGGGCCTGCATGCGGGCCGAGCACTTGGCAGAACAGGCCGAATTCTTCTCCTTCGGCACCAATGACCTGACCCAGGCCACCTTTTCCTTCTCCCGGGAGGATGCCGAGAACAAGTTCCTGCCGATGTACAACCAGAGCCGCATCCTCCAGGACAACCCCTTCGAGGTGCTCGACCAGAAGGGCGTGGGCAAGCTCATGCAGCTGGCCATCGCCTGGGGCCGCACCACCCGCCCGGACATGAAGGTGGGCATCTGCGGCGAACACGGCGGCCACCCGGCCTCCATCGCCTTCTGCCATGGCATCGGCCTCACCTACGTCTCCTGTTCGGGCCCGCGCGTGCCCATCGCCCGCCTGGCAGCCGCCCATGCGGCCTTGCAGGACACCGGCCTGGCCGGCACCCAATCCCTCTGATACAGGAGCCCCCGCATGTTTGAATCTGCCGAACTGGGCCACAAGCTGGACAAGTCCACCTACGATGAAGAGCTCCCCCGCCTGCGGGAACAATTGCTGCAAGCCCAGTACGAGCTGGTCAGCCAGAAAGGCTTCCAAGTCATCCTGATCGTGAGTGGCGTGGATGGCGGGGGGCGGCGGGAATCGGTTCGGTCCCTGAATGAATGGCTGGACCCGCGCCACGTGGAGACCCATGGCATGGGCGAACCTTCCGACGAGGAGCGGGATCGCCCCGACATGTGGCGGTTCTGGCGCGCCCTGCCGCCCAAGGGCAAGATCGGTGTCTTCCAGGGCTCCTGGTACAGCATGCCTATCCTGGAGCGCGTCTATGGCAAGACCAAGCTGGCCGACCTGGATGATGCCCTGGACCGGAATGTCCACTTTGAAAAAATGCTGGCCGACGAAGGGGCGCTGATCCTGAAGTTCTGGTTCCATCTCTCCAAGAAGAACCAGGAAGACCGGCTCAAGTCCCTGCAGAAAGACCCCCTGACCCGCTGGCGGGTGACGGAACGTGACTGGCACCATTTCCAGCTCTACGACAAGTTCAAGAAAACCACGGCCCATGCCCTGCGTCTCACCAGCACGGCCCAGGCCCCCTGGTACATCATCGAGGGTACCGACGAACGCTACCGCAACGTGATGCTGGGCAAACTGCTCCTGGAGTCCATCCGCAAGCGCCTGGATGCCGGCCACGCACCGCCCCATTCCATCGGCAACCTGCCCAGCCTGCCCCGGGTGGACGAGCACCACCTGTTGCGCAGCCTGGACATGACCCAAATGGTTGCCAAGAAGGAATACGAGACCCGGCTTGAATCCCTGCAGGGACGCCTGGCCCTGCTGACCCGGGACCCGGCCTTCCAGAAGATCTCGGTGGTGGCGGTGTTCGAAGGCAACGATGCCGCCGGCAAGGGAGGCGCCATTCGCCGGGTCACCGGAGCCCTGGATGCCCGCATGTTCCAGGTCATCCCCATTGCAGCCCCCACCGAGGAGGAGCGAGCCCAGCCCTACTTGTGGCGGTTCTGGCGTCACTTGCCCAGACGCGGACGCCTGGCCATTTTCGACCGCTCCTGGTACGGCCGGGTCCTGGTGGAACGGGTGGAGGGCTATTGCTCTGAATATGACTGGGCCCGGGCCTACAACGAAATCAATGAATTCGAGGCCCAGCTGGTGGACCATGAGGTGGTGGTGGTGAAATTCTGGCTATCCATCACCAATGAAGAGCAGTTGGCCCGGTTCAAGGCCCGGGAAATCACCCCCTTCAAACAGTTCAAGATCACGGAGGAGGATTGGCGCAACCGGGAAAAATGGGAAGCCTACGAGCAAGCGGTCGTCGACATGGTGGACCGCACCAGCACCGAGATCGCGCCCTGGACTCTGGTGGAAGCCAATGACAAGCGCTTCGCCCGCATCAAGGTGCTCCAGGTATTGTGCGACAGCCTGGACAAGGCCCTGAAGCGGCATCGGGACAAGTCATCGAAAAAATCCAGACAGGGCATTCCCCGCAACGGTTGAGCCGGCAGGTGCCGGTTTCCCTGCATAGAATGAAACCAGGCAGCGGGGAACAAGGGATTTTTCATGCACATCCGGCCCACAGAGGCGCGTTGGTTCGAAGCATTTACCCCCCGGGACGACACGGTCCGGGCGATTGAGCTGCTGGCCCGGACCGGCGGGGTTCAGCTGGAGGTGGACCCGCGCTTCGTGGAAAGTGCCGACACCGAAAAACTACGGCATTTTGTCCAGCGCTTCCAAACCTTGGCCGCCCCCTACGCCAGCAGGCTGCCTGGAACCGGGCAACGAGCGGGCACCTTGGTGGGGGACCCGGTCCATCTGGCCAATCTGGCCGTGCACCGACTGCGGGTCTGGCAAGCCCGGCACGATTACCTGAGCGAGCGGCTGGAGCAGGTCCGGGCCGAACTGGATGAACTGGACCTGCTGGCCGAATGCGTCGCGGGCATGGCGGTGGCGGGCCTGGACTTCGAGGGCATCTTCCGACGGACCCCCTTGCTCTGCAAATGCCTGTTCGCATGCCCCCGGGACAGTCTTCCCGAGGGAGGATTCCCAGGGGCGGTGGAGACCTTGGTCCAGGGCGCCAGGCACCGGTTCCTGTATGTGGCCGCCACGCCAGACCAGAAAGAGATCATCCAGGCCATGGTCGTTGGGCATGGCTGTCTTCCGTTTGGCCTGCCCCAGTGGTTGAGCTCCGACCAAGGGTTACAGCAATCCCGCATCCGGGAGCGCCGGCAACAGGCCCGCGCCGACGCTGCGTCACTCGAAACCCAGCTGCACCAGTTGGAAAGTGATGTCGAGATGGGTCAGGCCCACGCCAACATCCAGACCCTGGCCTGGTTCCTGGAACACGCTCCCGGGCTCCTGGCGGGGCATGCCCTATGCCACATCACCGGCTGGTGTACCGGCCCGGACCCGGCCCAATTGGAACAACGACTGTCCGACGCAGGCATCCGGGCCACCGTCCGCTTCCCGTTGCCACCTGTGGAGGCACGCCCGCCGGTGGACCTGTTGAGCCGCTGGTGGACCCTTCCCTTTCGCCCGTTCCTTCAGCTCTGGGGCGTCCCCGGGCGGGCCGAGGTTGATCCCAGCGGCCTGCTTCCCCTGCTGATTCCACTGTTGTTTGGCTATATGTTCCCCGATGTAGGACATGGCCTGGTGATCGCCCTGATCGGTCTTGCGCTGCACAAGCGGGCGCCTCAACTGAGATTCCTGCTCCCATGCGGCGTGTCCGCCATGGCCTTTGGCCTGGTTTTCGGCGAGGTGTTCGGATTCAGCCATCTGGTAGCGCCCCTCTGGCTGCACCCATTGCAGCACCCTCTGCCGGTCATCCTGGTCCCCATGGCCCTGGGGGTGCTGCTCATTCTCCTGGGCATGCTGTTTGCCGGCATCGAAGCCCATTGGCGCGGCGAGTTGAAGACCTGGTTGCAGGTGGATGCTGCCGTACTCCTGCTCTATCTTTCCCTGTTGGGCGCATGGTTCTCACCCCTGGCCCTGGTATTGAGCGGCCTGGCCCTGATCCACTACTTTGCGGGCAATCTGGTCCAGTCGAGGCCCATGGCGGAAGCGAGCGGGCAATTGCTGCTCAGCGTGTTCGAACTGGCCATGAACACCCTGTCCTTTGTCCGGGTTGGCGCTTTCGCCCTGGCCCACGCTGCCCTCTCCCAAGCCATCATGACCCTGGCAGAGGGTGCCCCATGGGTCTGGCTGTGGGTATTGGTGATCGTGCTGGGTAGCCTCTTCAGCATCGTGCTGGAAGGGTTGCTGGTCTATGTGCAAACCACCCGGCTGGTCTTGTTCGAGTTTTTCACCCGTTTCCTCCATGCGGAAGGACGTTTGTTCAACTCCACACGACCACCTTCGGGGCCAAACCAGGCCTGATCCTCACCAATAGGCATGGAGCATGCCGTCTTCCACCTTGGTATCGAAGCCCTTGAGGGGATGCTTGCCTTTCTCGATGCATTGACCGGTCGTGATGTCGAATTTCCAGAAATGCTTGGGACAGGTCAGGGTCTTGCCTTCCAGGGCCAGGTGGGGGATGTTGGTCACTTGGTGGGGGCAATGGGAATCATAGACCTTGCAGCCTTCGCCCTCCCGATAGACGAATACGGTACGGGTTGAGGTATCCACCCGGCGGACCTCGCCGTCCGCGATATCCCCCAGAGCGATCACCTCACGCCATTGGGGCTGGGCATTGATCAACTCCGGCGAAAATTCCGGGATGCCCATGTCCAGGATAATCTCGGTGGCCCAGACGATCTTGGCCAAGCCCAGGGCGGGAAAGGCCATGACCAGGGCATCGATCACTTCCATGGCCGTGCATCCCTCGCGCAAGGCCCGCATGAGGTATTGCCTGAGGCCGGCCTCGGTCTGGGAATGGACCTTGGTGATGACTGAAATCAGGTTCCGGGTCTTGGGGTCCAGATGCTTGCCACTGTCCTTCAGGAACTTGAAATAGTGGCCCAGGGCATCACCCCGAACTTGTACAAGGTAATTCAGCGCATCACTCATGGCAGCCTCCAATGGATATGGAGGTCCGATTTTAGCAGCATGAAACCCGGGCCGTGGGCGCGTCGATACTGGCCTGGTGAGAGAGAATGCCGGCGTCAGTCCAGCCAGCGCACGAGATAGTACAGCCGGAAACCTTCCGATGAGCGGGAAGGGCCGGAAGCTACCGCCGCATGATGTCCCGTCTCCGGGCTCGCGGCGCTGCGAGCGGCCTCTTCGTCATCATGGACGCTGACACAGTTTTCAGGGAAACGTTTCCTGTTCCGCCCGGACGGGCTGTAGATCACCACGTACTTGGGCCTGACCAGCTGGGTTTCGGTATCGCTGATCAGGCTGGAGATAGCTTCGGCCATCAATGATCCTTGCGGGTGCCGGGCATGAACTGGAGCACTTCGGCAGATTTCGGCTCGTCGGCAAAGACCGGACGTTGGCTCTGGGACAGGCCCAGGGCCTCGGCCAATTCGCTTTCCCGGGCCGCGATCAGGCCCAGGCACATGCGAATGTTTTCCACCGTACCTTCACTCAGGGGGCTGGGCTGATCGGCCCGGGGCGCACAGTCCCGAACGACGGAGGTCAGAGTCTTGCGCATGGCGCGCATGATTTGTTGTTCCTTGCTCAGATCCGGATTATCCATTTTGAAGCCTCTTGATATCACAAGGGCCATTGTCATGGCCGCCCGGGACATGGTCAACCATATTGATGGGAAGGTATCTTGCCTGTTGCCCTGTCCCCCATGCCCGGGGCGGGGCGATAGAGCCCGGGCCCCAGGCTGGCTCAGCCGATCCAGGTCCGGTACCATCTGTCTTCCTAGAGCGTGTATGCCATGACCACTGCACCTGCCGTCAACTTCAGCAATCTCGCCGTACTTGTCATTGATGATCACCCGGGCATGCGCACCTCCTTGCGCATCACCCTGAGCAATTTCGGCGTCACCAAGACGGACATGAGCCAGGGGGCCTTTGATGCAGTGCACCGCATCAAGCAGCGCGCCTATGACGTGATCATCTGCGACTACAACCTCGGTGAGGGGCGTGACGGCCAGCAACTGCTGGAAGAACTGCGCCATGGCAAGCTGATCAGCATGTCCACGGTGTTCCTGATGGTCACGGCCGAACGGGGCTACGAGCGGGTCATGTCGGCTGCGGAACTTGCCCCTGACGATTATCTGATCAAGCCCTTCACGGCAGAATCCCTGCAGCAAAGGCTGACCCAGATACTCCGCAAGAAGGCGGCCTTTGCCCAAGTACATCTCTGGCTGGACCAGGGCCAATTACCCGAAGCCGTGCTGGGATGTGACCGTATTTGCGCACTCCCCCCCGCCTATACCATCGATGCCTGGCGCCTGAAGGCGGAGCTTCTGATCGCACTCGGGCGTCTGGACGAGGCCAAGGAAATCTATGACCAGGTCCTGGCCATGCGAGTCGTCCCCTGGGCACGCATGGGCCTGGCCAGAACCCTCTTCTTGCAAGAACGGCACGATGAGGCTGAAGGGCTGTTGCTGGATCTGGTGGATGACGCCCCGGACTTCATGGCTGCCCAGGACTTCCTGGCCCAGGTGCAGGAAGCCCAGGACAAGGCAGAGGCAGCCCTGGAAACCCTGGCCAAGGCCGCAGCCCGATCCCCCAACATCCTGAACCGGCAAAGGGCATTGGGCGAAGTCGCCCTGAGCCAGGGAGACCTGGACACGGCCGAGCGTGCCTTCAGTACCGTGGTGGAGCGCAATGTCCACTCCATCCTGCGCAGTGGGGATGACCACGCACGATTGGCCAGGGTCCAGGTGGAACAGGGCAAGCTCCAAGAAGCCGGCGCAACCCTGAGGGAACTGCGCAGCCACTTTCCCAACGACCCCAAGGCAGCCATCGCCGCGGACATCGTGGAAAGCCTGAAGGAAACCAGGGCGGGCAACGCCGAGAACGCACGCACGGTGCTGGAGCGCGCCTTGAGCCTGGCCGCATCCCATGAGGCGCCACTCACGGAGCAGATTAGCCTGGACCTGGCCAAGGCTTGCCTGTCTTCGGGCCTGGAAGCGGAAGGCCAGCGACTGGTACAGACGCTGGTCAACAACAACCACGAGGACAACCGGCTCTTGCGGAGTTCGAGACGCATGTTCCAGGACTTGGGACGGGCCGATGAGGGAGAGCGACTTATCCAGGAAAGCGTGAAGGTTGCCGTCTCGCTGAACAACGAGGCCGTCATGCGGGCGCGGCAAGGCAAGCTGGAGGAAGCGGCCGACATGCTGACCCAGGCGGCGACCAATCTGCCCAACAATGTCCAGATCCAACTCAATGCCGCCCAGTCCCTGTTGAGCCTCATGGCCAGGGATGGCTGGAGTCCCGAGCACGCCCAGAAGGTACGTGACTACATCCGGTTGGCCCGGGAACGTCGCCCGGACCACCCCAAGCTGGGCAAGGTCGTTGCCCTGCAGCAACAATTGGCCAAGAAATTTGGAGTGCGTGACCCATGACAAAGCAGCCCCCCCCGCCCGGTGTGGATCTTGGCAGCCTGATGGCCTCGGAGTTCCACGAGCTGAAGAACCAGCTGGGCTACCTCACCCTGGCTCTGGGAGAGGTGGTCAGCCGTCACCCCGATGCAGCCCCCTGGCTGCTGGAGCCTCGGCGCATCTGCCAGAACATTTCTGACCGCCTCGTCCAGGCCCTGACCTTGTACAAGAACGATCAGGGCCGGCTCGAACTGAATGTGGATGCCCAGTCACCGGCCGCCTTCCTGGAAGACATATGTGCCCAGAGCAAGGCTTTGGCCGGGCAAAAAATCCGGGTCGAGTGTCATTCCGAAGGCTGCCCGCCCTTTTGGTTTTTCGATCGCTACTTGATGGAAATGGCGCTGCTCAACGCCATTCACAATGCCTTGCAATTTGCCCGGGAGCACATCCGGATCGGGGTACACCTGGCAGACGGGGGACTCTGCTTCGAGGTCCGGGACGATAGTGCCGGGTACCCTGCCCACATCCTGGCCAATCAGGGCCATGATCCTGGGCGCACGGCCACCGGAACGGGGCTTGGCTTGTTTTTCTCGCACACGATAGCCAGGGCCCATGAAAGCAAGGGTCAGCATGGCCATCTGACACTGAGCAATGATGGCGGTGCACTGTATCGTCTCTGGATTCCCTGACCAATAGCCACGGGAATCCAGGACTTCTGCCTAGCGGGATGCATGGCCGGACGGATGCCGGCTTCACGGGGGTCCAACGACTTGGACGCTGCCCCCCCTGTCCGTCAACCCAGAGCGTCGGCCCACATGTTTTCATGCCAGGCCAGGCCATAGGCAAAATCCAGCTCGCTGTGGAGAGGATTCGCCCCGCCCTGGGGCTGGCGCACGTAGACCTTGTTGACCGGATCGTAGCGCATGACCACGGCAATGGCACCCGAGGTCTTGTCCGAGGTCACCGAATAGCTGGTGCTGCCGATCACCGGGACCGGATTGGGCTGCCGGCCATGGAACAACTCGATGATGGCCGCCGCACAAATCTTGGCCTGATTGTTGGAGACATGGGCCGACTTGGGCATGTTGGACATGATGGGGTCGCCGATGACATGCACCTTGGGCACCGAAGTGGATTCGTAAGTGACAAAATCCACCCTGCACCAGCGGTCCAGGGCATCGTTGCGCAAGCCGGCGTCCTTGCAGATCTGGGGTGCCCGTTGCAACGGAATGATGTTGACCACGTCGCCCTGAACATCCTCGAATTCCGTGCTGACCGTCATGGTCCGATGATCAAACCCCACCGCCAGGTTGTTGGGCCGATGCTCGATCATGCCGGGATACAGTTCTTTCCAGGCTGCCTTGAACATGGGCCCCTTGGACACCACGCCAATATGCCCGTCCAGCATGATGATCTTGGATTTGGGCTTGTGCTGCTTGAAGTAGTGGGCCGCGACGCAGGCCCTCTCATAGGGCCCGGACACACAGCGTCCGGGCGGCGGCGGCGAGGCGATGACGAATACACCGCCGTCCGGCATGGCTTCCAGCTGCTTGCGCAGTAGCAGGGTTTCCGGCCCGGCCCGGAAGGCATGCATGACCTTTTGCGCCTGGGCACCCTCGGCATAGCCTTCGACACGCTCGGTCATGAATTCCATGCCCGGCGCCATCACCAGGCGGTCATAATGAATCTTGTGGCCGCCCCGGGTATGTACCAACTGCTTCTCGCCATCCACCCCTGTCACCCAATCCCGCACCATCTTGATGCCATGCTTGGGTAGATGGTCATAACTCTTGATCAGGTAGTTGTAGTCCTGAAAACCGCCCACCACCCAGTTGGACATGGGGCAAGAGGTGAAATGGGCATTCGGCTCGATCAGGGTCACCCGGATACCCGGGTCCCACAGGCGCAGGTACTTGGCACAGGTGGCTCCGCCCCATCCGGCGCCCACCACGACGACGTGGGGCGAGGCCTTGCCAGGGCTGGCCAGGACGGGTCGGGACATCGCCAATGAGGCCAGGGTGGCGGCTGATGCTTGCAGGAATGATCTACGGGTGTTGTTCATGACTGGCTCCTCACAGTTGTTTTCGATTTACTTCAGCTTGGAGAAGTACTCGGCCAACTGGGCGATCTCCTCATCCTTGTAGCCGTTCATGTACTTGCGCATGACCGTGGTCTCCCGGGCGCCCGATTTCTGCTCCAGCATGGCCGTGCGGAGGTGCTCCCGGTCCTGACCGGCCAGGCTCGGCACGGCGCCGAGGCTGTGCCCTCCGGGACCATGGCAGTTCAGACAGGTGGATGCGATGATCTTGATGTGGAGGTCCGAAGCCTGGACCGCCATGGCCCAGGGCAATGCGACCAGGGTAGCCAGTGCGAGGCATGGCATTTTTTGCATGACGTCTCCTTCCAAAGGTTGCTTATATCCGGCGCGAGCGCCGGCCAGCGCATGCAGGTCCAACATGCATGCGTACACCCACGCAGTTCCCAGGGAACCTTGTGGAAAACCTTTACCGCACGGGTATAGAGAGCCTCAGGCCGTAGGCCAGGGAACCCGAAAGAATGGGAGTTTTGGAGTGGGATGCATACAGAGCGCCGGCCAAGCATGCGCCTTGGCGCCGACCGGCCCGGTCATGGCAGGGCCATCAGCTGCAGCCATCAAGTCCGGCCATTTGATGACACACACGTATATCTCCATCCACCTAGTTGTTATACGTCCGAAGTGTAGCGACTTATTATCGATATTCGCATCTTGAATTGTTTTATTTCAGACACTCTGAAGCTTCTGTCTCGCCTGTTTACAACAGATTCATGGCCTTTCGCAAGGCCTTTGGATAGCCAAGGCGCCGCTGCATTTTGGAAACAGTTGGAATCTGCGCCTCCTCTTCGCGGGTCACGGAGCGGCCGATGATCCAGCCACCGCATCCTGCCGGTCTTTCCCAGGGACACAGGAACAGGGGTCCGGGTGCGTCGCGAGCCTGGGGGTTCAGCCCAGGCTCGCCTGCCAAACGCGGGACTTACCGCGCTTGATTCCGGCGACGGTTCCTTCTCTGGGTACGTCGGGGGATTACTTCACCACTTCCTTGAGCTGGTCAAGGATGGCCGGGTTCTCCAGGGTGGACACGTCGGACGTGATTTCCTCCCCTTTGGCCAGGGTGCGCAACAGGCGACGCATGATCTTGCCGGAGCGGGTCTTGGGCAGGTTGTCGCCAAAGCGGATCTCGTCCGGTTTGGCGATGGGACCAATCTCGTGGCCGACATGGTTGCGCAGGTCGTTGACGATCTGCTTGGCCTCGTCGCCCGTCGGTCGGGCGCGCTTGAGCACCACGTAGGCAACGATGGCCTCGCCCTTGACGTCGTGGGGCTTGCCCACCACGGCCGCCTCGGCCACCAGAGGATGGCTGACCAAGGCAGATTCGATCTCCATGGTACCCATGCGATGGCCGGACACGTTCAGCACGTCATCGATGCGGCCCATGATGGTGAAGTAGCCGGTCTTGGCATCCCGCACGGCGCCATCACCGGCCAGATACAGCTTGCCACCCAGGTCCTCCGGGAAGTAGCTCTTCTTGAAACGGTCCGGGTCGTTCCAGATGGTGCGGATCATGGAGGGCCAGGGGCGCTTGATCACCAGGAAGCCGCCGGTACCCCATTCCACGTCATGTCCCGCTTCATCGACCACGCTGACCATGATGCCGGGGAAAGGCAGGGTGCAGGAGCCGGGAACCAGGGGGGTGACGCCGGGCAAGGGGGTGATGACGTGACCACCGGTCTCGGTCTGCCAGAAGGTGTCCATGATCGGGCAGCGGCCACCCCCGATATTGTCGTGGTACCACATCCAGGCTTCGGGATTGATGGGCTCGCCCACGGAACCCAGCACACGCAGGCTGGTGAGGTCGAAATTCCTCGGGTGCACGGCGGGGTTGGTGTCTGCGGCCTTGATCAGGGAGCGGATGGCAGTGGGTGCGGTGTAGAAAATGCTGACCTTGTGTTCCTGGATCATCTTCCAGAAGCGGCCGGCGTCCGGATAGGTGGGCACGCCCTCGAACACGATCTCGGTGCCGCCGCAGGCCAGGGGTCCATAGGTGATGTAGGTGTGGCCGGTGACCCAGCCGATGTCGGCGGTACACCAGAAAACGTCATTGGCCTTGAGATCGAAGGTCCACTTGGTGGTCAGGATGGCATGCAGCAGGTAGCCGCCCGTGGAATGCTGTACGCCCTTGGGCTTGCCGGTGGAACCGGAGGTGTAGAGCAGGAACAAGGGATGCTCGGCCTCCACCCACTCGGGCTCGCAGGTATCCGACTGGCCGGCCACCAGGTCATGCCACCAAAGGTCGCGCCCTTCGACCCAGGCGGTATTGCCACCGGTGCGACGGTAGACGACGACGTTCTTGATGCTGTCGCAGCCGCCCAGGGTCAGGGCCTCGTCCACGGCTGGCTTCAAGGGAATGTTCTTGCCACCACGGCATTGCTCGTCGGCCGTGATCACCAGGACGGCGCCGGCATCCTCGATGCGATCACGCAGGGACTGGGCGGAGAAGCCGCCGAACACGACCGAATGTGTGGCTCCGATCCGGGCGCAAGCCTGCATGGCCACCACGCCTTCGATGGACATGGGCAGGTAGATGACCACCCGATCACCTTTTTTGACGCCCAGGCCCTTCAAGGCATTGGCGAATTTGGCCACCCGGGACAGCAACTCGCTGTAGGTCACCTTGGTGACCTCGCCCTTGTCTGCCTCGAAGATCAAGGCCACCTTGTCGCCAAGACCCGCCTGCACGTTCTTGTCCAGGCAGTTGTAGGAAACGTTCAGCTTGCCATCGGGGAACCACTTGTAGAACGGTGCTTGACTCTCATCCAGAACCTTGGAGAACGGGGTCTGCCAGACGAGGTGCTCCTTGGCGAGCTTCCCCCAATAACCTTCGTAGTCGGCCTCGGCCTCGGCGCAAAGGGCCTTGTAAGCTTCCATGCCGGAAATCGTTGCTTGAGCCTGGAATTCTTGGGAAGGCTCGAAAACACGATTTTCGTGCAGGACGGATTCGATACTGGACATGATGCAGCTTCTCCTGGACTGGTGGTCAATAACCTAAATTGGCTTCCTCCCCCAAGGAAGAGGCAAAATTAGGCCAATTCAGACTTTTCCGCATTTTGCGGTGCACAATGAACCCACCATTTTCCTTGCCCCACGATCAGGCCATGGCCTTTAGCCGCTGGGCCACCGGTCGTCTTTCCGCCCGACCCGAGCTGGGCCTCTGGCTGGACGAAACCCGCGCTCACGCCTGGGATCGCAGCGAAATGCTGGCCTTTCTGGCTCGGGAAGCGCCGCTCACAGAAGACGCCTTGAAACACCAGCTGCGCGATCTGCGCCAGCGGGTGATGTTGCGCACCTTCTACCGGGACCTGGCCGGTCTGGCCGACCTGGCCGAGGTGACCCGGGTGTGCAGCGAGCTGGCGGAAGTGGCGGTCACAGCAGCAAGGGATTTCCTCCATGCCGATCTGGCCTCCATCCACGGCGAGCCCCTGGACAGCCAGGGACACGGCCAGAGGATGATCATCGTGGGCATGGGCAAGCTGGGTGGACTGGAGTTGAACGTCTCCTCGGACATCGACCTGATCTTCGTATACCCCGAGGATGGCGAAACCGCCGGTCCACGCCGGCTCACCAACCATGAGTTCTTCACCCGCCTGGGCAAGCGCCTGAACAATGTCATCGGCGAGGCTACCATGGACGGCTTCGTGTTCCGGGTGGACATGCGGCTGCGCCCCTACGGTGACGGTGGCCCCCTGGCCTCAAGCTTTGCCATGCTGGAAGAGTATTTCTACACCCAGGCTCGGGAATGGGAACGCTACGCCTGGATCAAGGGGCGCGCCCTGTGCGGCGACCGGATCGACGAGCTGGAAACCCTGCGCAAGCCTTTCGTGTTTCGCAAGTACCTGGATTTCGGGGCCTTTTCGGCCATGCGGGAGCTTCACGCCCAGATTCGCCGCGAGGTGGCGCGCAAGGACATGAACGACAACATCAAGCTGGGCCCCGGCGGCATCCGTGAAATCGAGTTCATCGCCCAGGTTTTCCAGCTCATCCGGGGAGGCAGCACGCCGGCCCTCCAAGTCAGGCCCACCCGGGTCATCCTGCATCAGTTGGATGCCATGGGACTCATGCCGGAGCAGGCCGTCAACGAGCTGGACCAGGCCTACGTTTTTCTTCGCAATCTGGAGCATCGCCTGCAATACCTGGATGACGCCCAAACCCAGAATCTGCCCAAAAACGAGGATGACCGCCGCAAGGTGGCCTTCGCCATGGGCTTCACCGACTGGGCTGCTTTCATGGCCCGCCTGAACGGACTGCGCAAGAAGGTGTCCGGGCATTTCGAGCAGGTCTTCGGTGCCCCCCAGGAGGATCAATCAGGGCATCCCCTCACCGGCCTGTGCGCCCTGCCGGACGATGTTGCCGAGGACAAGCTGGAGAATCTGGGCTATGGCAATCCCCAGGAGGCGCTTCATCGCCTGCGCGGGCTGCTCGGCAGCAGCCGGTATGCGGCCCTGCCCAGCAGCAACAAGTCTGCGCTGGACAGTCTACTGCCGCCCCTGATCGAAGTGGCCGCCCGACAGCCCAATCCCGAGCAGACCCTGTCCCGCATACTGGATCTGTTGGAAAGCGTCAGCCGGCGCGCCCCCTATTTGCGCCTCCTGCGGGAATATCCCCAGACCCTGGCACAACTGGCCAAATTGGCCAGCGCCAGCCCCTGGGCGGCTCAATACCTGACCCGTCAGCCCCTGCTGCTGGATGAGTTGCTGGATGTGCGCACCCTGATGTCCGCACCAGACTGGACACTGAAGGGCGACGAGCTACGCCAGCATCTGGCCGGCTTCGAGGGCGACGTGGAACGCCAGATGGACGAGTTGCGCCATTTCAAGCAGAGCGAAACCTTTCGCCTCCTGGCCCAGGATCTGGCCGGTCTGTGGACGGTGGAGCGGCTATCCGACCAGCTTTCCCACCTGGCAGACCTGCTGTTGGCCCAGACCCTGAACCTGGTCTGGCAACACCTGCCCAAACGGCACCGGGAAAACCCGGCATTCGCAGTCATTGCCTACGGCAAGCTGGGCGGCAAGGAATTGGGGTATGCCTCGGACCTGGACATCGTGTTTCTCTATGACGACGCCCACCCAGATGCCCAGGACCTCTATTCGCGCCTGGCCAAACGCATGAATACCTGGATGAGCACCCTCACGCCAGCCGGCCTGCTTTACGAGACCGACTTGCGACTGAGGCCGGACGGCGCCTCCGGACTGCTGGTGAGCTCCGTGGAAGCCTTTGAAGACTACCAGTTCCATCAGGCGTGGACCTGGGAACATCAGGCCCTGACCCGGGCCCGCTTCAGCTGCGGCAGCAGAGACGTGGGCGATCAATTCGAGATTGTCCGCCGGAAGGTGCTGTGCAAACCCAGGGATCCTGACTCCTTGCGCGCTGATGTACTGGAGATGCGACAGAAGATGCGGGATGGCCATCCCAACCCCTCCGGCCTGTTCGATCTCAAGCACGACCCCGGCGGCTTGGTGGACGTGGAATTCGCCGTCCAGTACCTGGTGCTGGCCCATGCTCATGCCCACACCGGCCTGGCCGCCAACATTGGCAACATTGCCTTGCTCGGGGAATGCGCCAGGCTTGGCCTGCTCCCTGCAGAAGTGGCGGATGCGGCCGCCCTGGCCTATCGGGAACTGCGCCGGGAGCAGCACCGGGTGAAACTCCAGGGCAATGAATTTGCCCGGGTCCCGGCTGACCTGGTGGCACCCCACGATCAAGCCGTGCAACGCCTGTGGCAGACGGTATTCGACACACCCCCTGGCACGGGCACCCCCTGAATGGGTTACTATTTCATCCTTTGAATGCGTTTTTCGGGAGTTTGGCATCATGTCCATGGCCGATAGAGACGGTCTGATCTGGTACGACGGCAATATGGTGAACTGGCGTGATGCCACCACCCATGTCCTGACCCACACCCTGCACTATGGCATGGGCGTGTTCGAAGGCGTACGCGCCTATCAAACCCCCAAAGGGACTGCCATATTTCGTCTCAACGAACACACCGACAGGTTGTTCCGCTCGGCCCACATCCTTGGCATGAAGATGCCCTTCGACAAGGAAACCATTGCCCAGGCCCAACTGGCGGCCGTGCGCGAAAACGGGCTCGAGTCCGCCTACCTGAGGCCCATGGCCTTCTACGGCGCGGAAGCCATGGGCATCTCTGCCAAGACCCTGTCCACCCACGTCATCGTGGCCGCCTGGCGCTGGGGCGCCTACCTGGGCCAGGAGGCCCTGGAACACGGCATCCGGGTGAAAACCTCATCCTTCACCCGGCACCACGTGAACATCACCATGTGCAAGGCCAAGGCCAACGGCAACTACATGAACTCCATCCTGGCCCACCGGGAAGCCGAACACGATGGCTACCAAGAGGCCTTGTTGCTGGATGTGGACGGCTTCGTGGCTGAAGGCTCGGGTGAAAACATATTCATCATCCGCAACGGCAAGCTGTACACCCCGGACCTGACCTCCGCCCTGGAGGGCATCACCCGGGACACCATCATCCAGCTGGCCGCCGAGGAGGGCTTGCAGGTCATCGAAAAGCGCATCACCCGGGACGAGGTCTACTCTGCCGACGAGGCCTTCTTCACCGGTACCGCCGCCGAAGTGACCCCTATCCGCGAGTTGGACAACCGGGCCATCGGCAATGGCGACCGGGGCCCGGTCACGGCCCGACTGCAGGCCCGTTATTTCGATTGTGTGCAAGGCCGGGACCTCCGCCACGAAGACTGGCTTACCTATATCTGAGCCCCATGGACATGACCCAGGACACCAAGATCATCGAAATCAGCACGGCAGATCTGCCCCTGCATTGCCCCATGCCCGGACAGGCCATTTGGAATTCCCATCCCCGTGTCTATCTGCCCATTGAATCCAAGGGCGAAATCCGTTGCCCCTACTGCGGCACACTTTACCGGTTGCCGGCAGGTGCCAAGACCGGAACCCACCACTAGGAGGTCCAATGAATACATGGATTTTACCGACTCTTGCAGGATTGTTACTGGCTGGCAGCGTCCACGCCCAAATGCCGGCTGCCCAGCCCACCCCGGAGCAAATGCAGGCCGCCATGGCACGTCAGATGCAGATGATGGCGATCATGTTCGACTATCGCAAATCCAGGCTCGGCTTCGAGGAAACGGTCTCCGCCTTGACCGCCGCCGCCGGACGAGAGGGCTGGAACCTGGGCCAGATCTATGACATGCAGTCTGCCATGAAGCAGGCCGGCAACCCCGGGGCCCAGCGCATGAAGGTCATCAACACCTGCCCCAAGAACGCCAATGAACGTCTGGCCAAGGCCAGCCAGGGCCGCCTGCCTCCCCTGCCGTGCCGCCTCACGGTCTTCGAAGGCAAGGACAGCAAGGCTTATGTGGTGCGCATGAATACGGCCATGCTGGCCCGGGGACTGAAGGGCGAGCCCGCGACCATCATGGCGGAAGTAGCCAAGCAGGAAGACGCCGTACTGAAGGGCATAGTGGAATAAACCCCGGCGGTGCCCATGGCGGACAACAAAGGCGCCTTGGGCGCCTTTGCTTTTTCAGGCCGTTCTGGAGTATCGGGGCTGGCCGGCCTGTGCCGGCTGTTTCAGGTAGTGATCGAAGCACATGGCAATATTGCGCAGGAAGAGACGCCCCAGGTCGGTCACCTGGATGCGATCGCCTGCCAGCTGGACAAGGCCGTCGGCCGCCAGCGGCGCCAGGTCGGTGATGGCATCAGCAAAATACTGCTGAAAATCGATATCCCATTCTGTACCAAAAACTGCCATGCCCAATTCCAGGTCACACATGACCTTGGTGATGGCATCGCGCCTGATCTGGTCATCCCTGGTCAGGCGCAGCCCACGCTCCACGGGCAGATGACCTGAAGCCACCAACTCCTGGTAGCGCTTCACGTTTTTCTCGTTCTGCATGTAGCAATCCAGCGTCTGGCTGATGCTGGAGGCGCCAAAGGCGTAGATGTCGCAATCCTTGTGGGTGGTGTAGCCCTGGAAGTTGCGCCACAGGGTCTTGCTGCACTGAGCCTTGACCATTTCATCATCCGGCTTGGCAAAGTGGTCCAGTCCAATATTCACGTAACCCGCCTCACCCATCCGGTCATGGATCAGCTGCTGCAAATCCAGCCGGGCCTGGAAGTCCGGGAGATCCTTTTCCAGGATCAGTTTCTGATGCTTCTTCATCCAGGGCACATGGGCGTAGGCAAACACCGCAAACCGGTCCGGGGCCCAGGCCAACGTCCTGGTCAGGGTCTCGGAAAAGCTGCTGACCGATTGATGGGGCAAACCGACGATCAGATCCATGTTGATGCTCTGGAAGCCCAGCTCGCGGGCCCAGTCATAGACTTGGCGAATCATGGCCTCGGGCTGGACCCGGTTGACGGCCTTCTGAACCCGGTCATCCAGATCCTGGACACCGATGGACAATCGATTGAATCCCGACTCCCTCAGCGCCTGTAGATGTTCCCGGGTCAATTCCCTGGGATCCGCCTCACACCCCATTTCAGCGTCATCGGCCAGATCGAAACGCGCCCGGATCATCTCCATGAGACGGCGAATATCCTGGGGTTTCAGATACGTGGGGGTACCGCCGCCGAAATGGAGCTGCCTGACCCGGCGTCCGGGCGCCACATGCCCCTGCACCAAGGCCATTTCCCGATCCAGATACTCCAGGTAGTGTGTGGCCTTGCTGTAATCTCCGGTCGCCACCATGTTGCAACCACAGTAATAACAAAGGGTGTCACAGAACGGAATATGAAAGTACAGTGACAAATCCCTGGCCAGGGACTGTGAACCTTGCAGCTCTTCCAGCCAGTGGCTTTCGTTGAAGCCGGCATGGAAATAGGGCGCCGTCGGGTAAGACGTGTAGCGCGGGCCGGGTTTGCTGTACTTTTCAAGCAGTGAGGTCAGGGCAGTCATCGGGTTCCCAGGGGGTTGGCCAGGAGGACATGGGACAGGGGAGCCATTGTAACAGTGGCGGTCCAAGGAGCAAGGCAAGCGCCCTTGGAGGTACCTCCACAGACCTGGGCAACAGTATTCTTATACTAAAGTTATATATCTTCAGTCTTTTGCTATAGACAAACGAAAAAAAACAGGCATAATGAAATCTACCTCCCTGACCGCCGCAACGGCGGTTTTTTCAGCGGCACCATTTCATGGTGCCGCTTTTTTTTGCCCGTTTTGTCGGCCAGCCTGACCCGGCAGGGCCGGCAAGGCATGGGCACACCGTGGTGGATCAAGGATAATGGGGCTTGTCTTGGGAGCCCACATGTCCAAAGTACCGTCTTCCATATTCAAGGCCTATGATATCCGAGGCATCGTCGGCCAGACCCTCACCCCGACCGTGGTCGAGTTGATCGGACGCGCCCTGGGCAGCGAAGTGGCCAGGCTCGGCCAGCGCGGTGTGGTCATCGGACGCGACGGCCGCCTGTCCGGGCCGATGCTGGCCGAGGCCCTGGCGCAGGGTCTGCAGAGTACCGGCATGGATGTGATCGACCTGGGCATGGTCACGACGCCCATGACCTATTTCGGGGCCCATTGGCTGGGCACTCATTGCGCTGTCATGGTGACCGGCTCCCA
Organism: Thiobacillus sp.; assembly: GCA_020724415.1. Taxonomy (GTDB): domain Bacteria; phylum Pseudomonadota; class Gammaproteobacteria; order Burkholderiales; family Thiobacillaceae; genus JADJCP01. Next base: position 40,202 of record DYHB01000004.1, read on the forward strand.
CAACCCGCCCGAGTATAACGGCCTGAAGATGGTACTGGCTGGGGAAACCCTGGCCGGAGACGCCATCCAGTCCCTCCGGGCCCGCATCGAGGCCGACGACTTCACGGCTGGCAAGGGCCATTATCGCCAGCATGATCTTGCCCAGGACTATATTCAGCGCATTGCCGGCGACATCCAGCTGGCCCGCCCCATGCACATCGCCCTGGATGCCGGCAATGGCGTGGCCGGGGCCTATGCCCCGGCTTTGTTCGAGGCACTGGGGTGCCAGGTGGATCGGCTCTATTGCGACGTGGACGGCCATTTTCCCAATCACCATCCCGATCCCTCCATTCCCTCGAATCTGGCCGACCTGATCCAACACCTCAAGGCCAGCGACGCCGAAATCGGCCTCGCCTTCGATGGTGATGGCGACCGGCTGGGCGTGGTGGCCAAGGATGGCCGCATCATCTATCCGGACCGGCAACTGATGCTGTTTGCGGCCGACGTTTTGGCCCGCAACCCCGGGGCCCAGATCATCTTTGACGTGAAATCCACCCGCAACCTATTCGACTGGATTCGTCGCCATGGCGGAGAACCATTGCTATGGAAAACGGGCCACTCCCTGGTCAAGGCCAAGATGCGGGAGACGGGCGCCCTGCTGGCCGGCGAAATGAGCGGCCATGTCTTCTTCAAGGAACGCTGGTATGGCTTCGATGATGGCTTGTACGCCGGCGCACGACTGCTGGAATGCCTGTCCCGGCTGGGCGATATCAGTACCGCCATCCACAGCCTGCCGGACACGGTCAACACACCCGAACTGCACATCCCCATGCAGGAGGGGGAGCCTCAGCAACTGATTGACGGGATACGGGAAACGGCGCGGTTCGAGGGTGCCAGCCGGGTCATCACCCTGGATGGCCTGCGGGTTGAATACCCCGACGGCTTCGGCCTGATGCGCGCCTCCAACACCACGCCCGTGATCGTTCTGCGCTTCGAGGCCGATGATCTTCCCAGCCTGACCCGCATCCAGGAGGCCTTCCGGAAGACCTTGCTGGCCGCCGACCCACAACTTTCCCTCCCATTCTGACACCCATGACCGAGCCTGCCCTGTGCGTGGCCTTCCATCCGGGTGGACATGCCTCCTTGGACCTGGCCGAGATCAGCGAAGCCCTGGCCAGGCCAGACACCTTCGTCTGGTTGGACCTGGCCCATCCCGAGCGCCATCTCCTGGACCAACTGGCCCGGGAACTGGCCCTGCACGAGCTGGTGGTGGAGGACATCCATGCCGCCCACCAGCGGCCCAAGCTGGAGGCCTATCCCGATTCACTGTTCCTGACCCTGCACGCGGCCCAGTGGCGGGAAGGGCGGATAGAACTGGGGGAAATCCATGTATTCTGCGGCCCGAATTATCTGGCCACGATTCGCCATTCCGGTCATTTCTCATGCGCCAGGGCGCTGGACAAACTTTGCCTGCACGGCCTCGTACCCGAGCCGGGCCGGGCACTCCACGCCCTGATCGATCACATCGTGGACGAATACAAGCCCGTGCTGGAAGCCTTGGAGGCCGCCCATGCCACGCTCGAGGAAGAAATGCTGGCGGACGGTTTCCGCGCCAATCGACTCAATCGACTGTATGCCTTGCGCAGGGAACTGTTGGTGCTGCACTCGGCCGTGGACCCTTTGGACGAAATCTGCCGCACCCTGATTCGTGAACATCCGGATGTGGTGGTCAAGCATCTCAAGGCCTATTACCGTGACATCCACGACCATGTCATGCGACTTGGGCGCGGGCTGGATCGACTGCGCCAAATGCTGGACGATGCCATGCGGCTGACGACGGCCGCCATCACCCTGCAACAAAACGCTTCGGTCCAGAAACTCGCTGGATGGGGGGCCATCCTTGCCATACCGACTCTGGTGTTCAGCCTGTACGGCATGAATTTTCGCCTCATGCCCGAGCTGGGCTGGCGCTGGGGCTACCCCCTTACGCTGCTGGGCACTGCCGCAGCCTGTATCCTGCTCTACCGGAGACTCAGGCAACGGGGCTGGATTTGAGGCGCCCGATCACCTACCGCTATCATTACCCTTTTATTGAGTGGCGTAATCAACATGGATACACCCTTGGTCGGAATCATCATGGGCAGCGTCAGCGACTGGGATACCATGCGCCACGCCGCCGAAATGCTGGACACGCTGGGCATTGCCTACGAGAAGCGCGTGGTTTCGGCCCACCGCACCCCTGATCTGCTGTTTCAATACGCCGAGACGGCGGCCCAGCGCGGCCTGAAATGCATTATTGCTGGGGCCGGTGGCGCAGCCCATCTGCCTGGCATGACAGCGGCCAAGACCCATCTCCCTGTACTGGGCGTGCCAGTGATGTCCCGTACCCTGAAAGGCATCGATTCCCTGCTCTCCATCGTTCAGATGCCCAAGGGAATACCCGTTGCCACGTTCGCCATCGGCGAAGCCGGCGCCGCCAATGCCGCCTTGTTCGCCGCAGCCTTGCTGGCAAACGAATCCGATGCCGTCCGACAACGCCTGCAAGCCTTCCGGCAACGGCAGACCGACACCGTGCTCGCCATGGGGTTGCCAGAGGATACCCCGGCATGACATCGCCCGCCGTCATACTGCCGGGGGCCACGCTCGGTGTGCTGGGCGGGGGCCAGTTGGGGCGCATGTTCACGGTCGCCGCCCAAACCATGGGCTATCGGGTGGTGGTCATGGACCCGGACCCCGGCAGTCCGGCAGGCGCCTTGGCCGACATCCACATCAAGGCCGACTACCGCGACGCCGCCAGCCTGCTCTATATGGGTGGCCTGTGCGATGCGGTGACCACGGAATTTGAAAACGTGCCCGCCACATCCCTTGAAATGCTGGCCGGACATTGCTTCGTGGCCCCCTCCCCCCGGGCCGTCGCCACCGCCCAGGACCGGTTGCTGGAAAAGACCAGGGCACGGGAGGCCGGCTGCATCACGGCGCCCTTTGCCAATATCGAGGACGAAGGTTTCCTGGTCCATGCCTGGTCCACCCTGGAAGGCCCCGCACTGCTCAAGACCCGCAGGCTGGGCTACGATGGCAAAGGACAAGCCAGGGTGAACACCCTGGACGAACTCGTGGAAGCCTATGAACGCATGGGCCGGGTGCCCTGTCTTCTGGAAGGACTGCTCGCGCTGGACAAGGAAGTCTCAGTGGTCCTGGCCCGCAACGGCCAGGGGCAGATTGCCTTTTACCCGGTGGCGGAAAACCAGCACCGGGGTGGCATCCTGGACATCACCATCGCCCCGGCCCGGATCACGGAGGCCGTGGCGGAGCAGGCGCGATCCATGGCGGCTCACATCGTCGATGAACTGGATTATGTGGGCGTCATGGCAGTAGAGTTCTTCCTGTTGCAGGACGGCAGCCTCGTCTTCAACGAGATGGCGCCACGCCCCCACAACAGCGGCCACTACACACTGGACGCCTGCCTTTCTGATCAATTCCAGCAACAAGTCCGGGCGCTGTGCGGCCTGCCCCTGGCCGACACGCGACAACTCTCCCCTGCCGTGATGGTGAACATCCTGGGCAACATCTGGCAACCTGTACCGGCCTGGGACCGACTCTTGGCGCACCCGGGCGTACAGTTGCACCTCTATGGCAAGCACGAGGCCAGACCAGGCCGCAAGATGGGCCACTACACCTGTCTCTCCCCCAACCTGGATGACGCTTTAGCCCTGGCCATGACCACCCGATGCGAACTGGGCATCGGCTGTGAAACAGGCCATTGACTTTTCGCGCCATCCTTCGCGTCCCCTCTTGCTTCGCGGCCACCATGGCCTATATATTAGAAGTGTAATAGTGGGTTCATGGGCGTTCAGTTTCAGCCGCCCCATTGCCGGAAAGGAATCGACATGGAAGTTAGCGCATCATCCAGCCAATCTGCCGCCCTGGCCAACTACATCACGGTGCAGAACCAGCGGGAACGCGAGCAAGTGGCCAGCCGGCCGGAAACCGGGCAGGAGGCCCAGCGCACCCAGCAGAGCCGGGATCAGGTCAACCTGAGCCCGGAAGCCCAGCGCTTGGCACGTCAGCCCGCTCCCGAATCGGCCCAGCCTCCTGAGCAGACCACTCAGCGCGAGGCAGTTCAAGCCACCCGGGAAACCCCCAATCCCCAGGAAAACCGGGCGGCCACAGCGAGGTCCGTGAACCAGGCCATCAACGCCTACTTGGAGGCCTCGGTCATCTCGTGACCTGAAGGGCCATGACCATGGACATCAGTCCCGTTGCTTCCACCCAACTCTTCTCCCCCCCCAGGGAGTCGGTTCAGGGGCGTGCCAACGGCAATTTCAGCGAAACGGCCCGTTTGGCACGTGAAAATGCCGATGCGGCCACCCGGGACAGTCCGACGGACCCCCGGCGCATCGAGCGTGAGCGGGCCGAATCTGCGCGCCGCCAGGAGGCGCCGGAACAGGTCCGAGGTGCCGGCATACGGTTCGAATACGAGAACAGCCAGCAAGTCATGAAGGTCAACAATTCCAAGGGCGTGTTGATCTATCAGGTCCCGTCCAAGGGACAACTGGCCTTGATCGAATCCAACGACACAGAGCGCGACGCTCTGGTTCGTGCCTTTGCCTGAGGCTGTCCGGGCACGGCCTGCCCATCACATTTCGACGGATTCCGCCTTCAGTACGATCTGGGTTCCCTTGGTGGCATCCTGAGTCCGGATTTGCACCGGAAGTCCGTAGCCGCCTCGTTCAAGCCAGACCCACAGCAATCCACCATCGGCCTGACGTCCTTCCAGCCGGAGGGTTTCCACCTGTCCATAGCCCAAAGCCAGGCGTTCCACCCCCTTCAAGTCGAAGCGATAGTTCTGATACTTGCGCCCATCGCTGATGCCCAGATCGAAGGGCGCCTCCCCTTCTCTCGCCGTCATGGCCAAATGGAAGGCGAAGCTCAGCAGGTCTTGGGCCTGGGCATGGCCCCCCAGTGATATGGGGTCACTCCTGCGACTCAGGATGATTCGATCCTGCTCCCATTCAAACCGGGCCACGTCCTGGCGTTTGTCGCCCTGGCGGACAGCATAGCGCAGAGGCTGCAGGCCGGCGGGTCCTACCCGACCTTCGCTGTTCTGGACGATGCGGCCACTGACGAAGAGGCTGATCAAACCAGTAGTCTCGGCGGATGCAGCCAAGGTGTAGCTGCCCCCCCCCTGGTACCACTGGTAATGGGCCTCGCCAGCCTTGAATTGATCCTGGCCATAATGCACCCCATAGCGAATGACGACCCGTTCCGGCAGGGTGCGATGTGCCGGCCGGCCCGGCACGCTGGGGCTTGGCTCGGGCTCGGGAGCAACCTCGGGACCTGGTACCGGCGGCCCATCGCCAGCGCCTGCAGGGGCGTCGGGCGGCAAGGCGGTCTTGGATTCCCGAGGCTCAGGGTCGGCCACCGGAGGCTCCTGGCCGGCCATCACGGCAGTTGATTCAACGGCTTCGGACGATTCAAGCACGGGCGTTACGGACTCGGGACTGGGCGCGGACTTGGCCTTGGGCACGCTTCTGGCCCTGGCGTGACCGGACGGTGGCAACGCAGCCTCCTGGGCAGCCGGCTTGGTCTGGGCAGTGTCCAAAGCCACCAGGCGTGCCTGAATGGGCACGTCAGATGGGGGTGTGGCGGCCATATCCAGATCTCCGCCGTAGCCCAACAAGACCATATGCAGCGCCAGGGATATCAGCAGCGCTGACATAAGTGGACGCCACCTGGCCAAGGCGGCCATGGTGTCAGGCGGAGTCCAGCGCAGGCACCACCAGGGGACCCATGGCTTCCCTGGGCGCACGCAAGTCAACCCGCCCCGCCTCGCCCATGCTCAGGCGACCCTCCGCCAGCCAGCGCACGGCCTGGGGATAGATACGATGTTCCTGAGCCAGTACCCGGCCGGCCAGACCAGCCTCATCGTCGTCCGGCAACACCGGTACGGCGGCCTGGATGATGATCGGCCCCACGTCCACTTCCGGCGTCACATAATGGACGGTGCATCCGTGCACCTTCACTCCCGCCTCCAAGGCACGCCGATGGGTGTGCAGACCTGGAAATGACGGCAGCAAGGCGGGGTGAATATTGATCATGCGCCCGAGATAACGACGCACGAAGCCCTCGGTGAGCACCCGCATGAACCCGGCCAGGATGACCAGATCCGGCTCATGCCGGTCGATTTCCGCCGCCAGGGCAGCATCGAAACTCGCCCGGTCGACGTGCCCACGGTGATCCACCACGGCGGTGGCAACGCCGAATCCCTGTGCCACTGCCAACCCTTCCGCCTCGGGGCGATTGCTGATGACGGCGGCAAATTCCACGGGCAATCCGGCACGCAACAAGGCCTCCATGTTGCTGCCACGGCCCGAGATCAGAATGACGGCGCGCATCACACCACGACGGTCTGGGGCTGATCCTCGCCCCGGGTGACGATGGCCCCCAGGTGGTAGACCGTTTCACCCTGATCGGCCAGGAACTTGGCCGCCCGCTCCACGTCGGCATTGTCCACCACCACGACCATGCCGATACCGCAGTTGAAGGTGCGATACATCTCGCGGGTATCCACGTTGCCCTGTTCCTGCAACCATTTGAAGACCGGCGGCATCTCCCAGGCGGCCTTGTTGAGCACCGCGCACAAGTCCTCGTGCAGAATGCGCGGCACGTTCTCCAGCAAGCCGCCACCCGTGATGTGGGCCACGCCCTTGACCTGGAGTTCCTTCATCAGCGCCAGCATGGATTTGACGTAGATGCGGGTCGGCTCAAGCAACACTTCGCCCAGTGGCCGGCCATGGAAATCGCCCCGCAGATCGGCGCCGGAGACTTCCACGATCTTGCGGATCAGGGAATAGCCGTTGGAATGGGGGCCGCTGGACGCCAGGCCCAGCACCGCGTCACCGGGCTTGATGTCCTGGCCGCCGATCAGCCTGGATTTCTCGGCCACCCCCACGGCAAAGCCTGCCAGGTCATATTCGCCGATGGGGTACATGCCGGGCATTTCGGCCGTTTCGCCACCGATCAGGGCGCAACCGGCCAACTCGCAACCCCGGGCGATGCCGGATACCACCTGTTCCCCCACATCCACGTCCAGCTTGCCGCAGGCGAAATAATCCAGGAAAAACAAGGGCTCGGCCCCCTGGACCAGGATATCGTTGACGCTCATGGCCACCAGATCCTGGCCGATGGTGTCGTGCTTGTTCAAGTGGAAGGCCAGTTTGAGCTTGGTGCCCACGCCATCGGTACCCGACACCAGGACAGGCTCCTTGTAGTGCTTGGGCAGTTCCATCAAGGCGCCGAACCCCCCGATGCCGCCCAGGACTTCGGGGCGCATCGTCCGGCGGGCCAGAGGCTTGATGCGGTCGACCAAATCATCGCCGGCATCGATGTCCACGCCAGCATCACGGTAGGAGAGGGAGTTGGGAGCGCTCACGGGGTATCGCCATGCAGGAAAAAAGAAACTATTCTAACCCACATGGACTGGAACCCGGCCTCGAACCGCCCCTTGTTCGGCCTGCTGCTGGCGGCGGTGGCCGGCTACCTGATCTATGCCCTGTCCCCCATACTGACCCCCTTCCTCATCGCGGCCATCCTGGCCTACATGTGCGACCCTCTGGTGGATCGTTTCGAAGCCCGGGGCCACTCCCGAACCACGGGCACGGTCCTGGTCATGCTGGGACTGCTGCTGCTCTTCCTGTTGCTGGTGGCCATCCTGATCCCCCTGGTGCAGGCCCAGGTCCGTCATTTGATGCAGCAATTCCCCCTTCTGCTAGACTGGAGCCGCACGACGCTCTTGCCCTGGCTGAACGCCACGTTCGGGATCGACATCGCCCAGGACCAGGCCCAACTGCTGGAATGGTTGCGCGGCCACATGGCCGAGTTGTCCCAATTGACGGCCTATCTTCCCAATTTGACCGATGGCGGCCTGATTCTGCTCGGATTCGTCACCAATGCCTTGCTGATCCCCTTGGTGGCGTTCTACCTGCTGCGGGACTGGGAGAAGACCATGGCCAACATCGCCGAATGGCTACCCCCATCCCTTCGCCCGACCATCGAAGGGCTGGCCTTGGAAATCGATGCCGTGCTGTCGGAGTTCATCCGCGGCCAGTTGTCGGTCATCGCCATCATGATCCTGTTCTACAGCCTGGGGCTTTGGCTGGCCGGATTGCAATATGCCCTGGCCGTGGGTCTGATCGCCGGGGTACTGGTCTTCGTACCCTACCTGGGCGTTGTGGTGGGCGTATTCCTCGGCACCCTGGCGGCCCTCACCCAGGGGGCAAGCCTGGTCGACCTGTTGTTCATATGGGGCGTCTTTGCCGCCGGGCAACTTCTGGAGGGCATGGTCATCACCCCCTGGCTGGTGGGTGACCGGGTGGGCCTGCACCCCGTGGCCGTGATCTTTGCCCTCATGGCATTCGGGCAGCTATTCGGTTTTTTCGGACTGCTGCTGGCCATACCGGCCTCGGCCGCCCTGCTGGTGGCCCTGCGCCACTTGAAGCCCGCTGCACCGGAAGGACCGCCCCCTAGTCCACCCGACGATAATCCCCCTCAATGACATCATCATTGGCGGCAGCGCGGTGTCCCTTGGCGACAGGGGCACCTGCGACGAAGAGGCTGATCACCAACAATACCAGGGCCATTCCATCCGTAACCGGCCCCGGGAAGATCAACAGGCCACCGGCCAAGAAGCGCAAGCCACTTTCCGTCAGGACCGAGAATGGTGTCTCCCCATTCATCATGGACAGCGCCATGCGGGGCAAAAAGGCGACCCGCTCCAGCATCAGCAAACCCATGCCCGCCAGGACAGCGAGGCCCAGGTAGGCCAGCGTCCACCAGCCCAGCCACTGCCAGACCTGGTAAATCCCCACCAGTTCCAGCAAAGGAATGGCCAAAGCTATAATGGGCAGCAACGCTGCAAACAACCTCAAACCCATGTCGACTCCTTCGGTGATGCTTGTATTCACCACCTTACCCGATCAGGAAAGCGCCCGCCAATTGGCGCGCATGCTGGTAGACAACCATTTGGCAGCCTGCGTGAATGTGCTGTCCCCCTGCCGCTCGATCTATTTCTGGCAGGGCGCCACGGAAGAAGATGAGGAATTCCCCCTGATTATCAAGACCCATGCAGAGCATTACGCTGCATTGGAGAACTTCATCCGCACGCACCATCCCTATGAACTCCCGGAAATCCTGGCCGTCGAAACTGCTCAGGGACTGCCCGAATATATCCATTGGGTCCATCAAACGACCCACCTGTAGGAGCCTCAAAATAATGTCACGCATCCTCGTCTTGGCCCTCCTTCTGCTGGTTTCCCCATGGTCCGGGGCGGAGGAAAGCGAGCTCCTGGAGCCGGAAAAGGCCTTCCAATTCAGCGCCAGAATGACCGACGCAAAAACCATCGAGGCGGTCTTGCAGGCAGCCGATGGTTACTACCTGTACAAAGACAAGATCCGCTTCAGTTCGGAGGGTGCCAGGATTGGCAAGCCCGCCCTGCCCGCCGGCAAGGTCAAGCAGGATGAGTACTTCGGCAAGGTGGAGGTCTACTACGGCAGTACCAAGGTACGCATCCCCGTCACCAATCCGGGCAAACCCTTCACCCTGAAAGCAGAATTCCAGGGGTGTGCGGACCTTGGCGTGTGTTACCCACCCCAGGACGCAACGGTGCGCGTCCAGCCCTATGCCGAGCCTGCAAAGCCTGCGGACACGGCCAGCACGGCTTCATCCGGCACGGGCTTGACCCAGAGTCCGGACCTGATTGCGCGTCTTAAGCAGCTCTCGGGCACCTTTTCCGCCAGCAATGGCGAACCTGAATTCATGCCTCCAGAGGAAGCCTTCAAGCTCGCCCTGGAAACCGGTCCGGAGGGCGTCACGGCACGGTTTACCGTAGCGCCAGGCCACTACCTGTACCGAGACAAGACCGAACTCCGTGTCCAATCGCCGGCCGGCGTGAAACTGGGTCCACTGAATCTGCCCAAGGGCAAGGAAAAGAATGACCCCTATTTTGGGAAAACCTATATCTACGACCGTTCATTCGTGGCCAAGGCGCCCTTCGTCACCATTCCGCCCGGAGTCACCCAGGCCACCCTGGAAGCCACGTTCCAGGGCTGCAGTGATCAAGGCATCTGTTTCCCCCCCATGGACCAGATCATCAAGGTCAGCCTGCCGGGCCCCTTGTCCGCCCCTTCCACAGAGCCATCGGCCGATGGACTCGCCGGCGGCGTGAACCTGGACAGCGAGACTGCGGCTGCGGATTCCATCATCCCCGAGCCCCCTGGCCAGGCCGCCGCGGTTCCGGCCCCGGCTTCGCCCGCATCTGCCGATGCCGAATCGGAAAGCAGCAAGGTGGCCGCCCTCCTGCAAGGAGGCAACTATTGGCTGATCATCGTCAGTTTCTTCGGCTTCGGGCTATTGCTCTCCCTGACCCCCTGTGTCTTTCCCATGATCCCCATCCTGTCCGGGATCATCGTCGGGCAAGGCAAGCAGGTCACCAAGACCCGGGGGTTCATGCTGTCCTTGGCCTATGTCCTGGGCATGGCCGTCACCTATGCCTTGGCCGGGGTAGCCGCCGGAATGTCCGGCACCCTGATTTCCAACGCCCTCCAGAATCCCTGGGCCTTGGGCTTTGGCGCCTTGATCTTCGTGGCCCTGGCCTTCTCCATGTTCGGCTTTTACGAATTGCAGATGCCCAGCTTCCTGCAAAGCCGGTTCAGTGAAGCCAGCAACCGGGTCAAGGGTGGAAAGCTGACGGGGGTGTTCGCCATGGGTGCCCTCTCTGCCCTGATCGTGGGCCCCTGCGTGGCCGCGCCTCTGGCAGGCGCCTTGCTTTACATCGGCCAGACCGGGGATCTGGTCCTGGGTGGGGTCAGCCTCTTCTCCCTGGCCCTCGGCATGGGCGTGCCGCTTCTGCTGGTAGGCATTGCCGGTGGCGCCCTGCTGCCCCGGGCTGGCGCCTGGATGGAAGCCGTCAAGAAGTTCTTCGGCGTCATGATGATTGCCATCGCCATATGGCTCATCTCCCCCATGCTGCCCGAGTTCCTGGTCATGATCCTCTGGGCCGCCCTGCTGGTGATCTCCGGCATCTACATGAAGGCGATCGAACCGTTGGCGGTCAATGCCAGCGGCTGGCAGCGTTTCTGGAAGGGCAGCGGCATCCTGCTGCTGGTGGCGGGCATCGCCATCCTTCTGGGTGCCCTGGGCGGCAGCCGGGACATGCTCCAGCCCCTGTCCGTGTTCAAAGGGGGCAGTGCCGGTGCAGCGGCGACCCAAACCAAGCTGCCCTTCGTGCGAGTCGCCAATGTGGCCGAACTGGATCAGGCCATCCAGGCGGCCCAGGGCAAGTACGTCATGCTGGATTTTTATGCCGACTGGTGTGTGTCCTGCAAGGAAATGGAACGCTTCACCTTCAGCGACCCCGCCGTACATGCCCGCCTGGCGGACGTGGTCTTGCTCAAGGCGGATGTCACTGCCAACAGTCCGGAGGACAAGGCCCTGCTCAAGCGCTTCAGCCTGTTCGGCCCCCCCGGCATCATTTTCTTCGACCGGTCCGGCCAGGAGCTCGGTTTCAGGGTCATCGGCTATGAGCCCAAGGACAAATTCCTGGACAGCCTGAACAAGGTCCTGATCAATTGAACCACCCCGTATTGGTGGGCTTGGGCACTGGGATAGCCGTGGCCCTGGCCGCCCTGGCGGTCGGTCAGCATGTATTCCGCACTCCGGCCCGGCCCAGCATGGAAACGGTACGCATTGACCAGGTGTGGGCCGCCAGCCTGTACGACCTGTCTGGACGGGCGCAGCCACTGAAACAGTGGCAGGGGCAAATCCTGGTAGTCAATTTCTGGGCCCCCTGGTGCCCCCAGTGCCGGGCCGAGATTCCCGGCTTCCAGCGCCTGCAGGCCCGCTACGGAGACCAGGGATTGCAATTCGTGGGCATTGCCCTGGATGAGGCTGACACCGTAGGTCCATATGTTCGCGAGGCCCGCATGACCTATCCCATTCTGCTGGCCGGGCCCGATGGGACCACCCTGGTCAGGGCGGCCGGCAATCAATACGGCGGCATGCCCTACACCCTGATCCTGGATCGTCAAGGCTATCCGGTAGCCACCCTGACAGGCGTTGTAAGTGAAGAACGCCTGGAAGACCTGTTCAAGACCTTGCTATGAGTGACCGACCGGAGCCCACCAAACCACCTCGCAGCCTGATGTCCCTGACGGGCCGGGCGATCGGGGATTTCAGCATGCTGCAGGACGGCGACCGTGTCCTGCTGGGACTGTCCGGGGGCAAGGACAGTCTGTCCCTGCTCCACATCCTGCTCAATCTGCAGCGCCGGGCCCCGGTCAAGTTCCAGCTAGCCGCCTGTACCGTGGACCCCCAGTCCCCGGAATTCGATCCAAGACCGTTGATCCCCTACATGGAAAGCCTGGGCGTACCCTATTTCTATGAAAGCCAGCCCATCGTGGAACAGGCCCAGACCCATATGGAGGGAGATTCCTTTTGCGCGTACTGCTCACGCATGCGGCGCGGCATCCTGTACCGGGTTGCCCGGGAACAGGGCTGCAACGTCCTGGCCTTGGCCCAGCATCTGGACGACTTTGCCGAGACCTTCATGATGTCGGTATTTTTTGGTGGCAAGTTGCGCACCATGCAAGCCCACTACATGAATGACGATGGTGATCTGCGGGTCATCCGGCCCCTGGTCTACGCCCGGGAAAGGCAGACCCGGGACTTCGCCCATAACGCCCGCCTGCCGGTCATCCATGAGAACTGCCCGGCCTGCTTTTCCATGCCCATGCAGCGATACCAGATCAAGCAGTTGCTGGCGGAGCAGGAAAAATCCAATCCCAGGCTATTTGCCAGTTTGTTGACGGCAATGAAGCCCATCATGGCGGGGCTGAACAAACTGGACCGGCTGCCTCTAGCCGGGAAGCCTCAGGCTTCCGAATAAGGCACCAGACACAAGCCCCAGCAGCCTGGATTCTCGATCCATCCTGTTCAGGGCCGGATAGTCTCGATCGTCACTACGACGTCCTGTGCGCCGACCGGTACGGCCTTGAGTTGCCCTTCCAAATCACCCGTGGCTCCCATGGGTTCGCCCGATTTTGATATCCGGGCCACCAGATTCACTTCCTTGAACTTGGAGAGTCGATTTTCCGGGTTCATGGCCATGGAGTCATCCAACACGAAATCAATCGGAAAAGCGGCTGCCGTGGCCCGGATAGCGGCTACCGGAGGACCGCCAGCGCCTGTCCTGGCGAACAGGAAGACGGTGTCATTGGGACTGACCTTGGCCTTGAGGGCAGGCGCCAAGTGCACTTTGCCCGTGATCTTGGCGCCGGTGGAAGCCGGTTTGTCGGTGGACTGATCGGACAGATTGTCCATGCCGGTCAGGGCGGCATTGACCATGCGCTCAGCCTCCTTCTGGGCATTGAGCACATCCTGGGCGTAGGGCGACTCCGGCGGCAACAACTTGTGCAGGCGCTTGAAGTAGAGGGCCGCCTTGGCATAGCCCTTGTCCTGGAAGGCAGCGATGGCGGCCAATTCCAGTCCTTTCAGGTCATCCGGGTCCTTTTCCAGGGCCTGGGTCACCAGTTCAAGCGGGCGGCCGGCCATGACCCGATTGTTGGTGATAGCCAAAGCCTCGGCGTAGCCCGACATGACCGCGGGCACGTCCGGGCGAAGTGCCATGGCCTTTTCATAGGCTTGCAGGGCTTCCGGCCAATGGCCGACCACGGCGTAGGTCTTGGCCAGGATGGTCCAGGCCTCGCCGTCCTGGGGGTTCTGGCGGGTTTTCTCTTCCACCTGCTGGATCAAGGCCATGATGTCATGCCCGCCCTGCTCGGCGGCACCTGCCTGGGCACCGGATTGTGCATCGGCGATGGCCATCAGGGAGGTGGGGTTACCCAACAGGAAATAAAGACCAAAGGCGGCCGCGGGCAAGACGGCCCCCAGGGTATAGCCCAGCTTCCGGCTGCTGACAGGGGCGGTTTCGGGAGTACTCTCCTGGGCCAGGGCGTCCTCAGCCAGGCGGGCTTCCAACTCGGCCTTGGCGGTTTCGAACTGGGCCGCAGAGAGGAGACCGCTATCCCGGTCCGATTCCATCTCCTTCAACTGGTCACGATAGACGGCTATGTTGATGTCCCTGCGAGCCGCTCGGGTTTCGCCGCTGCGTTGGCGCAGCAAGGCGGGCAGGACAAATGCCAGGGCAATCAAAATGCACACAACAGTAGCAACCCAGAACAGGGTGACGGTCCAGAAGGGGTTCATTTGGTTTGACTTTCATCGAGTAGCGCCGCAGCAGCAGCCAGTTTGGCGGGATCGGCGGGCGCTTCCTGTAGGGTCTTGCGACGACGCAGAATCACATACCAGGTGGCCGCCCCGATGGCCAGGAAGAGCAGGGGGCCGAACCAGAGCAGATAGGTCACTGGCTTCAGGGGGGGCCGGTAGAGGACAAAATCGCCATAGCGGTCGGTGAGGTATTGAATGACCTGGGCGTCGTCCAGGCCGGCCTTCATCTGGGTGCGGATCTCCCGCCGCAGATCCTCGGCCAGTTCGGCATGGGAGGCCGCCAGGGACTCGTTCTGACAGACCAGGCAGCGCAGCTCATCGGCTATGCCCCGCAGGCGCTGCTCGATGACCGGATCTTCGGCATGGACCGGGGCCTCCCGGGTTCCGGCTTGGGTTTCAGCCAGGGCAAAGCCAGGGGCCAAAGCCAACACCACCACCAACATGAATGCCCTCATACCCCCAGCTCCTTCAGCTTCGGCTCGAATTTTTTCTGCCAGACATCCATGTCGATGGGGCCGACGTGTTTCATGGCCACGCGCCCCTCGCCATCGATCACATAGGTTTCCGGGGTACCGGTCACGCCATAATCGATCCCCACCCGGCCATCCAGATCGTCGGGGACGAAGGCATAGGGATTGCCCGTGGCCGCCAGCAGGGCCGCCGCCTCACGGTCCTTGTCCTTCCAGTTCAGGCCCACGATGGGAATGCGGCCGGCCTGGGTCAGGGACATCAGCACCCCATGCTCATGTCGGCAGGAGACACACCACGGGGCCCACACATTGAGCAGCCACACCTGCCCCTGCATCTGGGCCGGACTGAAACTGGCCTCGGCATTGCCCACCAGGGGCAGGCTGAAGGCCGGAGCCGGCTTGCCGATGAAGGGCGACGGCACTTCCCGGGGGTTGAGGAACAGGCCCTTGGCAAAAAACCCCACCAGGACCAGGAACAGTATGAGCGGGAGCCAGCGTTTCATGCTCAAGCTCCCTGGGCCGCGACGCCCGCCTTGGCATCCGCCCGGGACTTGACGGCGATGCGGTAACGACGGTCTGCCGCGGCCAGGAAGCCGCCGATGACCATGAGGGTGGCGCCCAGCCACATCCAGTTGATGAAGGGCTTGTAGAACACGCTCACGGCCCAGGCACCGGTGGTCTCATCCAGGGGCTCGCCCAGGGATACGTACAAATCGCGCCATATGCTGGGATGCAGCGCGGCTTCGGTCATGGGCATGCCCGATGCGTTATAGATACGCTTTTCCGGATGGAGGGTATACAGCGTGCGGCCATCCTTGCTCACCTCCACCACGCCCCTGGCCGCCCGGTAGTTGGGGCCGTCATGTTCGGTATGGCCACGGAAAGTGAAGGTGTATCCCGCCATCTCGGTAAAGCTGCCCACTTCCATGCGCACGGTCTTCTCGCTTTCGTAGTTGGCCACCACCGTAATGCCGGCGATACCGATGGCCATGCCGAAATGGGCCATTTGCATGCCCCAGAAGCCCAGGGGCAGGGCTGCGAGACGGCTGAACCGGTTGGCCCCCTGGCTGAACTTCAGGCGCTCACGGAAGCTGACCAACACGGACAGCGCGATCCAGATGGCCAGGAAAAAGCCCAACGTGGCCCAGGGGTTGAAACCGTCCAGGGTAAAGGGCAGCAGGAAGCCGGTGGCCACTGCGACGGCCAGAGCCCATTTCAGACGGCTGGCCACGTCCGGCAGGCTGTCGCCGCGCCAGCGGACCAGGGGCCCGATGCCCATGAGGAACAGCACCGGGGCCATAAGGGGCACGAAGACGGCATTGAAATAGGGTGGGCCGACGGAAATCTTGCCCATGCCCATGGCATCGATGAACAAGGGATAAAGGGTCCCCAGCAGCACGGAACCCAGGGCCGCCAGCAACACCACATTGTTGCCTAGGAGCAGGGCCTCCCGGGAGAACCAGGTGAACTGCCCACCTGTGATCATCTTGGGGGCACGCCAGGCATACAGCACCAGGGAACCGCCGATGACCACCACCAGGAAACCGAGGATGAACGCGCCCCGGGCCGGATCGGTGGCAAAGGCGTGGACCGAGGACAAGACACCCGAGCGGACCAGGAAGGTGCCCAGGAGGGAGAGGGAGAAGGCGGTCAATGCCAGCAGTACGGTCCAGGCCTTGAATGCACCGCGTTTCTCGGTCACCGCCAGGGAATGGATCAAGGCCGTACCGGCAATCCAGGGCATGAAGGAGGCATTCTCCGTGGGGTCCCAGAACCACCAGCCGCCCCAGCCCAGCTCCCGGTAGGCCCACCAGCTGCCCAGCACGATGCCCAGGGTCAGGAAGGCCCAGGCCACCGTGGTCCAGGGCCGGGACCAGCGGGCCCAGGCGGCATCCAGCTTGCCCGAGATCAGGGCCGCAATGGCAAAGGCAAAGGCCACGGCAAAGCCCACATAGCCCATGTACAGCATGGGGGGATGGATGATCATGCCCCAATCCTGGAGCAGGGGGTTCATGTCGTTGCCGTCCATGGGTATGGGGAATTCGCGCAGGAACGGATTCGACGTGGTGAGCAGGAAGGCCAGGAAACCGATGGAGATCATACCCATGACCCCCAGCACCCGGGCCACCATGTCCTCGGGCAGACGCCGGGAAAACAGGGCCACGGCCAGGGTCCACAGGGCCAGGATCAGCACCCAGAAGAGCAGCGAGCCCTCGTGGGAACCCCAGGAAGCCGTGATCCGGTAGACCACCGGCAACTGGGAGAAAGAATTGCGCGCCACATTGGTCACCGAGAAGTCGTTGACCACAAAGGAATAAAGCAGGCAAAGGTAGGCCAGGAACACGAAGAAGAACTGGCCGTGGGCAGCAGGGCGCGCCAGCCGCATGAGGGTGACGCGGCCGGTCTGGGCACCGTAGATGGGAAACACCGCCTGGGTGATGGCGAGCAGCAGGGCGATGATCAAGGCAAAATTACCGAGTTCTGGAATCACGTTTTCTCCTCCGTCCACGCGCAAGGCGGGCACTTCAATGCATTCGGGTCACAGCAGGCCGAGCGCCGCCAAGGCGGCGGCCCTCTACTGGGTCACTACGGTTTTCTGGGCCTTTGCAGCCTGCTCCAACGCGTGGGCCGCTTCCGGGGGCATGTAGTTTTCATCATGCTTGGCCAGGACCTGGCTCGCCACGAAGACACCCCCATCGCCCAAGGCACCCTCGGCCACGACGCCTTTGCCCTCCTTGAACAAATCTGGCAGGCTGCCCTTGTAAACCACGGGTATGGTCTGGGCCGTGTCGGTCACCACAAAGCGGACCGTCAGGCCATCCGTCTGGCGCTCGATGCTGCCTTCTTCCACCATGCCACCCACTCGGAAGGCACGTCCCTGGGGCGCCTCACCCGCCACCACCTGGCTGGGGGAATAGAAAAACACCAGATTATCCTTGAACGCATTCAAGACCAGGGCGACGATCACCCCGAGTCCGGCCAGCCCCAGACCGATGGCCATGAATTTCTTGTGCCGTGACTTCATTGGCTCTCCCAACTCTGCAACCGCCTCAGCCGCCTGACAGTATCTGACTGTCCGCGCTTCAGCAGAATGACCTCAATCAATATTCCCACCACGACAGCAGCGTAGGAGCCCCATACGTAAAGCCCATAGCCGCCCATGGACCAGAATTCATTCCAACTTGCCCATTCCATTCAGCGCTCCAGAATTTCCTTGACCCACTCGGTCTGGCGCTCCCGCTCCAGGATGATGCTGCGCACCCTGACCAAGGCCACGGCGATGGTGTAGAACCAGGCCGCGAAGGCCATGACCAACATGCCCACCAACATGACCGTGGCCATGGTGGGCGCCTTGGTCAGACTGATAGACGCGCCTTGATGCAAAGTGTTCCACCATTTCACCGAAAAATAGATGATGGGAATATTGATGGCCCCCACCAGGGTGAGCAGGGCACCGGCCTTGTCGCCCCGACGCCGATCATCGATGGCGGCCCAAAGGGCCATGATCCCCACATACAGGAAGAACAGGATGAGGGCCGACGTGAGGCGCGCATCCCATACCCACCAGGCCCCCCACATGGGCTTGCCCCAGAACGCCCCCGTCCAGAGGGACAGAAAGGCGAACAATGCGCCCGTGGGCGCCAGGGCCCGGGCCATCATGAAGGACAGGCGCGTGTTCCAGGCCAGGCCGATGGCGGACCAGAAGGCCATGACCAGGTAGATGAACATGGACATCCAGGCGGCAGGCACATGGATGAAGATGACCCGGTAGGCTTCCCCCTGTTGAAAATCCGTAGGGGCGACGAAAAAGCCGATATACAGGCCGATCACCGTCAGCAGGGCGGCGCCCCATGCGAACCAGGGCGCGAGGCGGCCGGCCAGGTGGTAAAAGGTCACGGGTGCAGCGTATTTGTACCAGGCGATGGACATGCTATTCGATGGATACTCTCAAGGCAGAGGCAGCCACCCAGGGGGCCACCATCAGCGTCAGGACTAGAAACGCGCCGAGCAGGGACAGGTGGGCTTCATAACCCACGCCGGACAAGGCGCCATCCACTGCGCCGGCACCAAAGATCAAGGCAGGAACATACAGGGGCAGTATGAGCAACGTCAACAACACCCCGCCCCCCCGAAGCCCCAGGGTGAGTGCTGCCCCCACGCTACCCAGCAGGGAAAGCACGGGAGTCCCGATCATCAGGGAGAGCACCAGCACCCAAATGGCCTCTGCGGACAGGGCAAACTGAATGCCCAGCAGGGGCGTGATCAGCAACAGGGGAATGCCGTAGATGCACCAGTGGGCCAGGGCCTTGCCCAAAGTCACCAAGACCGTGGGCTCGGGGGACAGGAGCATCTGTTCCAGACTGCCATCCCTGTAATCCTCGGCGAACAGGCGCGGCAGGGACAGCAGCGAGGCAAGCAGGGCCGCGACCCATACCACTCCCGGCCCCACCATGCGCAGGACTTCTGGCTCCGGGCCGATGCCCAGGGGAAACATGCTCACCACCATGACAAAGAAAAACTGGGACGTGAGCCAGTCGCCCCGGCGCCGGGCAGCCAGCAGCATGTCGCGCCGGATGATGATGAACAGGAATCTGAGCATGGCAGTCAGTGACTTTCCTGGTGGGTCATGGGCTCCCCCACCTGCAGTGGGACGATATCCACCCCATCCAGCGCCAGGGCTTGATGGGTCGTCATGACCACCATGCCGCCGCCAGACACGTGATGTTGGAGAAGTTCCTCCACCAGAGCCACGCCATGCACATCCAGGCCGGTCAAGGGTTCATCAAGAATCCAGAGCAGGGAACCGGCCACGATCAAACCCGACAGGGCCACACGGCGACGCTGGCCGAAAGACAACACCCGGGCAGGCAAATCCAGGCAGCGTCCAAGACCCAGCCGTTTCAGGGTGTCCAGGGCCCCCTCCTCATCCAGATGACGCCCGGCCACTTCTGATGACAGGCGAAGGTTTTCCAAGGGCGTCAGGTCATCCTTGACGCCATTCACATGCCCCACATAGGACATCGCACGATGGTATTCCTCGCGCACTGTGCTGATGGGTTGGCCCTGCCAGCAGACGCGCCCCTCCAAGGGTTGGGCCAGTCCGCACAGCAATCGGAGCAGGCTGGTTTTGCCACGACCATTCCCGCCGCGCACCAGCAGCAGTTGACCTTGGCCCAGTTGAAAGTTCATGCCTTCAAACAGCGTACGCTCGCCCCGGGCACACGCCAGATCATGCACAGAAAGAGAATGGTTGGTCATGGTCATATCCCGATTATTCCACAGGGCGCCCCCTGCCATGTCATGGGGCGCACAAAATCAGGGCCCTCATAAAAAAGAGCCGGCTTTTGACCGGCTCTGGATTGAAACGATACCAGGGGGAGTTTACTTCTTCATCTTGGCCAGTTCGGCTTTGATCAGCTTGATGCCTGCCTGGGAAGCGTCGATGGAGCGGGTCAGGGACTCGCGGGCATCGTCCGGATTGTGGAAGCCGTCCGAATTCTCGGCGGTCCACCACTCCCAATACAGGTTGGCGTCGTACTGGAGATCATACAGGGTGTCCATGACATCGGCACCCACGCCGGCATCCTTGGCCTTCATGATCCAGTCGATGTACTCGGCCAACCAGAACTCGGCCTTGGCCATCTTGCCCCGGGTGTAATTCTGGATGGCCTCCATGTGGTACTTGGCATCCTTTTCATCCCAGTCCTTGTGGCAGGTCAGGCACGCCGCCTTCAGGTTGTAGCGGGGCGACATCTGCTGGTGATTTGTGGTCACCTTGCCATTGGCGTGCTTGATCTTCGTCATATGGCAGTCCTTGCACTCCACGCCGGCTTTCTCGTGCTTGGAACCCCAGTAGGTTTCCATCTCGGGATGCTGGATCTTGGGCAACAAGGCCCCCGTGGAGGCATGCTTGAAGTCCTTGAACTTGTACTGCCCCACCATCTTGTCCTTGTAGCCGAACACATTCACCCAGGTGAACAGGTTGGTACGAGGATCGGACATCTTCACGTAATACTCCTTGCCCTTCTCGGCACAATCGAAGCCGGGGCCGCAGTTGTATTCCACGTGACATTGGGCGCACATGAGGTTGGAATCGGCCTTGCTCAACAGACCGATGGCACGGAAGTCCTTGCCACCGCGCTGGAACACCACCTTTTCCATCTTGGATTTCTCGGATTTGGCCGCATCCATCGGGTAGGTACCCTCCTTGCGGTCCACCACGGCCTCGATCAAGGCATCACGCACGACGCGCGGGCCTGCGGAGTGGGGGTCATGACACATGTAGCAGTTGAGCGGGTGATTCATGGCCCGGGCAAACTCCACCGGCTTCGAGGTACGGTCCCACTTGGCAGCAGGATGCTTGTCGCCCTTGTAGGCCCAGTCCAGGATGTGATCCTGGGTCTTGCAGTTCATACAAACCGGGTTGACGGCCGTGGCGGTCTGGCGCATGAAGGACTTCTGGTCCGAAGTGCTCGGCTCCTTGTCGACCATGACGTTCCAGGCACTGTTGGCAGCCAGCTCGGCCTTGTTGATATAAGTCCAGTCCTTGAACTTCATCCGGCCACCGAAGGCCCGGTCCACGGCCCACTGGTCCACCAGCATGAAGGCGTGGGAGCGGGGTTCCGCATGCTCCTTGGTAAAGCCGTAGCCTTCCATCAGCTTGTCGAACAGGGGCGAACGGCTCTTGTAGCTGGCCTTTTCCACCCGGGCATGGGAATCCATGTTGGTCTGCACGAAGGTGTTGTATTGCTCCACGTGACAGGTGGCACAGGCCCGATGGTCCTTGATGGTGTTGGGCCGGGTACCCATGCTGGTTTCCTTGGCCGTCTTCAGGTGCTCCTGGGCATCGTCATGGCAATGAGCGCAATTCACGGTGGCGTGGCGCCCCTGGGTGTGAAAGTCCTCGATGTTGTCATGGCAGGAATAGCACTTCTGTTCATTCAGCGGCTTGATGGGGGCCGACTTGGCGGCAGGCGATGGTGGCATCTGGGGCCGTGGGATATCGACGGCAGCCTGGGCGCCATAGCCAAACAGTGCGAACACTGTGGCCAGGGCGAGGCGGCCCAAGGGATTCTTGGCATTCATTACACATCCTCCATTTCAATGCAGTTCATGGCTCGAAGGTCGAGCCGCGCGGGTCACAGCCTTGTTCTTCATTTGGTTCATCGAGCCCCCTTTCTCCAATAACTGCCTGGTTGCAACTCAAACAAACGCATCGGCCATGACATTCCGGAGCCAGCCATCGGCGTATTCGGCCTCCAGCTTGCGGTAGATGTCAGGCACGGGTGACTTGTCGGGCATGGTGACGGGCGAGATGCCGCTGCCCTCCGGGACATATTTGAAGGTGCCGTTCTGGACCCGATACAGGTGGGCCACCGAGAAACCGTAACCGTGATCCACCACGCTGTAGCAGGTATTGGCATAGTAGGGCTGGGGCAGCGGCTGGCCATTCGCCTTGGCCACGATGGCGGCCGCAGCCACCTTGGCCTGGGTCATGGCGATGTGAGCCGACTTGGGCATGTCGAAGTTGGCATTGGGGTTGCCGTACAGGGCCATCTCGCCGGCCACGCAACTATCCCCGATGGTGTACACGTTGGGGTCCAGCGCCGAAGCCATGGTCATGGGGTCCACCTTGCACCACCCCTTCTCGAAGCCGTTGCCGGAAGTGCCCACCAGACCCGCCTCGAAGGCAATCCGACCGGCCTTGTGGGGCGGGATGATGTTCAGTACGTCGGCCTTCACGTCCACGAAATCGGACGACACGGTCTTGGTCCTGGCATCCAGCTTGTTGACGGCGCCCCCCTCGGCCCCCTTGACCCATTCGATCATGCCATTGGTGCCCAGGCCTTCCTTCTCCCAGCCGTACAGTTTGGCCCAGGCCTGGTTGAACAGCCCCTTCTTGGAGTGGGAGTCGTTGGCATCCAGGATGATCACCTTGGATTTCTTCTTGCCGTGGTGCTTCAGGTAGCTGGCCACCTGGGAGGCACGCTCGTAGGGCCCGGGCGGGCAGCGGAACGGCCCCTTGGGCACCACGATGACGAACTTGCCGCCGTCGGGCATGGCCTCCAGTTGCCGCTTCAGGATGAGGTTCTGTTCCCCGGCTTTCCAGGCATGGGGAATCTCGTTGATCAGGGCCGCCGAGTAGCCTTCGATGGTGTCGTAGTGGAAATCGACACCAGGGGCCATCACCAGGGCGTCGTAGTCCAGGCTGCGGCCACCCTGGGTGGTGACGCTACGCTTGTCCCGGTCCACCCGGGTCACCAGATCCTGCAGCACGTTCACGCCCCGGGCGCGCAGGCCATCATAGCCGGTCTGCAAGGTGGACAATTCCCGGTAGCCCACGATCACTTCATTGGACAGGGGGCAGGAGGTGTAGATGGCGTTGGGCTCGA
>DYHB01000231.1 GCA_020724415.1 Thiobacillus sp.
TCACCAAGGAAATCATGCAGGTGGCCCTGAGCCAGGCCCGGGAAGCCCGCCTGCACATCCTGGGCATCATGAACCAGGCGGAGGCCCAGCCCCACGAGATGAGCCAGTACGCGCCGCGCATGATCTCCCTCAAGATCAATCCGGAAAAGATCCGCGACGTGATCGGCAAGGGTGGGGCCACCATTCGTGCCCTGACCGAGGAGACCGGTACCCAGATCGACATTTCCGAAGACGGCACCGTGACCATCGCCTGTACCTCACCCGAGGCAGGTCAACTGGCCAAGAAGCGGATCGAGGACATCACGGCCGAGGTGGAAGTGGGCCGCACCTACGACGGTACCGTGCTGAAGATTCT
The DNA here is from genome assembly GCA_020724415.1 of Thiobacillus sp. Lineage (GTDB taxonomy): Bacteria > Pseudomonadota > Gammaproteobacteria > Burkholderiales > Thiobacillaceae > JADJCP01. The sequence goes on from DYHB01000231.1 coordinate 356, forward strand.
GGACTTTGGTGCCATCGTCAATGTCTTGCCGGGCAAGGACGGCCTGCTGCACATCTCCCAGATTGCCCACGAGCGCGTCAATGCCGTAACCGACCATCTCAAGGAAGGCCAGGGGGTCAAGGTGAAAGTGTTGGAAGCCGACGACAAGGGCCGCATGCGCTTGTCCATGAAGGCCCTGCTGGAGCCGCCGGCACCCCAGGCACCCGCTCCGGTGGAAGACGCCCCTGCGGAGTAAAGCCCGCCCATAAAAAAAGCGGCTCAGCCGCTTTTTTATGTCTGGCGCCAGAATCCCGGAGGCGTAAATTCCGGTCGGGAGTGCTTCCGTTCAGGCCTTGGCTTCACGGATGCCCAGGCCATTCAGCAAGCCTTGCCACCAGCGGCGCCGATTCTGGGGCACCACGTGTTCCGGGGTCAGGTTGGAGGGCGGCGACAGGCTGAGCACCCAGCCCGGCAATATCTTGTAGCCGGCGGCCCCGCAGGAAGCGCCCAGATGGTTGGGGTCGTAGATCTTGATCAGGCTGGGCCGGTCCAGGTCGTCGGCATAGACGATGCCGCAATAGTCCTCGTCATGCTCCTTGCGCAGAAGGGTGTCGATTTCGCGCAGGAAGGTGGCGACATGTTCGGCATCGGAAGGGGCCTCCGGCCGGTCGGCCCCGAGGGCGTAGATGTACCAGCCGGCATCCATGGGGACCCTGGTCCAGAATTGGCTGAGTTGGTCCCAGGACAGGATGTTGTAGAGCGTGCCGTTGAAAAGGGTGTCAAATTCGTGATACGCGGGAGAGGCCATGGCTATGCATCGATCGGTGAGGTGATCATTGTAGCGATAGCCACTTGATTTCAAAAGAAGCAATGGAGTGATGAGATGTCGAAAGCCGCGCAGTTGAAGGCATTGTTGTTTGATGTGGATGGGACCCTGGCAGATACAGAGCGCGATGGCCATCGAGTGGCGTTCAATGCCGCCTTCCAGGAATTTGGACTCGACTGGGCCTGGGACGTGCCGCTGTACGGAGAACTGCTCGCAGTGACCGGGGGCAAGGAGCGGATGCGCTACTACGTAGACCGGTATCGACCGGACTACCAGAAGCCGGTCGATTTCGATC
>DYHB01000087.1 GCA_020724415.1 Thiobacillus sp.
GGCCGCGTCGATGCGGGGTTGGCCGCGCTTGACGGCGTCGATGGCGGCGCGCCAGACCCCGGTGACCTGGGCCACATAGGCCGGGCTGCGCTGGCGTCCTTCGATCTTGATGGCGGCCACCCCCAGGCGATGCATCTCGGGCAGCATGGCCATGCTGTTCAGGCTGGTGGGTTCTTCCAGGGCGTAGTAGGTCTCGCCCTGGACCTGCAAGCGGGTTTCCATGCCTTGGGGCGTCTGTTCCCAGCGCACCGCGTGACCGGGCGAACAGGCCCCGAAGGTGTTGGGTGAATCGCCGCAGGCGTAGGAGGAGAGCAGGCAGCGCCCTTCCACCATGACGCACAGGCCGCCAAAGCCGAACAGTTCGATCTCCACCCCGCTGTGGGCAATGACGTTTTCCACCTGGGCCAGGGAGAGGACCCGGGGCAGCACGGCGCGCTGGATGCCAAACCGTTCCCGATAAAACCGGATGGCCTCGTAATTGGTGGCCGATCCCTGCACGGACAAATGCAGCCGCAGGTGGGGATGGGTCCGGTTGGCATAGGCCATCAAGCCCGGGTCGGCCAGGATGATGGCATGCACCCCCAGGTCTGCCGCCTTGTCCACGGCCTGGTGCCAGCGTTGCAGCGTGGCCGGCTGGGGATAGGTGTTCAGGGCCATGAGGACCTTGCGGCCTTTGGCCTGGGCGTAGCGGATGCCCTCCTTCAGGGACTTCTCGTCAAAGTTGAGGCCGCTGAAGTTGCGGGCATTGGTGTTGTCCTTGAGGCCCAGGTAGACCCCGTCGGCACCCTGGTCCACGGCCGCCTTGAGGGCAGGCAGGCTGCCGGCAGGACAGATGAGTTCCAGCAGGTCGGCCGCCTGGGAGGTGTCCGAGCGAGCATTCTCAGGCGACATGTTGCAACCTCTCCTGGCTCCCGGCCACACCGGCTCCCTGCCGGCTGCCCCGGCGTTTCAATTCGGCTTCGATGCCGTTCAACACGATCCACTTGTGCTGACACCAGGCCGGCGCCAGCAGAATGTCTCCCGGGGCCGTGCCGGTTACCCGGTGATAGATCACCTCGGCCGGCGTGGCTTCGATCAGATCTGCTGCCTGGCGCATATAGTCTTCCAGGGCCAGGGGCGTGTAATCGCCCCGACGCCACTGGCTGGCCAAGATCGTGTGGCTCACCACGTGGAGGGGGTGCAGCTTGAGGCCGTCCACTCCTTCGGCAAGCACCCGGTCCAGGGACCGCCGTGCATGCCAGCTCCCCTCCCCCGGCAAACCCAGGATGAGATGGGTACATACAGGTAGCCCCAGGCTCCGCGCCTTCCGGCAGGTCTGGACGTATTCCCTAAAACCATGGCCCCTGTTCACTCTGGTCAAGGTATCGTCAAAAGAGGACTGCAGTCCCAGTTCCAGCCAGACTTCAAGTCCCCGGTCCCGGTACTCCAGCAGCAGGTCCAGTACGGCGCGCGGCACGCAATCGGGACGCGTACCCACGGACAGGCCCACCATGTCCCCATGGGCCAAAGCCCTGTCATAGAGTGCGCGCAGGGTCTCCACCTGACCGTAGGTGTTGGTGTAGGCCTGGAAATAGGCCAGGAACTTGCGCGCCCGGGTGCGCCGGGCAATGGCACGGCGGCCGGAATCCATCTGGCTCTCGAGGCTGCCGGGCAGGCGAGCGCGCCGGAGGTGCCCCTGGCCGGCAACGGAGCCATCCCTGGGCTCGGTACCGGCCGGGCCAGGTGCCGGCTCATTGGGGCTGAAGGAGGCATTGTTGCAGAAGGTGCAGCCGCCAGTACCTTTGCTGCCGTCCCGGTTCGGGCAGCTGAAACCCGCATCCAGGGCAATCTTGTGCACCCGTTCTCCATGCTTGGCGAGCAGGTGTTGGCCCAGGGTGTTCACCACATCGGAGAGCGCCATCGGAACGGTGGGTTGTGATCGATAAATTAAGATAACACGGTAGTTTTATCCTTGGCCAATCCCCCATGCCTCCATTCTTGATTTTGCTCAGTTCACCCCTGGAGGCAGAAATTGCCGGGGACAGCCCCGTCCGAAAGGCTTATCATTGCTGACCTTTTTGAGATGGGGGCACGGCTGCGCCCGTTGCCCGGAAACCGGGAAATATGACGACGAAATGCGTGGATGACTTCCGCCTGAAATTGGGCGACCGCGAACTGGTGCCGATCATGATTGGCGGCATGGGCGTAGACATATCCACGGTGGACCTGGCCCTGGAGGCCGCCCGTTTGGGTGGCATCGGCCACATCTCTGACGCCATGGTGCCCACGGTGGCGGACCGTCGCTACGACACCAAGTTCGTCAAGAACAAGCTCAAGCAATACAAGTTCAACGTGGCCAACACCGACAAGTCCGGGATCAAGTTCGACCTTGGGCACATCGAGGAAGCCACCCGCCTGCACGTGCGCAAGGCCATGGACGCCAAGCGGGGCGAAGGCATGGTCTTCATCAACTGCATGGAAAAGCTGACCATGAACGCGCCCAAGGAAACCTTGAAGGTGCGGCTTTCGGCAGCCCTCGACGCGGGCATCGACGGCATAACCCTGGCCGCGGGACTGCACCTGGGTTCCTTCGGCCTGATCGAGGACCATCCCAGGTTCCGGGATGCCAAGTTCGGCATCATCGTGTCTTCCCTGCGCGCCCTGCAACTCTTCCTGCGCAAGAATGCCCGCACCAACCGACTGCCCGACTACGTGGTGGTGGAAGGCCCCCTGGCCGGCGGCCATCTGGGCTTCGGCCTGGATGACTGGATGAAATACGACCTGGCCACCATCACGGCCGAGGTCATCCAGTACCTGAAGGACGAGCAACTGGCCATTCCGGTCATACCGGCCGGGGGCATCTTCACCGGCAGCCAGGCGGCCGGCTTCCTGGAGGCCGGGGCGTCAGCAGTCCAGGTGGCCACACGGTTCACGGTGACCCGGGAGTGTGGCTTGCCGGATGACGTCAAGCAGGAGTACTTCAAGGCCGACGAAGCGGATATCGAGGTCAACGGCATCTCGCCCACGGGTTATCCCATGCGCATGCTCAAGAGCAGCCCGGGCATCGGCTCCGGCATCCGCCCCAACTGCGAGGCCTACGGCTACATCCTGGACAGCAATGGCCGCTGTGCCTACATCGATGCCTACAACCGGGAAGTTGCGGCTCATCCGGACGCCAAGAAGGTGAAGGTGTGGGACAAGACCTGCCTGTGCACCCACATGCGCAATTTCGACATCTGGACCTGCGGCCACTACACCTACAAGCTCAAGGACACCACCCGCCTGGACGCCGACGGCCACTACCGTCTGCTCAGTGCCGAACATGTGTTCCAGGACTATCAGTTCAGCAAGGAAGGCGCCATCGCCCTGCCCCCCGCCTGACGGGATATCCGGCCCCCGAAAAGCAGGGGCCTGGGGCACATCAGGGCTTGCGGACCTTTTCGAGCCAGTCGGACATGATCTTGCGGGCAGCCTGCAAATCGGCCGGGCCCAGCTTGGGAGCTTCCATGTTGCGCCAGTCCACGGCCACCTTGTGGCCGGCTTGCACCGCAAGGTCAAACCAGGAATAGGCCTTGACAGGGTCCGCCGCCACCACCTGGCCACGGCTGTATATCTGGCCCAGGGCAAAATACGCATCGGCCACCCCCTGCTTGGCGGCCTTCATGTACCAGTCATAGGCCGTGCGCAAGTCTGCCTCGGCGCCCTGGCCCTGTTCCAGCATCATGCCCACTTGGTACTGGGCCCACCGGTCCCCCGCCTCAGCCAGGGGAAAGAAGGCTTTCAACGCCTTGGGGTAATCACCGCAACCATAGACTTCCATGGCCTTTTCAAAGGGATCGTCACTGGCCTGGGCCGCCACGGGCATTGCCAGGGCCGCCAGCATGGCCACCAATTTGAGGTTCATTTTCATCTTCATTTTCCTGTCGTCCTCCATCCAATAACCGCATCTTCCATGTTCAATGGGAGGTGCCCAACAACACTGCCTCGGCCTTTCGGCGCTTCAACCCGGCCGGGACTTGCGCCATAGCCGCTTGAGCAACTGGACCGCCACCACGTCACTGATCGCGACCCCCAACAGTGCCACCCCCAGGACCGGCCGCACCTCCGGTGCGACCCAGCCCGGATCACCCGCCAGAATCCAAACGGCCAGCAACACGAAGGCCATGGCGCTGGCGTACAGCCCCATGAGCACCACCTGGCGCCCTCGGGCCCCGGAAGGGTCTTGCGCCTGGCCGGCTGGATTAGCGTCGGAGGCGGCATCCTGGGTCAGCTTGACGTGTCGAAAGTCCTGGGTCATGTGCCCTCGCATAAAGTTGCATGGTGGTTGATAACACAAAGGGTGGGCGACTGGCAAAACCCAGGCGTTTCATGAAAACTTGATCGGGATCAAACCCGTGGCATCCTGGCATCGAAGCGCGCCCGGTCTTGGCTATCATGGCGACATTCGATAGCCGACGGGAGGATGATGCGATGGGCCTGCGCCACTATCCCTCAATGCTGGGCGTGACCCTGCTGGCCGTGTTGTCCCTGCCCGCTGTGCTGACCAGCGAGGCAGGCAGCACGGCAGGCCCGGACATTGCCCGGGGCCAGGCCCTGGCCGGGGGTGAATGCGCCGGCTGTCATGGTGCCGACGGCAACAGCGAGATCCCCACGTTCCCCAAGCTGGCTGGCCAGCATGTCGTGTATCTCCTGAAGGAACTCAACGACTATAACCAGGCTCACCGTGCCAGCGACATCATGCAACCCATGGCCGCCAGCCTGAGCGAGCAGGACAAGCTGGACATTGCCCACTTCTACGCCAGGCAAAAACCCGCCCCCGGCACGGTGGCCAAGCCGGAGCTGCTGGCCCTGGGCAAGCAAGTCTACCTTGAGGGCAACAGCAAGAACGGCGTCCCGTCCTGTGACGGTTGCCACGACGAAGACGGCGCCGGTTCGGGCAAGTTCCCCCGGGTGGCCGGCCAGCACCCGGAATACCTGTTGGAAGAACTGCAACGCTATGCCTCGGGAAAGCGCAGCCACGGCACCCGGGTGATGCGCACCGTGGCCGAGCGGCTGACCCCGGAAGAGGCCGAGGCGGTCTCCCAGTACATGGCCAGCCTGGAGTGAGGTACATCGAATGAAACAAGCCACCATGACATGCCGCCCCCTGCTGATCAGCCTCCTCCTGCTGGCCGCCGGCCCTGGCCTGGCCGGTTCTGCCGACCCAGGCAGCCAGCCCGTCCGGGAGGATGAATTGACCGTGCTGCTGAGCATGCCGGGCGATCCCCAGCGGGGCCAGGAAAGCTATCGCCTGTGCCGGGGTTGCCACAAGGCCGACGGCTCGGGCAAGGCCGAGGCGGAATACCCCCAACTGGCCGGCCAGCATGCCCGGGTGTTGCTCAAGCAAATGGCGGACGTGCGGGCCGGACGCCGGGACAGCCCGAAGATGAACCCCTTCATCGAGCACGGCGAGGTATCGAGCCAGGAACTGGCCGACATTGCCGCCTTCCTGGAAAACCTGCCGGTGCCCTCGGCCATCGGCCTGGGCGATGGCCGCCAGCTGGAATTGGGCAAACACCTGTATCTGAGGGATTGCGCCAGTTGCCACGGCCCCAACGGTGAAGGCGACGGCCAGCGCTTCTATCCCCGGGTGGCGGGCCAGCACTACCCCTATCTGTACCGGGAAACCCTGGAAAGCCGCGACCGGGGCCGGCGCAACGCCAATCCCGAGATGGTCCGGGTGCTGAAGCACTACGTGGACTCGGACATCGCCGCCGTGAGCGACTACATGGCCCGGCTGCGACCTGCCAAACCCTGATCGAAACCGTCGATCACAGGTCCGGCGAACCGCCCCGGGCGGCGCCGGCATTGCCCCGCTTCACCCGGCCAGGGCGGCCGTGACGATGCTCTGGGCCTCGGCGATCACCGCCGCCAGATGGTCCGCGCTCTTGAAGCTCTCGGCGTAGATCTTGTAGATATCCTCGGTGCCCGAGGGGCGGGCCGCAAACCAGCCATTCTCCGTGGTGACCTTGAGCCCGCCAATGGAAGCTCCATTGCCCGGTGCCCGGGTGAACTTGCCGGTGATGGGCTCGCCGGCAAGGGTCGCCGCCGTCACCTTCTCCGGCGTCAACTGCTTGAAGGCCGCCTTCTGGGCCGGGGTGGCCGCTGCATCGATACGCTGGTAATAAGGCGTCCCATAGCGGGCCGCCAGCTGTTGGTAGTGCCAGCCGGGGTCATGGCCTGTCACCGCCGTGATCTCTGCGGCCAGCAGGCCCAGGATGATGCCGTCCTTGTCCGTGGTCCAGACCGTGCCGTCCCGGCGCAGGAAGGAAGCCCCCGCGCTTTCCTCGCCACCGAAGCAGAAACTGCCGTCCAGCAAACCGCCTGAGAACCACTTGAAGCCCACCGGCACTTCCACGAAGCGCCGACCCAGGCCGTTCATCACCCGATCAATGAGACTGCTGGACACCAGGGTCTTGCCCACCGCCGCCGTGGTGGGCCATTGGGGCCGGTGGGTGAGAAGGTACTCGATGGCCACCGCCAGGTAATGGTTGGGGTTCATCAGACCCACGGAGGGTGTCACGATGCCGTGCCGGTCCACATCCGCGTCATTGCCCCAGGCGATGTCGAACTGGTCCTTGAGCGCCACCAGGCTGGCCATGGCGTAGGGGCTGGAGCAGTCCATGCGGATCTTGCCGTCATGGTCCAGGGTCATGAAGCCGAAGGCGGGGTCCACCCGGGGATTGACCACTTCCAGGTTCAAGCCGTACTGCTCGGCGATGGGCTGCCAATAGGCCACCGCCGCACCGCCCAGGGGATCCACGCCGATCTTGAGGCCGGACCGGGCAATGGCCTCCATGTCGATGACCTGGCCCAGGTCCGCCACATAGGGCATGACAAAATCTTCCTGCCGTGTGGTGGCGGCCGCCAGGGCCTGGTCATAGGGCAAGCGCCGCACAGAGCGGTTGCCCTCGGCCATCAGGGCATTGGCACGGTTCTCGATCCAGCCGGTGACATCGGTATCCGCCGGCCCGCCATGGGGCGGGTTGTACTTGATGCCGCCATCCCGGGGCGGGTTGTGGGACGGGGTGATGACGATGCCATCCGCCCGGGGCACCCCCGCATCCCGGTTGTGTACCAGGATTGCCCGTGAAATGACCGGCGTGGGGGTGAACCCCCCTTCCGACTGCATGCGTACCTGAACCCCGTTGGCCGCCAGCACCTCCAGACAGGTGCGCTGGGCCGGGGCCGACAGGGCATGGCTGTCCATGCCCAGAAACAAGGGACCGGCAATGCCCTGCTGGGCCCGGTACTCGCACACCGCCTGGCTGATGGCCAGGATATGGGCCTCGTTGAAGCTCCGGTTGAAGGCGCTGCCCCGATGGCCGCTGGTACCAAAGGCCACCCGCTGGCCGGGATCATTCACATCAGGCTGGTCCAGGTAGGCCTGGAGCAAAGCGGGAATATCGGTCAGGACATCGGACGGAGCGGTTTGACCGGCGAGGGGATGGGGCATGGCAATCTCCGGATTGAATCGGGGGCAAGGGATGGCATCTTAAACCCATGGAGTCGGAATTTCAGTCCGGACCCAGGCCGAATCTACCATCCCGACTGGTGTGTTATTACAACATCAAGCCATACATCATTAACTGATCCAATGCAATGAGCCTAGGGACCTGGGTTTTTTGTTATATTAGCATTTAATTATTTTATAAACTTCTGATTGTGAGGTTACCCATGAAACGCTTCATCGCCCCCCTGACCCTGGCCATGCTTCTTTCTCCCTTGGCCAGCCACGCCGGCTGCCCGGAACTGCGCTTCCTGAATGCCTATGATCTGTCCAAGGAAGATGTCTCAATCATGTTGTCGGTGCGTCCTGAAGCCGTCCGCAACCTGACCAATCTCTCCGGCCAGGACGGCAACAGTTGCCCGGCCATGAAGGATCCCGCCCTGGCCCCGGAAGCCGGCTGGGATGTATCCATACGCAAAGCCCAGTGTGCCGTGCAGTCCGGGCAACAGAACACCATCTGAGCCACGCCCACCGCAGCGGGCCGGCCATGGGTCAGCCCTCGAAAAGGCCGCTCATGCGGCCTTTTTGTTTGTCTGCCGCATACCTGACACACCAGGCCTTGCCCCTGTGCTGCGGCGCCCACGTCCCTTGCCCCGTCGCCCCCTGTCCCGTGACGCGCCGGCAGGTTAGCATTCGCCTTTACGGTTCATCATTGGCCTGAGCTTTACCCCCCGGCCTCCGGCCTCCGCCCTTCACGTCTACCGCGAGAGAGATTTCCATGGCCCAATACGTCATGTCCATGCTGCGCGTCAGCAAGATCGTTCCCCCGAAGCGCCAGATCATCAAGGACATCTCCCTGTCCTTCTTCCCCGGCGCCAAGATCGGCCTGTTGGGCCTGAACGGCGCTGGCAAGTCCACGGTGCTGAAGATCATGGCCGGCGTCGACACGGAATACGATGGCGAGGTCCAGCGCCTGGCGGGCATCACCATGGGCTACCTGCCCCAGGAACCCCTGCTGGACCCCGATAAAACCGTGCGCGACGAAGTCGAAGCCGGCCTGGGCGAAGTCATGCAGGCCCAGCAGAAACTGGAAGAGGTCTACGCCGCCTACGCCGAGCCCGACGCCGACTTCGACCAGCTGGCCGAGGAACAGGCCCGTCTGGAAGCCATCATCGCCGCCTCGGGATCAGACGCCGAACACCAGATGGAGATCGCCGCCGACGCCCTGCGCCTGCCCCCCTGGGACGCGGCCATCAAGAACCTGTCCGGTGGCGAGAAGCGCCGGGTGGCACTCTGCAAATTGTTGCTGCAAAAGCCCGACATGCTGCTGCTGGACGAACCCACCAACCACCTGGACGCGGAATCGGTGGAATGGCTGGAGCAGTTCCTGGTGCGCTTCCCCGGCACCGTCATCGCCGTCACCCACGACCGCTACTTCCTCGACAACGCCGCCGAATGGATCCTGGAACTGGACCGGGGCCACGGCATTCCCTGGAAAGGCAACTACTCCTCCTGGCTGGAACAGAAGGAAGCCCGCCTGGAAACCGAGCAGAAACAGCAGGACGCCCACATGAAGGCCATGAAGCAGGAGCTGGAATGGGTGCGCCAGAACCCCAAGGCCCGCCAGGCCAAGTCCAAGGCCCGCCTGGCCCGCTTCGAGGAAATGAACAGTTACGAGTACCAGAAGCGCAACGAGACCCAGGAGATCTTCATCCCTCCGGGCGAGCGCCTGGGCGACCAGGTCATCGAGTTCAACGGCGTCACCAAGTCCTTCGGCGACCGGCTGCTGATCGACAACCTCACTTTCCAGATTCCGCCGGGCGCCATCGTCGGCATCATCGGCCCCAACGGCGCCGGCAAATCCACCCTGTTCAGGATGATCCAGGGCAAGGAGCAGCCTGACTCCGGCGAGATCGTCATCGGCCAGACGGTGAAGGTCTCCTCCGTGGACCAGAGCCGGGAAGGCCTGGAAGACAACAAAACCGTGTTCGACGCCGTGGCCAACGGCGCCGACATCCTCACCGTCGGCAAGTTCGAGATGCCCAGCCGGGCCTACCTGGGCCGCTTCAACTTCAAGGGCGCCGACCAGGGCAAGATGGTGGGCAATCTCTCCGGCGGTGAACGGGGCCGCCTGCACCTGGCCAAGACCCTCATCCAGGGCGGCAACGTGCTGCTATTGGACGAACCCTCCAACGACCTGGACGTGGAAACCCTGCGGGCCCTGGAAGACGCCCTGCTGGAATTCGCCGGCTGCGTGCTGGTCATCTCCCACGACCGCTGGTTCCTGGACCGCATCGCCACCCACATCCTCGCCTGCGAGGGGGATTCCCACTGGGAGTTCTTCGCCGGCAACTACCAGGAATACGAGGCGGACAAGAAACGCCGACTGGGCGAGGAAGGCGCCAAGCCGAAACGTATTCGCTACAAGCCCATCAGCCGTTAGGCGCCTTCGGCACCTGCACGTACCCCCAGCGCCTGGGCTGGGACTAGGGGCTGGGACTAGGGGCTGGGGCTAGGATCCGGGTCCTGGAGACTCCTGGCGCAGGCGATCGATCAGCTTGCGCACCTCCTGGGTGTCCCACTCGATGGCGGTGTTCACGGAGTAGCGGATTCGTCCCCGGCGATCCAGCAGGAAGGAACTTGGAAAGGCAAACACGCCCCAGTCCCGGGACACGCGGCCGTCTTCATCCATCAGGACGGGAAAGTCCACGGCCACTCGCTCCATGAAGGCGCGTACATGGGCGGGGGATTCCTTGAAATTGATGGAAACGATGGCGAATTCCCCGGGCGGGTAGGCGGCGGCCAGAGCATTCATGGACGGGATTTCATGGACGCAGGGTGGGCACCAGGTGGCCCAGAAGTTGACCAGGGTGACCCGACCCAGACTCTCCGTCAGGGCATGGGGTCGACCCTGGGCATCCATGAGCTTGAAGTCCGGTGCGGCAGTTTGGGGGCGTTCGATCAAACCATAGGCGGGGGCCACGGCTTGCTCGGGCGCCAGGGCCACTGCCACGGGTTGCCCGGGCCTGGGGGTGGCGGCCAGGAGCCGGGCGGCACTCATCAGGCGACCCGGGGTGGC
>DYHB01000088.1 GCA_020724415.1 Thiobacillus sp.
GCCAGGGTCGGGTACTGGGCCTTGGGCTGGCTGGCCAGACCGTCCGCCACGGCCTCCAGGCGTACCTTCATGGGTTGCTGGGTACCGTTGCGAACGGTGAAGTAGGCCTGGAGCCGGTCGCCTTCCCGCACGAGGGGCGCCAGGCCGGACAGGATTTGCAGGTCCTGGCGGGCCTGGATGCGGGCTTCGCCGGTACCAAAGCGCTCCTGGCCGGACGCCACGGCCACGATGCGGAAGGCGGTCAGGCTGTCGTTGAGGGGGACGCTGACTTCTGCCTCACCCCGGCTGTTCAGGGTTACGGCGGGATTCCAGTAGAGCAGGGTGTCGAACAGCTCCCGGGTGGGGGCACGGCCCCCGCCACCGCCACCCGGTACGGCCTTCTTGCCGAAGTGACGCTTGCCGGTGATGTGCATCTGGCCGGTAAAAGTCTGCATGCTGTATCCACGCTCGGCCAGCATGGCTTCCAGGAGTTTCCAGGAATCGTTGGGGGCCAGTTCCAGCAGTCCTTCATCCACCACCGCAATGGCCAGGTCGGTGGCGGCCGGCGGAAGCTTGCCCTCCGGAGTGCGCACCTGGAGCTTGACCTTGGCCTTTTCCCGGACCTGGTAATCGGTCCGGTCGGGCTTGACGCTCACGTTGAGTCGGTGCTTCTGCTGGCCGACGCTGATGCCGGCGATGCCCAGCTTGAAGGCTGGCTTGGCCAGATCCACCAGGGCCGTGGCCTTGGGGCTGTCGGTCCGGCCCCGTACCACCAGGGCGGAGACGAACGCGTTGGGTGCCCAGGTGTCCGCCACCTTCACTTGGAAGGACGGATCCTTGCCGGACAGGGGCATGACTCGGGCATCAAGGATGCCGTCCCGCTCCACTGTCACCAGGGCCATGGCCTCCCGGAAGGGCATGCGGACCTGGAAGCGCGCATTCTCCCCGGGTTGGTACTGCTTCTTCTCGGGCAGCAGGTCGATCCGGTCGTGATTGTCCTGGGCGAACCACTGCTCATCCGGGCCGGCCACCCAAAAACTCTGATGAGCCCGGGCCGGACGGCCTTGCCGATCCAGGGCCACAGCGTCAATCCGAATCTCGCCACCTTCCTGGATGTTCATGGGGCAACTGAAACGCCCTTGGGCGTCGGTCTTGCCCTGGCAGGCAATCTTCAGGGGAATGTCCCGGCTTTCCGAGCGGTAGCCGTAAAAGCCGCCCGCCAACCTGACCCGGTAGCTGTATTGACGATTCAGGGTGACGTGCGCTTCCACCGGGGTGTTGGCGACAGGCTTGCCGGTGAGGTCCAGGGCCAGGAATTCCACCTGGCGCTCCGATTCGGCCTTGACCCAGTCACTGCGCTTGATGCCCAGGACAACCGATGCCGGCCACCAGGGCTGGGCCTGGCTGATGGTTTGTACCTCGCCGTTGGGGTCGGTGTATTCCAGTTCCACCTTCAAGGTGTGGGGCATGGTCAGGTCCGGGATGCCGGTGACCTGTCCGCGCCCGGCGCCGCCGGCGTCCAGGCTCAGGCTGTCGGCGGCCAGGGAGATGGTGTCGCTTTCTTCCTCGCCATGGTCCGTGGGACGGCGCAGGGCGAAATCAAAGTCCTCATGGCCATCGAATTGGACCCGGTGACGGGGTTCCAGCAGGCCCCGCAGGGAGACGGGCAGGTTCTTGGCCGCGCCGCCATTCTGCCAGGTGACACTGGCGTCAAAGGTGGCCGTGGGGGCCGCCACCAAGGTCTTGTCCACCGGGCTCAGGCTGGCCTTCATGAGGGGAATCCGGAAATCTCCCACCGTGAAGCGGCCGCTGTCCAGGCCAGGTTGCCATTCCAGCTCGCCCAGGCTGGCCTTGGGATCGATCTTTCCATCCAGAAGGCGCAGGTTGTATTCGCCCCGCTTGGCATGGCTGGGTATCTTCCATGCCGTCAGGGCTGCGCCATTTTTCCAGGTCAGGGGCAGGAACCAGCGCTGGTTGCTGGCCACATGGCTGATTTCCAGGCTGGCCGGGTTTTTCTTGCCATAGCCCAGGCCGGTGAGCCGCTTTTCCCGCAGGAGATGTTTCATGTGCACCGTCTCACCCGGTCGGAACAGGGTCCGGTCCAGCACGCTGTGGGCCAGGCGATCATCCCGCTGCCAGTCGGACGGGAGGCCGAAGCGCCAGGACTCGATGCCTTCGTCCCAGTTGGAACGGGAAAATGCCAGATCGTCTCCCAAGCGGGCACTGACGAACAGGGGACAATTCCATTCTGCGGCCCGGGGGTCGGGCAGTCCCCTGGGGATGAGGCTCAATCCCTTGCCGTCCGTGCGTCCCTGGGCCAGGAGCTTGCCCTGGCAATCCCGCACCGTCACCTGGGCATTGGCTACCGGCTGGCCGCTATCCAGGGCCGTGACCCAGGCCAGGGAGTTCCTCGGGCCCCACTTGAAATGCCCCCCCAGGTTGGTGACCAGGGCCGTCGCCCGGACGAACATGGGCTGGTCCGCTCCCAGCAGGGCCTGGCCCAGGCGCTGGCTTTCCGCTTCCAGCACGTAATAGCCCGATTTGGCCAGGGGAACCCCCACCACCTCGAAGGCGTCGGCGCCATTGGGCTTGGGCAGGGTGCGTTCTTCCAGTCCCCTGGTGTCCGCGGTCAGGAAGCGTTCCTTGCGCATGTCCGGATAGGTCTTGTCCGGGCGTCGCTGGTAGCGCCGGTCCTCGAAGGATTTCAGGCGACCCATCCAGTCCAGGATGTCGCCGTCCTGGTCCAGTCGCACCCAGCGGAGCTTGGCCGCCGTGCCGGTGACGCCCGGCTCCAGGCTGCGCAGGGTCAGGGGCAGCAGGGCTCCGGCCTGCCGCTCCACGATGCCGAAATCGCCGCTGAATTTCACCAGGGGCGGCAGGTGGGCCACCTTCAGCTTGACCGGGAAGCGTTGGGCATTGACCAGTTCCCGGCCTGATTCGTCCTTCAGCCGGTCCGGGATGCTCAGGGTGAGTTCGGTATCGGCCCTGAACGGCCCCTGGAAGGTGACATGGGTCTCGAAGGGCTCGGAGGTCTCCAGGTGGCGGGCCTGGTAACGACGTCCCCCACTGTCCTTGAGGCTTAGGTTGCGGAGCTGGGCCTTGTCCACCTGGGCCGTGAAGATCACCCGGACGGGCAGCAGCGGGTTGCACCCGGCCCGGGCATTTTCCCGTGTGCAGGTCACCCGGGCACTGAAGTTGTCCCGTACCTGGTAGGCAAAGCGTTGCCCGGAGTGCCCGGCAGGCCTGCCCAAGGCGGCCACCTCTTGGCCCCAGACCAGATGCAGCTTGGCGTTGGGGGGCAGGGGGCGGGCGCATTGCACGGCCTCCACCCGGGTGTCGTCGAAAGGCTCGAATTGCGCCCGGGCATCACTCGCCTCCAGGACCGCCTGCCGTGCCTTGCCGATCAGCCGCTTCACCGGGATGCTCTCGTGGATGCCCTGGACTTCACAACGGACATGGGCCTCGATGCTGGCCGGATCGGCCGGACCGTTGAGGAACAGGACAAAGGCCTGGGATTCATCGATCCGTTCCCAGTTGAAGGGCAACAGTCTCTGCACCACCGGGCCGGCAATGGTGAAGCCATACTCAGGCGCACCTGTGACGGCCTGGCCGGACAGGCTCTTCAGATCGGCAAGGGGCCGCAAACGGCAGCCGTCACCGGCCTGCAGCGCGTCGGGCAGGTCATACACCCAGGTGCGCTCATCCACCCAATAGCCTTTGCCGGCACGGGTGCAATCCATGGAGAAGGGGGCCGGCGCGTCGGACTGGCCCAAGGGAGCCATGGCCTCGCTGAATCGGGCCTGTATCTGCCGGGCTTCCCCCACCAGACCCTCGGGCGTGACCGATTGAATGTCAGCCCCGTGGACAGCAGTGCTGAGGAGCAAGGCAGCAAGCCAGAATGTTTTCATCAGGGCCTCCATTGTTTGATGGTTCTATTCTGCGCCCATGGCGATGACATTTCACCCACCGCACGGGTCATGCAGGGTCACCAGGAAGAAACCACACTATGGGGCGCGCAATACTTGACTTAAACAGTCAACTAAATTACGCTCCATCCCAGCCATGCAAGTGCTGGTCTGACATCAATCAATCGAGAGAGGAATCGACATGGAACTGAACATCAATGGCAGGACGGTGGAAACCGACCCGGAAGGCTATCTGGTCAACCTGGATGACTGGAGCGAGGAAGTAGCGGCCTATCTGGCCGAGCAGGACAAGCTGACGCTGGAGGAAAACCACTGGAAGATCATCCATTACATGCGTAACTACTTCCAGGAATATGGCACGGCGCCCAACCTGCGCTTCCTGCAGAAGGGCCTCAAGGAGGAGTTCGGCGACGAATGGGGCGAAAAGAAGTTTCTCTTCGACCTGTTCCCCTACGGCCCCGCCAAGCAGGCCGGTCGGTATGCCGGCACCCCCAAGCCCACCGGCTGCGTCTGAAGCCCTTGCGGCACCGCCGCGACGGTGTCTACCGCTAGGAACCCCGGCCTGCCGGGGTTTTTTTTGCCCGGTGCCAGGTCATGGCCCGCACCGGGCTCGAAGTCAGTGGGTGGAGCCGAAGGACGGGTCCCGGGTGCCGGGCGGCATGGGCAGGCCCGCCAGTTCACAGCCCTGGGCGATGGGGCCACGCGGGAACAGGCTGAACAGATAACGTCTTCCCCCTTCATGGGAGAAGGCCGCCTCCATGGCTGCCAGGAGCTGGCGGCCACTTTCGGCCGGGCCGCATTGGGCATAATGGTCCCTGAGCCAGCACAGGGCATCCATGCGTTCGTCCGTCAGCGTCAAGCCCTGGCGCCTGGCCGCTGCCTCGGCCTGGGTCTCGTCCCAGGGATCCAGGCCCAGAAGAAAGGCGTCGGCTTCGCAGGGTGCCAGGGTTTCGGCTTGCACAAGTTTGTTGATGTCCAGCATGTTCATCTCCTCTCGCAAGTGACGACTCAGTGTCCGACTCAGTGTCGATCCAGGCCATGGAGCGGCCTGATATCCATACCTTAGTAAATAAGTCGGGTATGTCAAGCCGGCGTTGTTGCCCGGGCGATGCCTGGCTGGCCTGATGGTCCGGGTCCAGGGGCCCCATGCCACCCTGGACGGGCCCCGCCTTCGGCCTGGCGGGAGGTGTCGTTCACGGCAGGTCGCAGGCGACGCGAAAACCCAGATTGATGTCCAGTTCGTTGTGGAGCCGTGGTTTGCGTGCGGCGGCGCGGGCCGCCCGGGGACCCTCGAACCAGGAACCCCCCTTGACCACGAACCAGCCCATGTCAGCCTGCCGCGTGGCCCTCACCCCGGGGGCCAGGGGACCATGCCAGCGCTCCGAGGTCATTTCCCAGACGTTGCCATGGACCTCGTGGAGACCCCAGACATTGGCGGGAAAGGTGCCCACCTCCACGGCGCGGTTCAACGGCGCACAGAAAGGCAGGAAGCGGCGCCAGCCACGCACCGGTGACTGGGTCATCTGGAAGGTCTGGATATTGGCCTCGCCACAGGTGAGACGATCTCCGAAGCAATAGGGCGTGGTGCTTCCCGCCAGGGCGGCGTATTCCCATTCCTGCTCGGTGGGCAGCCGGTAGTGCCGACCCGTTTCTTCACTCAGCCAGGCGAGATAGTCCTGGGCCTGGTCCAGGCTGATGTTGATGACCGGGGCACGCCCTTCGGCCAGCAGCAGGTCGTCACGCCATTCGAAACCGGTGGCCTGGGCAAAGAGGGCGAATTCATCCGCCGTGACGCAGTAGCGGCCCAGGCCAAAGCCATGCTCGATTTCGGCCTGGCGGCGGGGCAGTTCCCCGAAGTCCCGGTCGTCTTCCGGGGCGCCGGATTCAAAACGCCCGGGGGGAATCACCATCATTTCCGGTCCCCGCCCTCCGGCTTGCAGCGGGTCCGAAAAGTGACTTTCCAGGCCCAGACGCAGGGCGGTCTCCTGCTGCTGTCGGCGCAGCTGGCCCGGGTCGGGCGGGTGAGAAATGGAAGCAGATGAAACGGCAACAGGTGATTCCAGCATCATGGCAGGTTCCAGGGTCAGATGGGTGTGGGACAGTCGGGATCCGGATCAGTTGCGCAACCAGTGGCCCGACTTGCCACCCCGTTTCTCCATCAACCGTACCGCCTCGATCACCATGCCCCGATCTGCCGCCTTGCACATGTCATAGATGGTGAGCAGGGCCACGCTGGCTGCGGTGAGGGCTTCCATTTCCACCCCGGTGCGGCCCACGGTCTCGGCCGTGGCCTGGCAGTCCACGCTGCATGCGTCGGTGTCGATCTGGAATTCGATGCTGACCTTGGTCAGGGGGATGGGGTGACACAGGGGTATCAGGTCGGCTGTCCGCTTGGCGCCCATGATGCCGGCGAGGCGGGCCACGCCGAGCACGTCACCTTTCTTGGCATGGCCGGCACGAATCATGGCCAGGGTCTCCGGCGCCATGACGATCCTGCCGGAGGCTACGGCCACACGACGGGTCTCGGCCTTGTCGCCCACATCCACCATGACGGCCTGGCCGTGTTCATCAAAATGGGTCAAAGGGTTCATGGATCAGGAACTCTGCAATCAGGGCCGGTATCATAGCCTCATGCCATTCAAATTGACCAATGCGATCCTGCCCCTGTGCCTCACCATCCTGCTGATGGGGGTGGGGGCTCCGGGGCAGGCCGTGGAACTGCCCGACCTGGGAGACGTGTCCCGGGTCACCTTGTCGGAAGCGAGGGAATCCGCCATCGGTCGGGAAGTGATGCGCCAGATCCGTCAAGAGCGCGCCTTTCTCGACGACCCGGAGATCAATGATTACCTGAATCGCCTGGGTGACCGCCTGGCGGCCAGCCAGAGCAATCCGGGCTACAGCTTCCAGTTCTTTGCCGTGAGCGATCCCTCCATCAATGCCTTCGCCTTGCCCGGCGGCTTCATTGGCGTGCACACCGGGCTGATCGCTGCGGCCCGCAACGAATCCGAATTGGCGGGGGTGCTGGCCCATGAGATGGCCCATGTGACCCAGAATCACATTGCCCGCATGGTGGATGGCCAGCGGGGGCGTGCCTGGCAGACCCTGGCGGCCCTGGCGGTGGCCTTGCTCGCTGCACGATCAGACCAGGGGGAACTGGGCCAGGCGGCGGTGGTGACGGCCCAGGCCCTGGGCATGCAGAACCAGCTGGATTTCACCCGGGAACACGAGAAGGAGGCCGATCGGGTGGGGCTGCGCATCCTGTCAGACGCCAGCTTCGATCCCGGCGGCATGGCCAGTTTCTTCGAGCGGCTTCAGGCCCAGGGCCGGCATTATGACCATGCCGCGCCGGCCTACCTGCGCACCCACCCCTTGACCCACGAACGCATCGCCGACATCCAGGATCGCCTGTCGGGCCTGACCAAACGGCCTGGCCGGGATGAGAGCCTGGATTTTCGCCTGGTCCAGGCCAAGGTGAATGCCCTGTCCGGGGATCCGGAATCCGCCCAGCGTCGCTTTCAGGCGGACTTGCAACAGCGGCCCGATGATGTGGCGACCCGCTATGGTCTGGCGGCGGCTGCGCTGAGGGCCGGCAACAACGACCAGATCCGGACCGGCCTGGCAGCACTGCCCGACCCTGCCCCGTCCTACATGGTGGACGCCCTGGCGGCCCGTCTCATGTTCACCATGGGGAATTACCCGGGGGGCCTCAAGCGTCTGCAAGAAGCCATGCGGCGTCATGGCGAGACCCTGCCCCTGGTGGATGCCTATGCCCGGGGAGCCATCCTGGCCGGGCAGCCGGCCCAGGCGCGCCAGCGTCTGACCGATGCCCTGCGTGTCTGGCCGGGGGAGGTGGCGCTCCTCGACCGGCTGTCCGAGGCCAATTTCGCCCTCGGCAGACAGGCCGAGGGTCACCTGATCAAGGCCGAAGCCCTGTACGGCAGGGATCTGGTGGCTGCGGCCCTGGAACAACTGGATCTGGCCCGCAAGGCGGGTGACGGGGACTATTACACCCTCTCCATCGTGGATGCCCGGATGCGGGCCTGGCGCCAGAGCCTGCCCCCCGTGACCGAAGCCAAGGTGTCCCGCTGATCGACGCCTGCATGGGCCCTGGCCATTGCCTCGGCAGGTGGCGTCCTGCCCCCGTTTTGGTCTAACCTCTCGGGCAAGCGCGACAGGAGCCAAGGACCCCAGGTGCTGCATCAACCCACTGCCTCAACCCTCTGCCCATGAAACTTGAAATGCGCGACCTTATGATGGCTGTCACCCTGAGCCTGGCCCTGGGCACCTCTGGCGCCCAGGCGGCGGCGGGGGAGCCCTCGGGCAAATCACTGGTCCTGGCGCCCGCCAAGGGCAATTGCGTCGCCTGCCACGCCCTGCCAACCGTGAAAGAAGCCACGCCGGCGGGCAACAGCGGTTCCCCCCTGATTGCCATGAGCGCCCGTTTTCCAGACAAGGCAGCCTTGCGCGCCATGATCTGGGATGCGACTGCAGTCAATCCGGCCAGCTTCATGCCGCCGTTCGGCAAACACAGGATATTGACCGGGGACGAGATCGACCGCATCGTGGAATTCATCTATGAGCTCTAGGCGCCAGTCGGACATCGAGCCCGGGGCCGGCAGGGCCGGGCTCTTCCTGGGGGTCGGGCTGATCGGCGCCGGGCTGTGCCTGGGGGCTCTGGCCGCCCAGGCCCTGCCCCCCGGCCAGGATCAGGCCAGGATGCTGGCGCACTTCACCCAGCGCTTCGGGGAGATTCCCCTGGCCGACTATGTCTACGGCTCACTGATGTTCGACCCGGAAGCCATGGCCCGGCACGATGCCATGCTGGATTTTCCCCCCCATGCCAGCCTGCTGGATGCGGGAGAGCGGCTTTGGACGCGCCCGTTTCGAGATGGCAAGACCTATGCCGATTGCCTGCCCGATGCCGGTCTCGGGCTCGCCCGGTCGTACCCCCGCTACGATCTGGCCCAGGGTCGGGTCATCACCTTCGAGGATGCCCTCAATGATTGCCGGACCCGCCATGGCGAAACACCCTACGACCTGCTCGACAGTCAAACCATGGGCGTGCTTAGCGCCCATGCGCGAGGACTTTCGGATGGCATGAAGATGGACATCCGAGTGCCCGACGGCCCCGCCATGATGGCCTATCTGGACGGCCGGCGCACCTTCCATGCCCGGCTTGGCCAGCACAATTACGCCTGCGCCAGTTGTCATGTGCTCCATGCCGGTGATCGTCTGGGCGCACAGATCCTGTCGCCTGCCCCGGGCCAGGCGACCCATTGGCCAGTGTTTCCCGCCGGACAGGGGCCGGTCACCCTGCAAGCCCAGTACCTGGCCTGTTTCCAGCGCATGGGGCATGTGCCCGACGGACCGGGCAGCGCCATGCTGAACAACCTGGAGTACTACCATTCCGCCTTGTCCAACGGGTTGCCCATGAGGGCCGCGGTGCCCAGGCCCTGACTCGCAGTGGGGTCATTCCCCGGTCCTTTTGTCCGGGACTACTGGGACATCGTTACCATTTACGCTCCAGGCCTTGGCGTTAAGAATCCACCATCCAAAGTGAGGAGAAACCATAATGTCCATGTCCCGCCGCGAATTCCTGCAAGTTCTCGCCGCAGCCGCCGCATCCGGTCTTGTCTTGGACAGCCGCGATGTCCTGGCCGGCAACTTGCCGGCCAATTTCTATGACCAGCCCCCCAGTGGCAATGTGTCCTTCCTGCACTTCACCGATTGTCATGCCCAGTTGAAGCCCATCTGGTTCCGGGAGCCCAGCGTCAACCTGGGCGTGGGTTCCATGACCGGCCAGGTACCCCATCTGGTGGGCGAGAAATTCCTCAAGTTCTACGGGATCAAGCCCGGCAGCCCGGATGCTGCAGCCTTCACCTATCTGGATTTCGATACCGCATCCCGGGCCTATGGCCGGGTGGGCGGCTTTGCCCATCTGAAGACCCTGGTGGACAAGATGCGCGCGTCCCGCCCCGGCGCCCTGCTGCTGGACGGCGGCGATACCTGGCAGGGTTCCGCCACATCCCTCTGGACCAACGCCCAGGACATGGTGGATGCCTGCATCCAGTTGGGCGTCAACGTCATGACCCCCCACTGGGAAGCCACTTTCGGCGCCGACCGGATCATGGAAGTGGTCCAGAACGATTTCGCCAGGAATGGCGTGGACTTCGTGGCCCAGAACGTCATCACCAACGACTTTGGCGACCAGGTCTTCAAGCCCTACGTCATGAAGGACATGAACGGGGTCCAGGTGGCCATCATCGGCCAGGCCTTCCCCTACACCCCCATCGCCAACCCGCGCCACATGGTGCCCGACTGGTCCTACGGCATTCGCGACGACAGCATGCAGCAGTGGGTGGACGAGGCCCGGGCCAAGGGGGCCAAGGTGGTGGTGGTGCTCTCCCACAACGGCATGGACGTGGACCTGAAGATGGCCAGCCGCGTGAACGGCATCGATGCCATCTTCGGCGGCCATACCCACGACGGCGTCTACCAGCCGGTA
>DYHB01000232.1 GCA_020724415.1 Thiobacillus sp.
ACCGGGGCCAGGGAATCCAGGTTGCCGGCGTAGGTGAGGCAATCCACGTTGATCACGCGGTGGGGGGTGTTCCGGATCAGGTGCCGGATGACGGCGGAACCGATGAAGCCGGCGCCGCCGGTGATCAGGAGGGTCTTGGACATGATGATTCGTATCGATAAAGGGGTGCTTAAAGGCGTGACTTAAAGGCGTGATGCGAGGGCGTGACGATAACGGCGTGACATGAGGGCGTGTCTTGGGCGCCCGTCACGCCTTTGGGTCACGCCGTTTTGGTCACGCACCTGCGTCACGCACTTTTCCTTTCCCGTCACTGGCGTTCATCCAAGGCTTCCTGGACCTGACCCAGAGCCTCGCGCCAGTCCGGGAGTTGCAGGCCGAAGGTGCGTTCGAGCTTGCTGCAGTCCAGGACCGAGTAGGCCGGGCGTTGGGCGGGGGTGGGGTAGTCAGCCGTGGTGATGGGGATGAGGCGTTGGCAGGCAATGGTCTCCCGGCTCCGCTGGTGCTCGACGATGCGCTGGGCGAAATCGTGCCAGGTGGCTTCCCCCTGGCTGGCCAGGTGGTAGATGCCGCTGACGGGCTGCCAGGACTGGGGGGCAAAGCCCAGCTTGGCGATGATCTGGGCAGTGGCCTCGGCGATGTGCCGGGACCAGGTGGGGCAGCCCCTCTGGTCGGCCACGATGCGCAGTTCTTCACGCTCCCGGGCCAGGCGCCGGATGGTGGCCATGAAGTTGCCGCCCCGGGTGCCATAGACCCAGCAGGTGCGCAGAATGATGTGGGGAATGTCCATGCCCTGGATGACCAGCTCTCCCCCCAGCTTGCTGCGGCCGTAGACGCTTTGGGGCAGGGTCTGGGCATCCTCCTGGTAGGGGCGGCTGGCCGTGCCATCGAAGACGTAGTCCGTGGAGTAGTGGACCAGGGGGCAGCCCCGTTGTCGGGCCGCCAGGGCCAGTTTGCCGACGGCGTCGGCATTGATCCGGGTGGCGGCCTGGATGTCCTGTTCCGCCTTGTCCACGGCGGTATAGGCGGCGGCATTGACGATGAGGTCTGGGGCCAGGGCCGCCACGGCCGGGGCGATGCTGTCCGGCTGGGCCAGGTCCAGGGCCGGCTGGGTATGCCGGCCTGCCGCGACGATGTCGCCCAGGGGGGCCAGGGTGCGCCGCAACTCCCAGGCCACCTGGCCCTGGGCGCCGACGATGAGGATGCGAGGTCGGTTCATGATGAGGGTGTCCAGAGGGGGAGTCGTTCGGACGGGATGTCGGCCAGTCTTGCCGCCACCCGGTCCTTGGCAGACAGTTCCACGTCCCGCAGGGGCCAGTCGATGGCCAGGTCGGGGTCATTCCAGAGAATGCTGCCCTCGTCTTTCGGGGCGTAGAAATCCGTGCACTTGTAGGTGAACAGAGCGGTTTCGCTGGTGACCACAAAGCCGTGGGCAAAGCCTT
>DYHB01000089.1:0-891 GCA_020724415.1 Thiobacillus sp.
TTTACCCGGTACAGCGGGTCGGCAGCGAGTTCATTCCTCCCCTGGATGAAGGCGACCTGCTTTACATGCCCACTGCCTTGCCGGGTCTGTCCACGGCCAAGGCGGCTGAGCTGTTGCAGCTTTCGGACCGGATGATCAAGACCGTACCCGAGGTGGACCGGGTGTTCGGCAAGATCGGTCGCGCCGAGACGGCTACCGACCCAGCCCCCATGACCATGCTGGAGACCACCATCCAGCTCAAGCATCCATCCCTCTGGCGACCGGGAATGACCCTGGATGGCATCATCGCCGAACTGGATCGGGCGGTGCGCATTCCCAGTCTGACCAATCTCTGGATACAACCCATCCGGACCCGGATCGACATGCTGGCCACCGGCATCCGGAGCCCGGTGGGGGTCAAGATCGCGGGTCCCGATCTGGCCGAGATCGAGCGCCTGGGCACGGAGATCGAGTCCCTTCTCAAGACCTTGCCCGGGACGGCCGGCGCCTATTTCGAGCGGGTGGCCAGTGGGCGCTACCTGAATATCGATATCGATCGGGCGGCCGTGGCCCGATACGGACTCAACATTCGCGATGTGCAGGCCATGATCGGCATGGCCGTCGGGGGCGGAAAGGTGACGGAGACCGTGGAGGGACTGGAGCGCTACCCGGTACAGATTCGCTTCCCCCGGGAGTTCAGGGATAGTGTGACGGCCCTGGGGGATCTGCCCCTGGTGACCCGGCAGGGAGCCAGCATTCCCCTTTCTGCGCTGGCGCGCATTGAACTGGCCGAAGGCCCTCCCATGCTCCGCAGCGAGAATGCCCGACCCAACGGCTGGATATTCGTGGACATTCAAGGCGGCGATCTGGGTGGCTACGTGGCCGAGGCCCGCCAGGCGGTAGCAGAAAAAA
>DYHB01000089.1:901-4849 GCA_020724415.1 Thiobacillus sp.
TCCGCCTCCCGCCCGGGTATTCCGTCGCCTGGTCCGGCCAGTTTGAGTATCTGGAACGGGCCAAAGATCGGTTAAGCCTGGTCATACCCATGACTCTGGCCATCATTTTCCTGCTCTTGTACCTGACCTTCCGAAACCTTTGGGAGCCGGTGCTCATCGTCGCCAGTCTTCCTTTTGCCATCATTGGTGGCTACTGGCTGATCTATGCCTTGGACTACAACATGTCCGTGGCCGTGGCGGTAGGTTTCATCGCCCTGGCCGGCGTGGCGGCGGAATTTGGCGTGGTCATGCTGATCTATCTCGATCAGGCCGTGGCCAGGCGCCAGGCCGAAGGCCGGCTGTTGACGCGGGCCGACCTGCGGGAGGCCGTCATGGAAGGGGCTGCCATGCGGGTCCGGCCCAAGGCCATGACGGTGCTGACCATCCTGGCCGGCTTGTTGCCCATCATGCTCGGGGCCGGGACCGGCAGCGAGGTCATGCAGCGGATCGCTGCCCCCATGCTGGGGGGGATGATCAGCGCGCCATTGCTCTCCATGCTGATCATTCCCGTGGGTTACCTGCTCTGGCGTGGCCGGGGATTGCCCAGATGAGGGGACGGCTGGGACGCCCTGCGTCGAAAGTAGGTTGACATCGGCGCAGGGATGGATACAATGCGCACCCACGTTTGATGCGGGAGTAGCTCAGTTGGTAGAGCGCAACCTTGCCAAGGTTGAGGTCGCGAGTTCGAGACTCGTCTCCCGCTCCAGAATACATGGGGAAAACGCGGTTCAAGCGTTTTCCCTTTTTTGTTCCGGTCCTTTCCGTGGCGCGATGGCAGAGTGGTTATGCAGCGGCCTGCAAAGCCGTGGACATCGGTTCGATTCCGGTTCGCGCCTCCATCCCTTTCCTTCCTGTTGATCGCAACCCGGCCCGGGTGGTGAAATTGGTAGACACAAGGGACTTAAAATCCCTCGGCTTCGGCCATACCGGTTCGATTCCGGTCCCGGGCACCATCTGGTTGCCAGCGATGCAGATCACTATGCAAATGCCGCCATCCCGTTATAATTCGGACAAAAAACTCCCTTTGGAGAACTTGTCATGGTGTTGTCCCGTACCAGTCAGTATGCCGTCCAGGCACTCATATACATCGCCACCCAGCGGCCTGGTGAACCCGTCCTGAACCGGGACATCGCGGATCGCCTCAATGTCCCGGCCGCTTATCTGGCCAAGATCCTGCAAAATCTATGCAAGCATGGCCTGCTGGATTCCTTTCGCGGGCGCCTGGGGGGGTTCTGTCTGAGGGAGGGCATGCAGCGCACCAACCTGATGCAGGTGTTGCTGCTGACCGAGGGTCCCGATTTCACCAAGAGCTGCATCCTGGGCCTGAAGGAGTGCTCGGATGACAGCGCCTGTGCCATGCACTTCAAGTGGATACCGGTGAAGAAAAAGATTCTCGGCTTGTTGAATGAGATGAATCTTGAGGAATTGGCCCGGGCCGTGCAAACGGGCAAGTATCGCCTGGCGGATCTGCCCGCAGCGGCCATGGCCGAGTAAGGCCGGGCCAGGCTGATGATGCGCAGGTCATGGCTGGCATTCTGGCCAGGGCTATGCCTCGGGCTGTGCCTGGCGCTGCTGGGATGCAGCCAGGTCGAAAGACCCGATTTCCGGGGGACCGATATCTCGGACCAGCCCTTCGGGCGCGAACTCCGCTTGACCGACCACAACGGGCAGATGCGCACTCTGGACGACTTTCGTGGCAAGGTCGTAGTGCTGTTCTTCGGGTATACCCATTGCCCGGACGTGTGTCCGACCACCCTCTCTGACACCGCTCAGGCCTTTTCGCTCCTGACTCCGGACGAGGCGGCGCGCATTCAGGTGTTGTTTGTGACGGTCGACCCCGAGCGGGACACCCCGGAGATGCTGCGCCAATACGTGCCCTATTTTCACACGTCCTTTCTGGGGCTGCATGGTGACGCCGAAGAAGTGGCAGAGGTGACCCGAGAGTTCCGGGTGTTCTACCGGAAACATCAATTGCCAGGGGCCACCGGCTATACGGTGGATCACACAGCCGGTAGTTATGGCATAGATGCCCGGGGAAGGTTACGGTTGCTGATGCCCTTTGGACATAGTCCGGAGGACATGGCCCACGATCTGAGGCTGTTGTTGAACTTGTCCTGAACGGCCTGTGCGCCTTGCGGGAAGGGCTGGATCGGCATATACTCCCGCGTCTTTTGTGTGGGCCGGTATCGGCCCAGAGTGATTACGGTCTCAAGTGATGTTGGCGCCCTGGGCGCCGTGAGCAGTACGGCAGGCAACCCGAGGAGGAGTCATGGCTGCAACCAGTGCCGCGGTAGCGGATCAGTACGACTACGACATTATCAAGAAGTTCACGGTCATGGCTTTGGTCTGGGCCGTGGTGGGCATGTTTGTCGGCGTGTATATCGCCTCCCAACTGGCATGGCCCTTCCTGAATTTCGATAGCCCCTACATCTCCTTCGGGCGATTCCGGCCTGTCCATACGGGTGCGGTGATCTTCGGTTTCGGTGGTTCGGCCTTGTTTGCAACTTCGTACTACGTGGTGCAGCGCACTTGCCAGACACGACTGTTTGCGCCGGGCCTGGCCACGTTTACCTTTTGGGGCTGGCAGGCTGTCATTGTCCTGGCCGCCTTGTCCTATGTGACCGGATACAGCCAGGGGCGCGAGTACGCCGAGATGGAGTGGCCCATCGACCTGCTGATCCTGTTCGTCTGGGTGGCCTACATGGCGGTCTTCATCGGCCCCTGATGCAGCGCAAGCAGCCTCACATCTACGTGGCCAACTGGTTCTACCTGTCCTTCATTCTGGCGACCGCACTGTTGCATACCTTCAACAACATCGCCGTTCCGGTCAGCCTGTTTACCCTTAAATCCTACAGTCTGTTCTCCGGTCCCCAGGATGCCATGGTGCAGTGGTGGTATGGTCACAACGCCGTGGGCTTCTTCCTCACTGCCGCCTTCCTGGGCATGATGTATTACTTTGTGCCCAAGCACGCGGGACGTCCGATTTATTCCTATCGCCTGTCCATCGTCCACTTCTGGTCGCTGTCCTTCATGTACATGTGGGTCGGCACCCACCATCTGCACTGGACGGCATTGCCCGACTGGGCGTCCACCCTCGGCGCCACCTTCTCCATCATGCTGCTGCTGCCTTCCTGGGGCGGCATGATCAACGGCATCATGACCCTGTCGGGGGCCTGGGACAAACTGCGTACCGACCCCATCATGCGCTTCATGATCCTGGCCCTGTCCTTCTATGGCATGTCCACCTTCGAGGGCCCCATGATGTCCCTGAAGGATGTCAACGCCCTGTCCCACTATACGGACTGGACCGTGGGTCACGTCCACTCCGGGGCCCTGGGCTGGGTGGCCATGATTTCCTTCGGTGCCATGTACCACATGATCCCGAAGCTCTGGAATACACAGATGTACAGCATCAAGTTGATCAACGTGCACTTCTGGCTGGCTACCATCGGGGTGCTCCTCTACATCACCGCGATGTGGATTTCTGGCATTTCCCAGGGCCTGATGTGGCGTGCCTTCGATGATTTCGGCAATCTCCAGTATTCCTTCGTGGAGTCCGTGGCGGCCATGCATCCCTTCTATGCCATGCGTGCGATTGGCGGCATGTTCTATCTGACCGGCATGATCATCATGGCGTACAACTGCTACATGACGATTCGCCAGGGCCTTCGGGCGGCCAACACGGCCACCCAGGCTGCCCCGGCTGCCGCCTGAAGATTGAGCGAGGAAAAGAAATGCTGAAAAAGATCAAGCATGAATCCCTGGAAACCAACAGTGGTTTGCTCATAGTGGCGACCATGATGGCGATCAGCGTGGGCGGCCTGGTGGAAATCGCGCCCCTGTTTCTGATCGACGACACCATGGAAAAGGTGAAGGGCGTCCGGCCCTACACCCCCCTTGAACAGCGTG
>DYHB01000089.1:4859-10352 GCA_020724415.1 Thiobacillus sp.
TGGTCGCGATATCTACATCCGCGAGGGCTGCTACACCTGCCATTCCCAGATGATCCGCCCGTTCCGGGACGAACAGTTGCGTTATGGGCATTATTCCCTGGCGGCGGAGTCCAAGTATGACCACCCCTTCCAGTGGGGTTCCAAGCGTACCGGTCCCGACCTGGCCCGGGTGGGGGGCAAGTACTCCAACGAGTGGCATGTGCAGCACATGATCGAGCCCAAGTCCCTGGTGCCCGAGTCGGTGATGCCCAACTACCCCTGGCTGATGTCGCCCCTGGACTATTCGGATGTGGGCGATCGCATGCGGGCGTTGCGGACCACGGGAGTTCCCTACTCGGTCTCCCAGGCGGAATATGATGCCAATGTGCAGGAGTTCGGCCCCGAAGTGGCGAAGATGCTCCATATTCCGGACGCCCAGAACAGTCTGGTGACCCAGGCCCAGGAGGGCAACTATGACGGTGACCGTTCCAGTGTGTCCGAAATGGATGCTCTGGTGGCCTATCTTCAGGTGCTGGGCACCATGGTGGACTTCAGTCAGTACTCCCCCGAAGACCTGGTCAAATACCGCTGATCCATGGACTGGCTTGCTCAACCCCAGAATGCCAAATCTCTCGGCCTGGTGATCTTCTTTGTCACCTTCTGTCTGATTGTGCTCTGGGTCTACGGCAACAGGAAACGCGGCGAACGACTGGAAGAACACAAGAACATCCCTTTTCTGGATGACGATGTAGACGAAGCAAAGGACAAGTCCAATGGCTGACAACGTTCAAAACCAAGGTGTGCAGACCACCGGTCATGTGTGGGATGGCGACTTGCAGGAGTTGAACAATCCCCTACCGACTTGGTGGACCTACTCCTTTTACGCCACCATCGTGTTTGCCCTGGTGTACTGGTTGATTTACCCGTCCTGGCCGATGGGTTCGAGCTTCCTGAAAGGCTTCAGCGGCATCACCTATACCAACGTGCAGGGTGAAGAGGAGCAATGGCACTGGAATACCCGGGCCAAGTTGCTCAAGGAATCCCAGGAAGCCTTGGCCATGCAGCAGCCCTATTACGACCGGCTGATGCAGACACCGTATCAGCAGATCAGCCAGGATCCTGAACTGATGAGCTTTGTGGTATCCGCCGGCAAGGTGGCCTTTTCCGACAACTGCGCGGGGTGCCATCAGGCAGGCGGCGCGGGCAAGGTCGGTTTCTTCCCCAATCTGGCCGATGACGACTGGCTCTATGGCGGCAGTTTCGATGCCATCCAGGCGACCATCACCCATGGCCGGCGTGGCTACATGCCTCCTTATGCTGAAGCCCTGTCCCCGGTCCAGGTGGATGAGTTGGCCAATTATGTCCTGTCCCTCTCTGGTGAACCGGCAGATGGCACCAAGGCAGCCAACGGCAAGGCACTTTTCCATTCCCATGCTGCGGCCTGCTTCTACTGCCACGGCGAAAATGCCAAGGGTCGTCAGGATATCGGTGCGGCCAACCTGACGGACAAGGTCTGGCTTTGGGCGGACGTGCCCGGGGGCCAGGATGGCGCGGCCAAGCTGGCTGCCGTGAAGGCCGTGATCAATGGCGGCCTGAACAAGGGGGTCATGCCTGCCTGGGAAGGCCGTCTGTCCCCGGAACAGATCAAGCTGCTGACGGTCTATGTGCATGAGTTGGGTGGCGGCAAGTAAGTCGTCTGTCTGATCCGGCCCCATGGCCGGGTACTGGATGTCGCAGGCCCCGGCATGCCGGGGCTTTTTGTTTACTTCGCTCGGCAGGGGCTGAGTGCAGTGCGCTGGGGTGGGTGAATCAAGTGAACGCAGGGTCTGGGCAACAACAGCTTTACGCAAAGCGCGTGGCGCCGGTGCCGCGCTCCATCAAGGGCGCCTTCAGGAACTTCAAGACCAGCGTGCTGCTGCTGGGTTTTGCCGTGTACTTCTTGCTGCCCTGGATGCCTTGGGCTCGTAACGACGCGCCGGCCCAGGCCGTGTTGTTCGACATCCCAGGCCGCCGCTACATGCTCTTCGATCTGGTGGTTTACCCTCAGGACATATTCTGGCTATCCATGGTCCTGTTCATCGCCGCCGTCGTCCTGTTCTTTGCCACGTCACTGGTGGGCCGAGCCTTCTGTGGCTATTTCTGTTTCCAGACCCTGTGGACCGATGCCTTCATCTGGGTCGAGCATTTCATTCAGGGGGAGCGGCCCGCCCGTCTCAAACTGGCGCGGGAGTCGTGGCAGAGCCGGGACAAACTCCTCAAGGTGGGTTTGACCCGCCTGGTTTGGCTGCTGGTGTCGTTCTGGACCGCCCTGACCTTCGTGTTGTACTTCGGGTATGCGCCCGAACTGCTGCTGGCGTTTTTCAGTGCTTCGGCGCCGGCGGCCGCCTACATCACCACGTTGGCGTTGACGGTCTCCACGTACCTGGCGGCCGGGATGTTGCGCGAGCATGTCTGTACCTTCATTTGTCCCTATGGCCGCTTCCAGAGCGCCATGTACGATCCGGAAACCCTGACTGCCCATTATGATGTCCGTCGGGGTGAGGGTGCGAAGGGCCGCGCCATCGCCCGCTCTGGCCTGCGTACACTCGAGGAGCGTCGCGCCCAGGGGCACGGCGATTGTGTCGATTGCGGCCTCTGCGTCCAGGTGTGCCCTGTAGGCATTGATATCCGGGACGGTCTACAAGCTTCCTGCATCTCCTGCGGTCTCTGTGTGGATGCCTGCAACACCATCATGGACAAGATGGGATACCCACGTGGCCTGGTCCGCTACGATTCGGAGACCAATCTGGGCAAGCCCGTCCCCGACAAGCCCTACCTGGATTGGAAACGGCTCAAGGTCATCGGCTATGGTGTCTCCATCATCCTGATGTCTGCCTATCTGATGTACGACATACAGCACCGCCACAGCTTCGAGCACAGTGTCCAGCAGGTCAGATCGCCGCTGTTCGTGGTGCTGTCGGATGGCACCATACGCAACCGCTACCAGATTCGACTGACCAACATCTCCGGCGCGGAAGAAACCTACAGCGTTTCCGTGCTCGGCCTGCCTGACGGTGCCCTGGATCTGGGCAACTTCAGCCAGGTCAGCATTCGTAACGGCAAGAGCGTCATCCTCCAGGTGAGTGTCAACTTGGCACCCGATCAGGCGCAGAGCATTGACGAGTTCCAGTTTGTCATACGCAACAGCCAGGGCGAAGAGGTGGTCGACCCGGCACGATTCTTCACGAGGAAAACCGGATGAACCTGCTCTATACCCTGTTTGGAGGCATGATCCTCACGGCCTTGCTGTATGGCTTGGGCCGCTGGCTGCGGCTGTCCAATTTCTGGGCCGCTGTGCTGGGGTGCGGGATACCCACGGTGCTTTACCTGGTCATGGCCATTGGTGCCTGGCCGGGCCTGGACGTGGTGACCATGCATGTGGTGGCCTACCCAACGGTGGCCGTCCTGTTGTTTCAACTTTACGGTGCCAAGGCTGATCATGCCAAGACGCTGCATTGGGCGCCCAAACTCATGATCGGATTTTTTCTCAGCATAAGCGTGTTGTTCGGCTTCCTGATCTATGTCTCCAGCCAGGGCCTGCCGCCAGCCCTGGCACATTACCTGCTGCCCAATACCCAGGGCAAGACCATCCATACCGGATTTGCGGGCGTAGTGGCCCACCGGCAGTCGGATACGGCAAAAAGCATCGGTCAGCATCTGAGCAATGCGCACAAGCTCAATCAACTGGGCTGGAATGTCGAGGTCAATGGCTTGGGTGATTTGCAACCCGGGCAGGAACGATCGGTACGGGTTCGTTTGAAGGACCGCGCCGGTGCGGGCGTCAATGAGGCCAGTGTCTCCCTGGCTCTGTCCAGGCCGGGTAGCGAGCCCGAGTTGAACGTGAATCTGGCCAAACTCGAGCCAGGACTGTTCAGCGGCCTGGTCACGGTAAGTGGGACGGGTACGTGGGTTGCCCACACCACCCTGCAGTCCGGGGATGAAACCATCCGTCTCGAACACGCCTTTGCCCTGCCCTGAGACCTTGGATCCCGGGCCCCGGCCGAGGGCCCAGACCCAGCCAGGAAGACGTCGTCTGCGGGCCAAAACCCACTTCATTGGTAGGGATTGCGGCCGAAAAAATTGATACCTGTCAAGGAAGTGCCCCCTAGGTCATAGCTACTATCCGAGCCATGCGGATAGTGGCGTCGAGGAAGCTCCACCTGTCCGTCAAACCCCTGACAGGAGGAGATAATGAATTTCAAGCTGCATTGGGCAGTGGCCGTATCGGGCATGCTCATGACTGGCGTGGCCCATTCGGTCGACAACATCGCCGGTCTGGCGAGCACCTGCAACAACTGCCACGGGACGGGGGGCGTGAGTGTCGGGCATTCCATGCCCTCCATAGCCGGGCTGTCCGAAGCCTACCTCAAGAACATCATGATGGAATGGAAGACCGGCGCCCGGGCCTCCGCCAACATGACCCGTCTCATCAAGGGCTATACCGACGACGAGATCGCGGCGTTGGCCAAGTACTACGCCAGTCTGCCCTGGAAGCCCGTGGTCCAGCCCGTCAGTGCCCAGATCATGGCCCAGGGCAAGGACGTGGTGGAGCGGTGCGAGACCTGCCACGGCCCCACCGGCGGCTCTCCGGATGACGCTTCGGTCCCGCGCCTGAACGGCCAATGGGCCAAATACCTGGAACTGGAGCTCATGAAATACCGTGACCCCGGCTTCCAGATGACCCACAAGAAAATGACACGGAATGCCCGCAAGCTGGAAGAGGGTGACGTATCCGCCATCAGCCAGTATTTCGCCGCCCAGGAAAAGTGAGAGGGACAGCCATGAGCAAGATTGATCGACGCGCATTCATCAAGGCCGTGGCGGCCGCCTCGGCCGGCAGCCTGGTATTTCCCTCCATCGCCCTGGCCAAGGCCAAGGCCCGGGTGGTAGTCATCGGCGGCGGCTATGCCGGTGCCACGGCCGCCAAGTACGTCAAGATGATGGATTCGGCCATCGAGGTCACCCTCATCGAGCCCAACGCCATCTACACCTCCTGCCCCCTGTCCAATGAAGTGATCGTGGGTTACCGGGAGCTGTCCAGCCTGCAGACCGGCTACGACGGACTGCGTGCCCGGGGCGTGAACGTGGTGCAGGATCTGGTCACCCGGGTGGACCGGACGGCACGTACGGTCGCCACCCAGGGCGGGCGCAGCCTGGCGTACGACGCCTTGGTCATGGCTCCGGGCATCGACTTTCATTACGACACCATCGAAGGTTATTCGGCCAACCTGATCAACGAGATTCCCCATGCCTGGAAGGCGGGGGAGCAAAACCTGATCCTCAAGCGGCAGCTGGAGGCCATGCCCGATGGCGGCAGGTTCGTCATCGTGGTGCCCAAGGGCCCCTTCCGCTGCCCGCCCGGCCCCTACGAGAGGGCCTCCCAGGTGGCCAGTTACCTGAAGCACCATGGCAAGAAGAAGTCCAAGGTGATCATCCTGGATGCCAACGACTCCCACTCCAAGAAGGGGCTGTTCA
>DYHB01000233.1 GCA_020724415.1 Thiobacillus sp.
CGGGGATCAGGCTCTCGGACTTGAGGCCGGCGTTGACGGTGACGAAGTTGTCGTCAATCCCCACCACTTCGGCGGTGATGACTTCGCCCTGACGCATTTCCTGCTTGGAAATGCTCTCTTCGAACAGGGCGGCAAAGGATTCCATGGAATTGGAAGAAACAGCGGTAGAAGTTGCAGTGGACATGTATGAAGGAAGCCTAGAAAAAACCGTGTCGCCACGGGCTGGTTAGTGAGAAAAAGCCCCGGCCCAAAGCCGGTGCATCGTAAAAATCAGTCCGGGGAGTACCAGGCCAGAATTCGGTCCACCGCTTCCTGTATGGAGAGATCGGTGGTATCCAGCAGATGCGCCCCGGTGCATTGCTGCAAGGGGGCGGCGGAACGACTGGCGTCCCGGGCGTCCCGCTCGCGCAGGTCTTGCACAAGGGCCGGGAGATTAGCATCAAATCCTTTTTCGATCAACTGCTTATAACGTCTTTGGGCACGTTCTTCCGGGCTGGCGGTGAGAAACACCTTGACCCTGGCATCCGGGAACACCACCGAGCCCATGTCCCGGCCATCGGTCACCAGGCCCGGCGCCTTGCGGAAAGCCCGTTGCAGTTCCAGCAGGGCGGCGCGCAACTGGGGCAGGGCCGCGATCCTGGAGGCTGCCCTGCCCGCCTCCTCGGTGCGGATGGCATCGCCCACCGGGGTGGCGGCCAGATAGACCTCCTGACCGTCGAAATGCAGGTCCAGGTCCCGGGCCATGGCGGCCAGGCCGGCTTCATCCGTCAGGTCCAGGCCCCGCTGCAGGGCGGCATGGGCGGTCACCCGATAGATTGCCCCGCTGTCCAGGTAGTGAAAACCCAGGGCCTTGGCCACCCGGGCAGCCACGGTACCCTTGCCGGAGGCGGAGGGGCCATCGATGGCGATCACCGGGATGCTCATTGGGCGATCCCCTTGAACACGTCCCAATAGGTGGGGAAGGTCTTGGCCGTGCAGCCCGGATCGTTGATCCGGATGGGTACGCCGGCCAAGCTGACCAGGGAAAAACACATGGCCATGCGGTGATCGTCATAGGTGTCGATGACGGCGTTGGGTGTCAGCTGGGCCGGCGGAGTGACCTTGATGTAGTCGGCCCCCTCCTCCACCGTGGCGCCCACCTTGCGCAGTTCGGTGGCCATGGCGGCAATGCGGTCTGTTTCCTTGACCCGCCAGGAGGCGATGTTGCGCAGCACCGTGGTGCCGTCGGCGAACAGGGCCAGGATGGCCAGGGTCATGGCGGCATCCGGGATATGGTTGCAGTCCAGGTCGATGGCGTGGAGCTTGTCGGCACAACCCAGCCGGCAAGAGATCCAGTTGGCGCCGAAGTCGATCTCGGCCCCCATGCGGGCCAGGGCTTCGGCGAAGCGTACATCGCCCTGGATGCTGTTGCG
>DYHB01000234.1 GCA_020724415.1 Thiobacillus sp.
TGGCGGCCCAGGTCATAGGCCAGGTCGTCGCGGGTGATACCCATCAGGTCGTTGGAGACCATACGGGCGTAGTCAGCGGGATCCTGCTCGGAACCGATGTAGGTGTTGATGGCGGACAGACCCTGGGCCACGGCGCCGGAGCGGTCCATGGCGGCCTTGTCGACCAGCTTGATCTTCAGGTCGACGCCGGTGGAAGCCTTGGCGGCTTCGGCCCAGCGGACGATTTCGTAGGCAGCGCCGGAACAGGCCATGCCGCCACCGATCATCAGGACGTCGACTTCCTCTTGGATAACTTCGGGATTACCAAATTCACCAGCCATTATTCTTTCCTTTCCAATTACTTACGGATCAGCTCGGCAGGGTTGCCAGCGCGGTAGCCGTTTTGCTCCATGTGGTTGAAGAAGCCGGGCTGGGCAATCTTCGCCATGTCGGCCTGGGGCTTGCCGCCGTAAGGATCGATGGAGCCTTCGGGGGTGGTGCGGATCGGGAACTTGAAACGCTTCAGGGTGCCGTTACGGAACTTGATGGTCCACATGATGGAGTCAGAACCGCGCAGGGGCTGAACCTGACCGCCCAGGGGAACGATGTCGGCGTAGTGGCGGGCTTCGATGGCTTGCTGCGGGCAGATCTTCACGCAGGAATAGCACTCCCAGCACTGCTCCGGCTCCTGGTTGAAAGCGCGCATGGCATGGCCGGTCTCGGAGCCATCCTTGTCCAGCTTCATCAGGTCGTGGGGGCAGATGTACATGCAAGCGGTCTTGTCCTGACCCTTGCAGCCGTCGCACTTATCGGTACGAACGTAGGTAGGCATGAATCAAATCTCCTTGTTAGCTAACAATCCGCAGGAGCATCTCGGATAACCCGGGGTTATCCGGGATGCTCTTGGTGCGGTCCATTCAGACACCGAATCCAACCTTGGCCGGGGCGTATCGCGATACCGCTTCCGGCGGACCCAGTGTTCCAAATACATCACCGGGCCGCAGCCCGGCATCTATCCTCAGGCCGCGGAATGGCCCTTGAGTTCAATCTTGACGTTCTGCTCGGCGGAGAGGCCGGCGTAATACTTCTGCAGCACCTTGGCCACTTCAGGACGGCTGAATTCGACCGGCAGGTCCTGGCCTTCGGACAGCATGGCGCGCACCTTGGTGCCGGACAGCAGGATGCGATCATCCTTGGTGTGGGGGCAGGTGCGCTGGGAGGCCATGCCGCCGCACTTCTTGCACCAGAAGGTCCAGTCAATGTTCATGTTGACGGTTTCCAGCGAGCCCTTGGGAATCTCGTCGAAGATCTTCTGGGCGTCGAAGGGGCCGTAGTAGTCGCCCACGCCGGCGTGGTCGCGGCCGACGATCAGGTGCGAGCAGCCGTAGTTCTGGCGGAACAGGGCGTGCAGCAGGGCCTCGCGGGGAC
>DYHB01000005.1:0-32588 GCA_020724415.1 Thiobacillus sp.
GACGCTTGTGGTGGCGCTTGACGGCGGCGGCCAGCTTGCGCTTGCGCTCCTGGGTGGGCTTTTCGTAGAACTCGCGGGCACGGAGTTCGGTCAGCAGGCCGGTTTTTTCCACTGTGCGCTTGAAGCGGCGCATGGCCACTTCGAACGGCTCGTTTTCTTTGACGCGTACGCTCGGCATGTAAACAGTCCCAAGAATCTGGATTGAAAGAGGCGGGATTATATCAGTCAGCGGCGCTCCGGCAAGTCAATATTGAGCCCGTCGGGTTAAAATGGGCTTCATTTTCATATTCTTGCCACACCATCATGAAAGTCCTGGGCATCGAATCCTCCTGCGACGAAACCGGCATCGCCCTGTACGACACGGAGCGCGGCCTGCTGGCCCATGCCCTCCATTCCCAGGTGGCCATGCATGCCGAATACGGGGGTGTGGTGCCGGAACTGGCGTCCCGGGACCACATCCGCCGGGCCCTGCCCCTGACCCGCAAGGTGCTGGCCGAAGCCGGTTGCACCCTGAAGGATATCGACGGAATCGCCTACACCCAGGGCCCCGGGCTGGCTGGTGCGCTGCTGGTGGGCGCCAGCATCGCCAGCGGATTGGGCGTGGCGCTGAATCTGCCGGTGGTGGGGGTCCATCACCTGGAGGGCCACCTGCTATCCCCGCTGCTGGCCGACCCCAGGCCCGAGTTTCCCTTTGTGGCCCTGCTGGTTTCGGGTGGTCATACCCAACTGATGCGGGTGGCGGGCGTGGGTGATTACGAGATGATGGGGGAGACCCTGGATGATGCCGCTGGCGAAGCCTTCGACAAAACGGCGCAATTGCTGGGCCTGGGCTACCCGGGCGGGCCGGCGGTTGCGAAGCTGGCCGCATCGGGCGATGCCCACAAGTACAAGCTGCCGCGCCCCATGCTCAACTCGGGCGACCTGGATTTCAGTTTCAGCGGTCTGAAGACTGCCGTCCTGAACCTCAAGAACCGGGCCGGCCCGGATGCCTGCGCCGATATCGCCGCCGGTTTCCAGCTGGCGGCCGTGGATGTCCTGGCGGGCAAAAGCCTGGCCGCTTTGAAGCAGACCGGCATGAATCGCCTGGTGGTGGCTGGCGGCGTGGGTGCCAACCAGCTTCTGCGTGACCGTTTGAACGCAGAAGCAAGCCGACGCGGATTCCAGGTGTTTTACCCGCCCTTGGCGCTATGCACGGACAACGGGGCCATGATCGCCTTCGCCGGTGCCATGCGTTTTGCCCATGCAGCGCCAGCGGACGGCCGTTTTGGCATCCGGCCCCGCTGGGACTTGTCGGAACTCAGGGCACCGGCCTGAACTGCGCCAGCCAATCCTGGAGCTGCAACCACTGGATGACGGGATCGGGAAACAGCAAGACCAGCGCCAGCATGGACAACACCACCAGCACCAGAAATGTGGAAAACAGGCTCCCGGGACGCAGCCAGCCCCAATAACGGGCCGCCAGGAAGAGCGCATCCTTGCGATGTTCCGATAGGGCCAACCAGCGATTGAGCAGGGTGGCGCCCAAGTACACCACATACCCCCCGGCCAGGGAAGCCAGGACGATGCGGAACACCGTGAGCAGATCCACCGGCCCCTGCCCCACTCCCCGGTAGAACAGGGACACCCCTCCCACCGCCAGGGAAGCAATGAAGGCCAGGATGATGTTCATGACCAGACGCCGGCGCTCCCGGGCCAGGTCTTGCTGACGCTGGATGAAAAAACTGTCCACCTCGGACTTCAGGTATTCGGTCTTTTCCTCCACCAGGACAGATATCTCATGTTTCATGACCTGGATGCGGTCGTCCAATACCCCTGAGAGCTTGTCGGCAGCATAGTCCACCAACTCACGCACATCATCCTTGGTGAACTGGCGCTGGTTATGGAGTTCGGCAGAAATCTTGTCCAGCTTGGCGTCGATTTCCCGGCTGGTCCCCTGGACCACGTCCTTCAGTTCCTGACCCGCCTCGCGAACACCTTCGCCCAAGGCCTGGGACAAGCGCTCCCCGGCCCGTTCGATCGCCGTCTCGGACACCTCCTTGAGGCTGTCCCGGGCGTAGTCCATCTCCTTCTGAAACCACGCCATTCACTGACTCCGTCAGGTTTTTCCCTTGCTGCGGAACATGGCCTCCTCGCCCCGCAACATGCGCTGGATATTGCTTCTGTGTCGCCAGAAGATCAGCACCGCCACTCCCAGGATAGCCAAAATTTCAGCCAGACTCCCGCCCAGGGCCGCCAGATAGACCGGTGCCAGCCCTGCCGCCACCAGTGCCGAAAGGGACGACACCCGGGTAATGGCGAACACCACGAGCCAGGTGACCGCACAGGCCAGACCCAGATGGAAATTGAGCGCCAGCAACAACCCCAGCGCCGTCGCCACGCCCTTCCCCCCCTTGAAGCCGAAGAACACGGGATATAGGTGCCCCAGGAACACGGCCAATCCCGCCAGGGCCGGCGCGTAAACCGGCAATCCCCAGCGTGCCGTGGCCCAATGCGCCAGCAAGACCGCCACCACCCCCTTGAGGGCGTCCCCCATCAAGGTCAGGGCAGCCGCAGCCTTGCGCCCGCTGCGCAGGACGTTGGTGGCCCCCGGATTGCCGGAACCGTAGCTGCGGGGGTCGGGCAGGCCAAAGAGCCGGCTTGTGATGACAGCAAAGGACAGGGAGCCGATCAGGTAAGCCACCAGAATGAGGATCAGGAGTTCGGTCATGACATTTCAAGAGTAAAATGGCGCCCTTTTCGCACGGCGGGCGCCATGGATATATTGTTTCTGCGGGACTTCCGCCTGGAAATCATTATCGGCCTATACGAATGGGAGCGCAAAGCGCCCCAACCAGTCCTGATCGATCTGGAGATCGGCCTGTACGACCACAAGGCCGGCCATTCCGACGACATCCGGGACACCATCGACTATGGCAGGGTGGCCCGACGCATCCAGGAGTATGCCGCCAGCCAGACTTTCCACTTGGTGGAAGCCCTGGGTGAACACATCGCCGACATCGTCCGGAACGAGTTCGGAGCCCCCTGGGTCCGGGTCGCCTTGCGCAAGCAAGCCATCCTTCGGGGCGTCAAGGAACTGGGCATCATCATAGAGCGCGGCAGCAGACTGTGACAACGTTCCACGCAGCCCGGTAACCGCTCTCCCGCTACTGCCCCCTACCCGCCCATCTCCGACATTTTGTCGCCCGACACCCTGTCACCCTATTTCTACACCGCCGGCGTCTTGTTCGGTGCCTATTTCATTCGGGGCATTTCAGGATTCGGGTCAGGTCTGGTCGCGGTCCCCCTGCTGGCCCTGAAGTTTCCCCTGACGTTCGTCGTTCCCGTCATCCTGCTGATGGATTTCACCGCCTCCCTGGTTCTGGGTGGTTTCAACCGCACCCAGGTGGCCTGGCCGGAGCTGAGACGTCTGCTCCTCCCCGGCATCCTGGGCGTAGTGGCCGGCACCTTCCTGCTGGTGTCCTTGCCCCAGAAACCCATGCTCATCGCTCTGGGCAGCTTTATCGCCGCGTACGCCTTGCGCAACCTGATCTTCCTGGGCCGCAAGCCCCGGCCGGTCCACCCGGCCTGGGCCTGGCCTGCAGGCCTGACGGGGGGTACCGTGAGCGCCCTGTTCGGCACCGGAGGCCCGCCCTATGTGATTTACCTGTCCCATCGTTTATTCGACAAGGGCACCTTGAGGGCCACCTTTTCCGGACTTTTCCTGATCGAGGGTGCCAGCCGCATTCTCATGTTCATCCTGACGGGACTGCTGCTGAGCGGGGCAATCCTGAAAGCCTGGCTGATGGCCATGCCCGTGGCCCTGGTCGCCCTCTGGGCAGGCAGTCATGTCCATAGCCGCATGAGCAATGACCAGATGCTCAGGCTGATCAGCCTCATCCTGCTGGCAAGTGGCGGCGCACTGTGGGTCAAGGCCTGGAGTTGAGCCTCAGGTAAACAGCCGGCCTTCGATACTGGAAAACTCCAGCTCAGGCTCGCCGAACAGGGTCTCGGCACACTGGCGCCAGACCTCGCCCCACTGGCTGTCATCACCTCCGGCGCGAACGACCTTCAGATGCGAGGTGAATTGGATCAGGGCCACCAGCTTGCGCACGGATTCCGGCAAACGTGCCAGGTTGGATTCATGATGATGGCGCACGGCCAGCACCACGTCCGGCGGCAGCTGCCAGTTGCGGGCCACCATCTGGCCCACCACGGCATGGTTGGTCTTGAACGAGGCATCCAGGGCCAGCAGGTCCGGCCAGAACAGTTCTTCATGAAACGCCCGGGCATAGCCCTTGTCGCGCCGACACAGCACCATCACGCCACAATCATGGAAGATGCCGGCCAGAAAGGCATCGTCCTCCCTGACGCCCTTGAGCCGCAGGGTACGCACCAACCCCAGGGCCATGTCGGCGATGCCATTCATGTGCTGCCATAGACTGTTCATGACCGACACCTGCTCAGGATCGTTGAGCATGCCGCGCAATCCCTCGCTGCGCACGACCGCCACCGTGGTACGCAGCCCCAGTACCGTGATGGCCTTCTCCAGGGATTCCACCTTGGTCCGCAAGCCCAGAACCGGGGAACCGACCACCCGGAACAGGGCGCCGGCCAGGGCCGGGTCCCGGGAAACCAGCGTGGCGAAATCACGCGGGCCGGCATCATCATCCCGGGCCAGGGCCATGACCTCCAGCACCAGGGTAGGCATGGGGGGGATCTTGACCCCCGAGGCCAGGATGGCTTGAATCAGCCTCTCGTCGTCTTTTTCGTCGGACACGTCGTCAATCAGCCTCTGGGATGATGCTGCCGGTGCAGGCTCTTCAGCCGCTCCCGGGCAACATGGGTGTATATCTGGGTTGTGGATATATCGGCATGGCCCAGCAACATCTGAACCACCCGCAGATCGGCGCCATGATTGAGCAGATGGGTGGCAAAGGCATGGCGCAGTGTGTGGGGTGACAGATGACTGCGGATACCTGCCCGGGTGGCATGATGCTTGATCCGGTACCAGAACGCCTGGCGACTCATGGCACCGCCACGCTCGGTCACAAACAGGGCATCGTCCATCCGGCCCGCCAGCAAGGCCGGCCGGGCCTCGGCCAGATAGCGTTCCAGCCACTCCCTGGCCTGTTCCCCCATGGGGACCAGACGCTCCTTGGAGCCCTTGCCCATGACCTTGACCACCCCCATGTCCAGGCTCGCCGCGGCCAGGGGCAAGCCCACCAGTTCGGATACGCGCAGCCCGCACGCGTAGAGCAGTTCGAGCATGGCCCGGTCCCGAAGGCCCAGGGGCGTCTCCGGCTCTGGGGCATCGATAAGGGCTTCCACCTCGGTCTCTGACAGGCCCTTGGGCAGACTTCTGGGCAGCCGGGGAGGCTCCAGGGTCAGGGTCGGATCATCGCCCCGCCGGCCCTGGCGCAGCAGCCACCGGAAGTAGCGCTTCAGGGTCGTCAACTGGCGGGCCAGAGTCCTGGCCGCCACCCCCTGGGCCAGGGTACGCTCGGCCAGAAAGCGCTGGATCTCGCCGGCCCCGGCCGCCGGTAAACTGCCCCCCTGCGCCTGCAACCAATGGGCAAACTGGGCCAGGTCACGGCGATAGCTTTCCAGACTGCGGGCCGCCAACCCGTCTTCCAGCCACAGGGCATCACAAAAGGCATCCAACTCGGCCAAAGCCCTGGCGTCCAAGGCGACCCGGGAAAGGGGCGCATTACCCGACATGACAGCCCTCATGGCGCAACAACCAGGTCTTGACTGCCATGGGGAATCCTTCCCGGCCATGCATGAAGCCCCCAAGGCCATGGGCGGCCAGCACCCTATGGCAGGGAATGATGATGGGAATCGGGTTGTCCCCCACGGCCTGGCCCACGGCCCGGGGACTGCTGGCCAAATCCCGGGCCAAGTCGCCATAGGTCCGTGTGCTGCCACATTCGATGGCCATCAAGGCCTGCCAGACCCGCTGCCGGTAGGGGGTTCCTGCGGGGGCCAGGATCAGCTTCCACTCATGACAGGGATTGGCATAGTAGGCTTCCAATTCGTGGCTGATCCGATGCACCGGCCCGGAACCGCAGGGCCTCAAGGGGGTGTTGGGGGGCAGAAAGTCCAGCCCGGCCAGGGCTTCTCCAGCCAGGCGCAGCCCCAAGGCCCCGAAGGGTGCGGGCAGGACGGCGTCATAGTCTGGATGGGCTGTCGTGTGCATGACCCCATTGTCCGTCCTGGCGGCCAAAATGAAAACGGCCGCCCTAGGCGGCCGTGACGGATCCGGCCATGGTCTGGCTACAAATGGGATTCCAGCATGCGCCGGTACCATTCATGGAAATGCACCATGCCGTCCTCGGTGGGGGACTGGTAGGGTCCGGTCTGGTTGATGCCCTGTTCGTAGAGGGCCTTGCGCCCCTTGTGCATGCCGTAACAGATGTCATCATCCTCGATGGCGGTTTCCCGGTAGGCGGCCTGTTCGGCCTCCACGTACTCCCGCTCGAACAGGGCGATGTCCTCGGGGTAGTAATACTCCACCACGTTCAGGCAGGACTCCACGCCGGTGGGGATGATGGTGCTGACACAGAGGGTGTGGGGATACCACTCCACCATGATGTTGGGGTAATAGGTCAGCCAGATGGCACCGTGCTCGGGCGGCTTCCCCTCACGATAGCGCAACACCTGCTCGCTCCAGCGCCGGTAGATGTCACTGCCGGGCCGGGCCAGGGCGTGGTTCACCCCCACGGTCTGCACCGACCACCAGTCGCCGTATTCCCACTTGAGCTGGTCGCAATCCACGAACCGTCCCAAACCGGGGTGGTAAGGCACCACGTGATAATCCTCCAGATAGACCTCGATGAAGGTCTTCCAGTTGAATTTGTAGTCGGTGATGATTGTCTTGTCGTAGATGTAACCGGAAAAATCCAGGTCCCTGGCCGCTTCCATCTTGCCCAGATCGGCAATGATGTCCCGCTTGCCCTCGAACAACAGCCCGTTCCAGCCCTGGAGGGTCTTCTTGCCCAGATGGAGGCATGGGTTGTTGGGGAACTGGGGCGCGCCCATCAATTGCCCATCCAGGCCATAGGTCCAGCGATGGAAGGGACAGACGATATTGGTCGCACTACCCCTGC
Organism: Thiobacillus sp.; assembly: GCA_020724415.1. Classification (GTDB taxonomy): domain Bacteria; phylum Pseudomonadota; class Gammaproteobacteria; order Burkholderiales; family Thiobacillaceae; genus JADJCP01. Next base: position 7,086 of record DYHB01000005.1, read on the forward strand.
CCTTGAGCATCTGGGCCTGGCGGTGGCGGCACACATTGGACATGAGTTCCACGCCGGCCTCATTCCGGACCAGCATCTTGCCGCCATCATGCATCCAGTCCAGTACATGGTAATCGCCCACGCCTGGCACCATCAATTCGTGTCCCACGTAGCCCGGGCCGTTCTCGAACAGGAATTTCAGTTCCAGCTCGTAGACCTTCGGGTCGAAGTACCAGTCCACCGGCAGGGCGGGGCTGGTCTTAGTGAGAACAGTCGCGGCAGTCATTTCGGACATCGCCCATTCCCCCAAGAAAAATCAATGGCCTAAGAAAATGAGGGGGGGATTATGCCCCTGCCCCCCTGGGGGGGCAAGTTTTTTTCGATTTCATGACACCCATATCAGAATGACCCTGACTCAAACAGGCCCTTGACATGACGCCGCCAGACCGTCTGAGCTATCATGCTTGGCCTGTACACAGCCCGTAAATCATGAGCAAAGCCGCAAAAACCGCCACCCCCAGGGATTTTGAAAGCGCCTTGGCGGAACTGGAGTCCTTGGTCAACGAGATGGAAGCCGGCCAGCTGCCCCTGGATGCCTCCCTCAATGCCTACAAGCGGGGCATGGAGTTGACCCTGTGGTGCCAGAAGACCCTGGCCGATGCTGAACATCAGGTCAAGGTCCTCGAAGGCCAGTTGCTCAAGGACTTTACTCCCGACCTCCCGGAGCCCAACCCGGATGAGTGATTTCGCCCAATGGGCACGCCAGGTCCAGGAACGCATGGAGACCGCCCTGGCCCTGGCCCTGCCTCCAGCCAGCATTGCGCCAACCCGGCTGCATGAGGCCATGCGCTATGTCACCTTGGGCGGGGGCAAGCGGGTGCGACCCATGCTGGCATTTGCCGCCGGAGAAGCCGTGGGTGCCGACCAGACCCCACTGACTGCAGCCGCGTGTGCCGTGGAACTGATCCACGTGTACTCCCTGACCCACGATGATTTGCCCTGCATGGACGACGACCAGCTGCGCCGGGGAAAACCCACCTGCCACGTGGAATATGACGAAGCCACGGCCATGCTGGTGGGCGATGCACTGCAAAGCCATGCTTTCGAGATCCTGTCGCAGCCCGGCCTCTTCCCCGACCCGGCCAGCCAGGTGGAGATGCTGCACGTGCTGGCCCAGGCGTCCGGCTCCCGTGGCATGTGCGGCGGCCAGGCCGTGGACCTGGCCAGCACGGGACGGCAACTGGATCTGGCTGAACTGGAGTTCATGCATATCCACAAGACTGGCGCCCTGATACGTGCCGCCACGCTAATGGGCGGTCTCTCGGGCGGTCCCCTGACGTCCGAAGCCCGGGCCAGCCTGGAACATTACGCAAAGTGCATCGGCCTGGCCTTCCAGGTCATGGACGATGTGCTGGACGCCGAGGCGGACACCGCGACCCTGGGCAAGACGGCAGGCAAGGATGCCGCCCAGGGCAAGGCCACCTACCTGAGCCTGATGAGCCACAAGGAGGCCCGTGACTACGCCCGTGGATTGCTGGATGATGCCCTGTCCAGTTTGCGTCCCCTGGGCGATGCCAGCCGCCGCCTTGCAGACATTGCCCGATTCATCGTCGAGAGAAGCTATTGAATACTGCACTCCTGGAGCGCATCCGCACCCCTGCCGACCTGAAGGAATTCAGCCGCGAAGAATTGCACCAGTTGTGCGTTGAACTGCGGCAGTTCATCCTGGACAGTGTCTCCCGCACCGGCGGCCACCTGGCGTCCAACCTTGGCGTGGTGGAACTCACCATCGCCCTGCACGCCATTTTCGACACCCCCGGGGATGCCATCGTCTGGGACGTGGGCCATCAGACCTATGCCCACAAGATCCTCACCGGACGTCGGGAGCGCATGGCCAGTCTGCGCCAGACCGACGGCCTGTCCGGCTTTCCCAAGCGGGAAGAGAGCGAATACGACGCCTTCGTGGCTGGCCATTCCAGCACCTCCATCTCGGCGGCCCTGGGCATGGCCGTGGGTGCCAAGCTGAAGGGCGAGAGCCGGCGCGCCATCGCGGTCATCGGCGATGGGGCCATGACCGCGGGCATGGCCTTCGAGGCCCTCAACAACGCCGGTGCCATGGACGCCAATCTGCTGGTCATCCTGAACGACAACGAGATGTCCATCTCGCCCAATGTAGGCGCCCTGAACAATTACCTGACAAAACTGCTGTCCGGTCGTTTCTACAACGCCATGCGCCGTGGCGGGGAGAAGATCCTGTCCAGCGTCCCCCCCATACTGGAACTGGCCAAGAAAGCCGAAGAACACATGAAGGGCATGGTCACTCCAGGCACCCTGTTCGAGGAGTTCGGGTTCAACTACCTGGGCCCGATCGATGGGCATGACCTGGAAGTCCTGCTGGCCACCCTCGGCAACATCAAGAAGCTAGAAGGCCCCCAGTTCCTGCACATCGTGACCAAGAAAGGCAAGGGTTACGAACAGGCCGAATGCGACCCCTGCCTGTACCACGGCGTGGGCAAATTCGATGTGGCCGCCGGTATACCTGGTGCCAGCAAGGCTGCCAAGCCCACCTATACCCAGGTATTCAGCGACTGGCTGGTGGACATGGCGGCCGAGGAACCACGCCTGGTAGGGATCACACCCGCCATGCGCGAAGGCTCCGGCTTGGTGCACTTCTCCGAGACCTACCCGGAACGCTACTTCGACGTGGGCATTGCCGAACAGCATGCCCTGACCTTTGCCGCCGGCCTGGCCTGCGAAGGCCAGAAACCTGTGGTCGCCATCTACTCCACGTTCCTGCAGCGGGCCTACGACCAGTTGATCCACGATATCGCCCTCCAGAACCTGCCGGTCATGCTGGCCATCGACCGGGGCGGACTGGTGGGCGCGGATGGCCCGACCCATGCCGGAGCCTACGACCTGTCCTACCTGCGTTGCATACCGAACATGATGGTGGCCGCCCCCTCCGACGAGGATGAATGCCGCCGCTTGCTCACCACGGCCTTCCGTCATGAGGGTCCGAGCGCAGTGCGCTACCCGCGCGGCTGTGGTCCGGGCGCCCCCCTCCATTCCGGGCTGGAGGCGGTCCCGGTTGGCCGGGGTGTCCTGCGCCGGCAAGGGCGTCGCATCGCCCTGCTGGCCTTCGGCAGCATGGTGACACCCGCCTTGGCGGCCGCCGAGTCGCTGGATGCCAGCGTCGCCGACATGCGTTTCGTCAAGCCCCTGGACCTGGAACTCATCCGGACCCTGGCAGACAGCCACGAGGCCCTGGTGACCCTGGAAGAGAACGCCCTGCTCGGGGGGGCCGGCAGTGCCGTAGTCGAGGCCCTGAACGCCATGAGCCTGACCCGGCCGGTGCTCCAGTTGGGCCTGCCGGACCGATTCGTGGAACACGGCGACCATGGCACCCTCCTGGCCCGCTGCGGCCTGGATGTACCCGGCATTCTGGCCAGCATCCAAAAAACTTTTCCCGAGTAGTTTACTCAAGTATTAGCCCTCGCTTATACTTGGGTCACTGATATCTGAAGGACAACACCATGAGCAACGCCACCTGCGACACCGTCTGCGACTCCCCGGAGGCATGTGCTGCCCAGCCCATCGAAGACGTGCAAAGCTATCCGGATGCCCGCCGCATTGCCATCGACAAGGTGGGCATCAAGTCCATTCGCCACCCCGTGAAGGTGCTGGACAAGACCGGCGGGGTTCAGCACACCATCGCCAACTTCAGCATGTACGTGTACCTGCCCCATCATTTCAAGGGCACCCACATGTCCCGTTTCGTGGAAATCCTGAACAGCTATGAGCGGGAGATTTCCGTAGAGTCGTTTGAACACATGCTGCGCCAGATGGTGGAACGCCTGGAAGCCGAGTCCGGCCACGTGGAGATGAATTTTCCCTATTTCGTCAACAAGACGGCCCCCATGTCCGGCGTGGAAAGCCTGATGGACTATGACGTGACCTTCATTGGCGAGATCGACCAGGGGCGCTACCTCCAGACCATGAAGGTCGTGGTACCGGTGACCAGCCTGTGCCCATGTTCCAAGAAAATCTCCGAGTACGGCGCCCACAACCAGCGTTCCCACATCACCATCACGGTCCGCACCAACACCTTCGTCTGGATCGAGGACGTGATCCGGATCGCCGAGGAAAATGCTTCCAGCGAGCTCTACGGACTGCTGAAGCGTCCCGATGAAAAATTCGTCACCGAGCGGGCCTATGACAATCCCAAGTTCGTCGAGGACAGTGTCCGGGACGTGGCCGCGGCACTGAATCGGGATGACCGGATCGATGCGTATGTCGTGGAATCCGAGAACTTCGAATCCATCCACAACCATTCCGCCTATGCCCTGATCGAACGGGACAAGGCGAAAAAATAGCCCTTTCGATGTCAAACGCCAACCCGCGCCCTTCCCAGGTGCGGGCCAGGCGGGGCAGAATGGTACTTTTGGATCATGCCTGAGCCCATGCGCCCCATTGCCATCTTCCGCCACCTGGCCATCGAAGGGCCCGGACTGCTGGCGGAAATCCTCCAGCGAGCTGAACGGCCATGGCAATTGATCGCCGTCGATCAGGGTGACCCCATACCCCGGTCAGCCGACGGGTATGCCGGGCTGGTGTTCATGGGCGGCCCCATGAGCGTGAACGACGAACTGCCCTGGATCGACCACTCCCTGAACCTGATACGCCATGCCATGGAGCGGGGCATTCCGGTACTCGGTCATTGCCTGGGCGGACAACTCATGGCCAAGGCCCTGGGTGGCCAGGTTGGCCCCAATCCCGTAAAGGAAATCGGCTGGGGCGAGGTGCAGCAGACACAGCACCCCGATGCCGCCTACTGGTTTGGCGACCAAGTCCGGTTTCCTGCCTTCCACTGGCACGGCGAGACCTTCAGCCTGCCCCCTGGCAGCCGCCTGTTGCTGTCCAGCGAACACTGTGCCCATCAGGCCTTTGCCATCGGGCCACACTTGGCCTTGCAATGTCATGTGGAGATGACCCGGCCCATGATCCAGGACTGGTGCCAGGCCGGGGCAGGGGAAATCGCAACCAGTCAGGACAGCCCGGGAGTGCAGTCCCCCCAGGCAATCCTGGCAGGGTGCGATGCATACCTGCCGGTCATGAACCAAGTGGCGATGCACCTCTACGGCAGGTGGTTGGAAGCCGTGAAACGGGACTGAGGACGTATAATCATGGCAAACAAGACCAGGGAGTCCTCAATGCGCAAGAAGTCCGTGCAAGTTCCGATTGTGATCGGATTTGGCCTGATTCTGCTGATTCTGGCCACGGTACTGGCCGTCAATCTGTCCCAGATGCGCCAGTTCAGCCAGCATATACGCTCGGTCGTGCTGGAGCAGAACCGGAAGTCGGACCTGGCCGCCATCATGAACGAACTTCAGCGCAACCGGTATCGCTCGTTGTTGCATGCCAGCGCCCTGTCCGACCCCTTTGAGCGGGACGAGGAGCTACGCCACTACCATGATCTGGCCAAGGAATTCATCCAGACCCGGGATGATTTCCTGAGCCTGCCCCTGGATGACGGGGAGATGAGTACCTGGGAAACCATACGCCGAAACGTGAAGCATGTAGAGGCCGAGGCCAGCATCATCCTGGACCACATGAGCGCTGACCGCCAGGAACTGGCACGTCGCCTGATCAAGACCCGCCTGTCCCCGGTGCACGAACGCATGATGGCCGGGTGGAACCAGCTGCTGTATGTGCAAAGCGAAAAAACAAGGCGGCCATCAATGAAGCGGGCAAGCTTGAAACCGAATTGACCCGCATATCCCTCATCTTGGGGGCAGCCGCATTCCTGGTGGGCATCATCGTGGCCTATTTCGCGCTGCGCATCAGCCGGCGGATGGAGGATGACCTGCTGGAGGAAAAGGACCGGGCCCAAGTGACCCTGGAATCCATATCCGAAGCCGTGATTCGCATCAACGGAGAGGGCCAGCTCTGCTTTCTGAATCCCTTTGCCGAACATCTCCTGGGCATTCGCCTGGACGAAAAAACGGCCTGCCAGCCAGAAAGCGCATTGCAACTGTTGGACAAATGGTCCCGGGAACCCCTGACCGCATCGATTCTGGACGATCTGCGCAAGGGTCGTCGGGTGGCGCTGCCAGCCAATGCCTGTCTGATATCGGCAGAAGGCATGGAATATGATGTGGAAGGCAGTGGTGCTCCATTGAAGATCCATGGCCGGATCACAGGGGCCGTGCTGGTGGTGCGCGATGTCACCGAGAGCCGGGAGGTGCTGCGGCGCAAGGCTCAATGCAACGGCATTGACCCCAATACGGGGCTATCGGACACCAGCCTGCTGGAATCCATCCTGATGGGCACCTTGCGCGGCAAGCGGGCCGATGACCAGCCCATGGCCTTCCTCCTGCTACGTCTGCCCGACATGGACCGACTGCGCAAGGACTTGGGATTGAACGCTCAGGGTGCCTTGATGCAGCATCTCATCAACCTGCTCAGGGCCCAGATCAGGGAATCGGATGTGCTTGTCTCAGTGGACGAAAACAGTCTGGGCATCGTGCTCTATGCCTGCCCTGCGGCCCAGGCGGAGGCCGTGGCCGACAAGATCAAGGACAACCTCCAGCATTTCCGTTTTGTCTGGGATGGCCAGCCCAGGGTGGTCGCGTTGAATCTGGGCATGATCCTCATTCCTCCCTTCAAGGGGACGCTCAACGAATGTATCGCGGCCGCCAGCCATGCCAGTGCTTTGCGCTGACATCGGCGGCACCCATACCCGCCTGGCCCTGTGCGAGGGCAACCCGGCCGAACTATCCCGCCTCAGCCGCTTTCTCAATGCGGAGTGGGACAGCCTGGAAGCGCTGTTGGCCCACTACCTGGCCAATATCCCGCCTGTCCAGGGGGCACATATCGGTGTGGCCGGTCCCACCGACGGGATGACGGCGCACCTCACCAACCTGGCCTGGCACATCGATGCCACCCTGCTGGCCCAGCGATTCCAACTCGCCCAGGTGCGGCTCCTCAATGATTTCGAAGCCATAGGACATGGCGTGCAGATAGTGGAAGACAGCGGCCTTCATACCCTGCAGTCGGGCCAGCCGGTCCCAAGGGGACCACGGCTGGTCCTGGGGCCTGGGACCGGCCTGGGTGTCGCACAATGCCATTGGGATGGCCAGCACTATCTTCCCTGGCCGTCCGAGGGCGGCCACATCGCATTCGCCCCGGCCAATGACGAACAAATCGGGCTCCTCCGATACATGTCGGCACGACTGGGTCGCGTCTCGGTGGAGCGACTGCTCTCCGGACCGGGGCTCTCGGCCCTCTACCAATTCGCCCGTGAAGCCGCCGGGCACCCCCAGGCCGAGCCTGCCGAGCCCGCAGAAGTCAGCCGCCGGGCCCTGGCTGGCGAAGATGCCGCGGCCCTCAAGGCGATGGACCTGTTTACCCGAATCCTGGGCCAGACTGCCGGTGACCTGGCCTTGGTCGCTCAATCCCGGGGCGGGGTGTACCTGGCGGGCGGCATACCGGCGAAGGTATTGTCCTTCCTGACGACCGGGCCGTTCCTGGATGGCTTCCGCGACAAAGGCCGTTTTTCAGGCTGGATGGCCTCCGTCCCGGTCCACATCGTGCTCGACCCCGACGTGGGACTCAAAGGTGCGGCAGTCGCCGCCCTGTCCGGCTGACGGCCTCAGCCTCCGGTCATGTTCATGAACCGGATCAGCTTTTCGGGCTGTTCCTTGAATTCATGCTTTTCAGGCTTGAGATCGATGGCCCGGCGAATGGCCTCCAGGATTTCCCCATCGCTGGCGCCACCCCGCAGCAAGGGCCGGAATTCCACCCGATCTTCCTGGCCCAGGCACAAGTGCAGCACCCCATCCACGGTCAGACGGACCCGGTTGCAGGTGGCACAGAAATGCTGGGAGATGGGGGTGATGAAACCCACGGTGAAGCGCCCGTCGCGACTGGCCAGGTAGCGGGCCGGGCCGCCACCGGGAATGACGGCATCCACCAGGTCAAAACGGTCCCGCAGCTGGTTCTTGATGGGTTGCAAATCCACATAACCCATGCGCCGGGCAGTGTCTCCCATGGGCATCACCTCGATCAGGCGCAGGATGAAGCCGCGCTCCAGGCAATAGGCCACCACGGCGTCAATCTCATCCCGGTTTTCCTGCATCACTACCATGTTGATCTTGATGGGGCCAAAGCCGGCCTGGCGACCCGCTTCAATACCGGCCAGGATGCGGTCCAGCACAGGGCGCCCATTGATGCGTTCTACCCGATCAGGCCGCAGGGAATCCAGACTGATGTTCAGTCGGGTGACGCCGGCCTGCTTCAGGCCCAGGGCATGCTTGTCCAGCTGGGTGGCATTGGTGGACAAGGACAGATCCTCGATGCCGGGGATGGCGGCCACCCGTCGTGCCAGGTCCACCACATTGCGCCGGAGGAGGGGCTCCCCGCCGGTGAACCGCAAACGTCTCAGGCCCAGGCGGGCGAACAGTCCCAACAAGCGCTCCAGTTCATCGAAAGTGAGCCAGTGATCCGGCTCCTCGAAGCCCTGGAAACCCTCCGGTATGCAGTAGGCACAGCGCAAGTCGCACCGATCCGTGACGGACAGACGCAGATACTCGATCCGTCTTCCAAAGCGATCCGTCAGGTCATTCATATGGCACCTCATCCCAATTCCGGTTAGCGTAGGGCCCTGGAAAAATTCCTGGAACAATCCCGGGCCCCGCCCGAATACATCATTCCCGACCCCATGCCCTCGACATGCAGCATGTTAATGATGCACCTCCCCACGCCGGGCATCCTTGACCTCGGTCATGGTTTGGCCAGCACGACCTTGTTCATGATGATGCCATGAAAACAATAGGCTTTGCCGGTTATAGCGGCAGCGGCAAGACCACGCTCATCGAGCGACTGCTGCCCCTCTTCGTCCAGGGAGGACTCAAGGTATCCGTCCTCAAGCAGAGTCACCACGACATCGACCTGGATGTCCCGGGCAAGGATAGCTGGCGCCACCGCCAGGCCGGGGCCCACGAAGTGCTGCTGGCCGGGCCCGGTCGCTGGACCCTGATGCACGAACTGCGCGGTGCGCCGCCCCCTGACTTGGAGCAACAACTGGCCTGCCTGTCCCCGTGCGACCTGGTGCTGGTGGAAGGCTTCAGGCATGCGGCCCTGCCCAAGCTGGAAGTACACCGCATGGCCCACGGCAAACCCTGGCTGCACCCGGACGATCCCCACATCCTGGCGGTCGCCTCGGATGTCCGCCCCCCGGGGAATATTCCTTTCCTGCCTCTGGATGACAGCCGTACCATTCACGACTTCATTCTGGACAGCTTGCATCTACAGCCATGACTGCTCATCACCACGACACGCCACTCTCCGTAGAGGCCGCACGACAACACATATTGGCTGACGCCAGATCGCCCGGACCCGCAGAGACCCTTCCCCTGGACCAGGCCCTGGGCCGCATCCTGGCAGAGGAACTGATCTCTCCGGTGAACGTCCCTCCCCTGGACAACTCGGCCATGGATGGCTATGCCCTGCGCCTGGCGGACTGGCAGGGGGACCACTGGCTGACCATCGGCCAGCGCATACCCGCCGGCAAACTGGGCCAACCCCTGGCTCCGGGCGAGGCGGCCCGGATATTCACGGGTGCCCCCATACCCGCAGGCGCTGATGCCGTCGTCATGCAGGAAGAGTGCCAGGTTCACGAAGGCCGGGTCCGCATTCAACGCCCCCCCCGGGAGGGTGAAAACATCCGCCGGGCAGGCGAGGACATTGCCCTGGGCCAGCCAGTCCTGACAGCCGGCACCCGGTTGGGCCCCGCCCAGCTCGGTGTGGCCGCCTCCATAGGACGGGACCGTGCCCTGGTCCACCCCCGCCTGAAAGTGGCCGTGTTCTTTACCGGCGACGAACTGGTCATGCCCGGCCAGCCCCTCCAACCCGGCCAGATCTACAATTCGAACCGGGCAGCCCTGAGCGCCTTGGTACGGCAACTGGGCTGCGACCTGATCGACCTGGGACAGGTGCCGGACAGCCTTGATGCCACCCTGGCTGCCCTGGAACAGGCCTCGGCGGTGGCCGACGTGGTCATTACCAGCGGTGGCGTTTCTGTCGGCGAGGAAGACCACGTCAAATCGGCAGTGGAACGCCTGGGTCGCATCCAGATGTGGAAAGTGGCCATGAAGCCCGGCAAGCCCCTGGTCTACGGCCGGGTCGCCAATGCCGACTTCCTGGGCCTGCCCGGCAATCCGGTATCCGCCTTCGTAGTGTTCTGCCTGTTCGTCCGGCCCTTCCTGCTCAAGCGCATGGGCGCCAACCTGTCCCCCATGGCAGCCATCACCTTGCCCGCCGGCTTTCAGAGAACCAAGCCGGGCAAACGCAGGGAATTCATGCGGGCCCGGATCGAGGATGGCCGGGTGGTCTTGTTTCCGAACCAGAGTTCCGGGGTGCTCACCTCCCTGGCCTGGGCCCAGGGCCTGGTGGACGTGGATGCCGGCACCACCGTGCAGCCCCAGGACCCGGTGGCCTACCTACCCCTCTCGGAGTTGCTGACATGAAACTGCGCCTGCTGTATTTCGCCCGGCTGCGGGAACGCTTTGGACTGGGTAGCGAGCACCTGGACGTGCCCGACAATGTGCGCGACCTGGACGGACTGCTGGCATGGCTGAGACAGCGGGGCCCGGTCTGGGCGGAAGAGCTGGCTGAAGGCCGGCCCTACCGGGTGGCCGTGAACCAGGACATGGCCGGCCCCGACACCCCCCTGGGGGAAGGCGACGAGGTGGCCATCTTCCCACCCGTGACGGGGGGGTGACATGAAGATATCCGTGCAGTCCGGCCCCTTCGACCTGAACGAGGAAGTGGCGGCCCTCTACGTCGGCCGGCCCGCCGTGGGTGCCGTGGCCAGCTTCCTGGGCCTGGTGCGGGACGTGAACGAGGGTGACGGAGTGAATACCCTCACCCTGGAGCACTACCCCGGCATGACCGAGAAGGCCCTGACGGCCATCGTCGAGGAAGCCCAACAGCGCTGGTCCCTGCTGGGGACCACGGTCATCCATCGCATCGGCACCCTGCATCCCACCGATCCCATTGTCCTGGTGGCCGTGGCCGCCGCCCACCGGGGAGAAGCCTTTGCCGCCTGCGAGTTCATCATGGATTACCTGAAGACCCGGGCACCCTTCTGGAAAAAGGAAACCACTCCCGACGGCGAACGCTGGGTGGATGCCCGGGTATCGGACGATAAAGCGGCGGGCCGCTGGCAAGCGGACTGAACGCGCCGATTTCCGCCGACTGGCCGGGGGAAGCCAAAGCCCGGTAACATGGGGCCATGAGCACCGTCGCAGACCTGATCCAACACTGCCCAACCCTGAACGGATTGCCCCAGGCCCTGGCCGACCGGGTGGCGGTCCAGGCCCAAGCCATGCATGCGCCCCCCGGGACCCTGCTGTTCGACACCGGTCATGCCTGCCAGGCCCTGCCCCTGGTGGTATCCGGCTCCATCCGGGTCTTCAAGCGGGCCGAGAACGGCCGTGAGATCAGTCTCTACCGGGTCCGGCAGGGGGAACTGTGCATCGTCACCGTCAGTTGCCTCCTGGGCGGAGACGCCTATCCTGCCACCGGCTACTCGGAAACCCCCATCTCGGCGATCGCCCTGCCCAGGCCATTGTTCATGGCATTGACGGAAAACCATCCCCCCTTCCGGCAAGCGGTTTTCCACCTGTTTGCCGAGCGTCTCTCCGGGCTGATGCAACTGGTGGAGGAAGTGGCCTTCCGGAAACTGGACCAGCGCCTGGCCGCCCTGCTGGCCGCCCGGGCCCCGGTCGTACATGGCTCCCACCAGCAGTTGGCGGATGAATTGGGCAGCGTCCGGGAAATCGTCAGCCGTCTGCTGAAGCAATTCGAGGAACAAGGCTGGATCAAGCCGGGCCGGGAACGCATCGATGTCCTGGCAGCCGAAGCCCTGGCCGCTTACGCCCAGCCCAAATGAACCGTGCCCGGCCTGCACGATGTGCGGGGAGGTATCCAATGCGCCCGCCCAGGGCACACTCAGTGGTCAAAATCTGTGGCGCACGGGTTTTGTGACCTTAGTCACCGACGCCCCGGTCACCCGGGACTAAGGTGACGTCATCCCGCCACCCCTTGGGCGGGACCACCACCTGTTAGGAGAGACACCATGAAAGCAAACGTCGGCGGTATCGATCGCATCCTGCGCATTGTCCTGGGCGCAGCCCTCATCCTCTGGGCCGTCATGGGCGGCCCCGTATGGGCCTGGATCGGCGTGGTCCCCTTGGCCACCGGCCTGATCAAGTTCTGCCCCTTTTACCCCCTGCTCGGCCTGAGCACCTGCCCGGTCAAGCAGTAAGGGCAAGGGCGTGACAGGGAAGCGTTCCTGTCACGCCAGGATGTCCCCATGACCGTAGCACCTTGACCGGCGCGCCTCTGTGCTGCGCCGTGTGGGTCACGCCGTCTGACGCCTTACTTCAAGAACAGCTTGTAGGCCGGGTTGCGCGTTTCGTTCCAGTAGCGGTAGCCCAAGCCGTCCAGGAAGGTCTGGAAGGCATCCTTCTCGTCCCCGGGCACCTGTACACCACACAGGACCCGGCCATAGTCCGCGCCGTGGTTGCGGTAGTGGAACAGGCTGATATTCCAGTCCTGGCTCATGCTGTTGAGAAAATTCAGCAAGGCGCCGGGACGTTCCGGGAATTCGAAGCGGTACATCATCTCATCCTTCACCTGGGGCGCTCGCCCCCCCACCATGTGCCGGATGTGCAACTTGGCCATCTCGTTGTCGGTCAGGTCCAGCACCGGCAACTCATTGCGGTTCAGGTCATGGATCAGCGCATCCACCTCGGCCCGGTCATGCACCTTGATGCCAACGAACACATGGGCCACGCCGGGGTCGGCAAAGCGATAGTTGAACTCGGTAATGATGCGGCCGCCGATCAGGGCGCAGAAGGTCTTGAAGCTGCCCGGCTTTTCCGGGATGGCCACGGCCAGCACGGTTTCCCGCTTCTCGCCCAGTTCCGCCCGCTCGGCCACGAAACGCAGCCGATCGAAGTTCATGTTGGCGCCGGAGGCGATGGCCACCAGATGCTTGTCCTTCGCCTGCTCGCGCTCGGCCCACACCTTCAAGCCCGCTACCCCCAGGGCCCCGGCCGGTTCCAGAATGGAACGGGTATCCTCGAATACGTCCTTGATGGCGGCACAGATGGCATCGTTGTTCACCCGGATCACCTCATCCACCAGGGTCTGGCAGAGGCGGAAGGTCTCTTCGCCCACCTGTTTCACCGCCACGCCGTCGGCGAAAATGCCCACCTGGGGCAGGACGATGCGCTCCTTCTTGCATAGGGAGCGGGCCATGGCGTCCGCCTCTTCCGGTTCCACGCCGATGATCTTGATACCTGGCTTGAGGCGCTTCACGTAGGCGGCGATGCCGGCGATGAGGCCCCCGCCACCCACGGGCACGAAGATGGCATCGATGGGTTCCCGGGCCTGGCGCAGCAATTCCATGCCGATGGTGCCCTGGCCGGCGATCACTTCGGGATCATCATAGGGATGTACGAAGGTCTTGCCCTCGGCCTGGGCAATGCCCAGGGCATGCTGGTAGGCATCGTCGTAGGAATCGCCATGCAGAACCACCCGGGCGCCCCGCTTGGCCACGGCATCCACCTTGATGGCGGGCGTGGTGGCGGGCATCACGATGGTGGCCTGGCAGCCCAGCACCTGGGCCGCCAGGGCCACTCCCTGGGCATGGTTGCCTGCGGATGCGGCCACCACACCCTTAGCCAACTGCTCCCGGGTCAGACCGGCCATCTTGTTGTAGGCCCCCCGCAGCTTGAAGGAAAACACCGGCTGCATGTCCTCACGCTTCAACCAGACCTGATTGCGCAAGCGACGGGACAGGTTGGGCGCCGGGTCCAGATCGGATTCGATGGCCACGTCGTAAACGCGGGCGAGCAGGATGCGCTCCAGGTAATCGGTATCGGCGGGCATGCGGGCAGATTTGAAAGGGCCGTGAAAGCCCGTTATTCTCAAGGTTTACGCACGAACATGAAAGCAAAAACCATGATGACCCAGGACGAAATGAAGAAAGCCGTGGCGCGCGCCGCCATCGAACATGTACCCGCTGGCATCATCGGGGTCGGCACCGGCTCCACCGCCAACTTCTTCATCGACGAACTGGCCCACATCAAGGGCAAGATCGATGGGGCCGTGGCCTCCTCGGTCGCCACCGCCGAGCGCCTCAAGAAGCACGGCATCCCGGTCCTGGACCTGAACGACGTGGGCCAGATGGAAGTCTATGTGGACGGCGCCGACGAAATCACCCGCCACATGGCCATGATCAAGGGCGGCGGCGGCGCCCTGACCCGGGAAAAGATCGTCGCCGCCTGCGCCAAGAAATTCGTCTGCATCGTGGACAGCAGCAAACTGGTGGACGTGATGGGCAAGTTCCCCCTGCCCGTGGAAGTCATCCCCATGGCCCGCTCCTACGTGGCCCGGGAACTGGTCAAGCTGGGCGGCAACCCGGTATTGCGGGCCGGCTTCACCACCGACAACGGCAACGTCATCCTGGACGTGCACGGCATGAACATCCTGGACCCGGTGGCCATGGAATCCGAGATCAACCAACTGGTGGGCGTGGTCACGGTCGGCCTGTTCGCCCGCCGGGGCGCCGATGTCTGCCTGATGGGCACCCCGGACGGAGTCCAGACCCTCACCAAATAACCGCCCTCATGGACGATCCGGACATCGGTGGTCGGCTACGGGCGCATCAAAGCGCGCTCCGGAGCTGCCGCCGATGCCCCGACATGATCGGCCCCGTGGTGGTCGGCCACCCCGCCGACACCAAGATCCTCCAGATCGGCCAGGCCCCCGGCCCCTACGAGGGCCAGCTCGGCCGCCCCTTCGCCTGGACCGCCGGCAAGACCCTGTTCAAGTGGTACAGCGGCCTGGGCGTGGACGAGGAGACCTTCCGGGACAAGGTCTACATGGCCGCCGTCTGCCGCTGTTTTCCCGGCAAGCACCCCAAGGGCGGCGACCGTGTGCCCAGCCTGGAAGAAGTGCGCAACTGCAGTCCATGGCTGCGAACCGAGGTGCACCTGCTCAAGCCCCAACTCATCATCCCCGTGGGCAAGCTTGCCATCGCCCAGATGCTGGACTTCCGGCGCCTGGACGACGTCATCGGCCAAGTCCACCGGGCCGAATTCCAGGGCCTGGCCACCGACATCATCCCCCTGCCCCATCCCTCCGGCCTCTCCACCTGGTACAAGCTGGAACCGGGCAAGACCCTGCTCCGGCAGGCCCTGGCACTCATCGGCCAGCATCCGGCCTGGCAGGCTGTGTTCAATAATCCCTGATACGCTATTCCTCTAAGCGGGAACGTACAAAAACTGGAAATCGGGGAATTCCCCTGGTGGTCAAGCCTTGATAACGGTAGGTGACGATACTGCCGATGGGGGGCGGATGCTTGCGCTGGGCGTCGGTGAGGCCGCTGCCGATGCGGAACCGACGGCCATCCGGGGTTTCCACGCTCAGGGCGCCGGTCAGGCCGGCCAGGCGGCCCTTGCCAGGGAGGTGGGCGATCACCCTGGCGTCGGCATCCAAGTAGGGCTTGAGTTTCAGCAATACGTCGCTTCGCCCTGACACATAGTCTGCATCGGCCCGGTGCAGCATCAGGCCTTCGCCGCCGGCCTTGACCACGGCGTCCAGCCGGGCCTTGAGCGCGGTCTGGTCGGGCAGCCGAACCTGTTCCACCGCCTGGAGCCAGGGGATGCCGGCGTCGGCCACCAGTTGCTGGAGCCGGTCCTTGCGTCGTGTGAAATCGCCATCGCCGTCGGGCAGTTCGAAAAGCATGTAGCGGACTTGGCGCCATTCTTCGTCCACGGGCCGCTCTTTGCGTACGATGCCGGACAGCCGCTCGAAGGTGCCGCGCCCCAGCCATAGCTCGCCGTCCAGGGCGTGGGACGGGAAACCTTGGGTGAACCAGGCCGGGGCCGGCACCGGACGGCCGCTGCGGAAATAGAGCCGCTGGCCGTCCCACAAGGCCCGGACGCCGTCCAGTTTTTCGCTGACCCAGTATGCCGCCGGGTCGATACCCTTCCGGTACACCTCGGCCAACACCAGGGATGGCATGGCGCCGAAGGTTGGCGTGATGCAGGTCAGCAAGCAGAAGCATAGAAAAGCGGCCGCGATGGAGCGGTGCAGGATGTGCAGCATGGTGGATCTCCCTGTTTTTGTTGGCCCGACGGGCAGGGAGATAGTAATGCGGGGGCCGGTCAATCACCAGGGGGCATGAAGTTGTGGGCGGGGCCGAGGCAAAAGGCATGATCGCGGCCATACCCTGAAGGGCACAAGAGGCCGCTCCCTCCGGCATGCCAAACATCCAGTAACTTACGCTTGGGGAAGCGCCTATTTCCTTCGCGGCTTCCGCCGCTCCTACAAGTCATTGATGATGTGGGAGCGCCGGAAGCCGCGATGGGGTGATGTGCGAATAAGCGCGTCCCTAGCCGCCGGGCTCGGTATTCGGCCCTGGCATGGGGTCATTTTCGACGACCGGGACCCGGTATTTTTCGGTGGCCCACTCCCCCAGGTCGATGAGTTTGCAGCGCTCGCTGCAAAAGGGACGATAGCGGTTCTCGGGTCGCCATTGCACTGGCTGGCCACAGGTGGGGCAGGTCACGACTTTGATTTTTTCAGTCATGCAAATAGCAAGGGCGGCTCGCGCCGCCCGAAATGCAGGGTTACCGGTTCAAACGGAGAAGGACGAGCCACAGCCGCAGGTGGACACGGCGTTGGGGTTGCGGATGACGAACTGGGCGCCTTCCAGGCCCTCGGTGTAGTCGATCTCAGCGCCCATCATGTATTGCATGCTCATGGAGTCGATGAGCAGGGTGACGCCGTTTTTCTGCATGACGGTGTCGTCGTCGTTCTGGACCTCATCGAAGGTGAAGCCGTACTGGAAACCGGAGCAACCGCCACCGGAGACGAACACGCGCAGTTTCAGGTCGGGATTGCCTTCATCGGCGATGAGTTCCTTGACCTTGTTGGCGGCGCTGTCGGAGAAGTTCAGGGCAACGGGCATATCGGTGGCGGCATTCATGGTGGTACTCCTGAAAAAATAGTTGATCAATTATCTCGACTAATTGTTTTCCCGTCAATCAGGCACATGATTCCAGATCCGGAAAAGTGTGTCGACAAGCTCAAGGGGACACGGGAATCTGGGTCAGCCCCAGATTCTCAGGCAGCCCGAACAGGATGTTCATGTTCTGCACGGCCTGGCCGGAAGCCCCCTTGACCAGATTGTCGATCACCGACAACACCACCACTGTATCACCGCCCTGGGGCCGATGCACGGCGATTCGGCACAGGTTGGAAGCGCGCACGGAGCGGGTTTCGGGGTGGCCCTTGGCAGGCAGGACATCGACGAAATATTCGCCGGCATAGCGCTGCTCGAACAAGGCTTGCAGGTCCACGTCCTGGGTCAGACGGGCGTACAGGGTGGCGTGGATGCCGCGCACCAGGGGGGTCAGATGGGGCACGAAGGTGAGGTTCACGTCATGGCCGGCCATGCGGGCCAGACCCTGGCGGATTTCCGGCTGATGCCGGTGGCCGGGGACGGCATAGGCCTTGAAGCTGTCGGTGGCCTCGGCATAGAGGGTATGCACCTCGGCCTTGCGGCCGGCGCCGGAGACGCCGGATTTGCAGTCGGCGACCAGGAAACGGGTGTCGATCACGCCGGCTTCGATCAGGGGCAGGAAGCCCAGTTGCACGGCAGTGGGATAGCACCCCGGGTTGGCGATCAGGCGGGCACCCTTGACCTGGTCGCGATTGATCTCGGGCAGGCCATAGACGGCTTCGGGCACCAGGTCGGGACAGGCATGTTCCATGCCGTACCACTGGGACCAGATGCCGATGTCCTGGATGCGAAAATCCGCGGCCAGGTCGATGACCTTGACGCCGGCATCCAGCAGCTGCAGGGTCTGCTGCATGGCCACGCCATTGGGGGTGGCGAAGAAAACCACGTCGCAGGATTTGAGGGGGGCCTCGTCGGGGGTGGTGAAAGCGATGTCGACCCGCCGCCGCAGGCTGGGGAACATGTCGCTCACCGGCATGCCGGCCTCCTTGCGGGAGGTGATGGCTGTGATTTCCGCCTCGGGATGCTGGGCCAGCAAACGCAGCAATTCCACGCCGGTGTAGCCGGTGCCGCCGACGATACCCACCTTGATCATGTTGGTTCCTCTCGTGTTTACGAATGGGCGATGATAACCATAAAAAAAGCCGCCTGGCGGCGGCCTTTTTCGGTTCCAGGCGATTAACGCTTGGAGAACTGCTTGCGCCGGCGGGCCTTGTGCAGACCGACCTTCTTGCGCTCCACCTCGCGGGCATCGCGGGTGACCAGACCGGCCGCCTTGAGGGGCGGCTTCAGGCCGGCATCGAATTCGATCAGGGCGCGGGTGATGCCGTGGCGGACGGCGCCGGCCTGGCCAGACTCGCCACCGCCGTGAACGTTGACCATGATGTCGACGCTGTCAGCGCGGTCCACCAGCTTGAGGGGCTGGCGCACGATCATGCGGCCGGTTTCCCGGGCAAAGTACTCGTCCAGGGGCTTGCCGTTGACGACGATCTTGCCGGAGCCGGACTTGAGGAAGACGCGGGCCACGGAGCTCTTGCGACGACCGGTGCCATAGTAGAAGTTGCCAATCATGATGGTGTCCTCAGATATCCAGGGCTTGCGGCTGTTGGGCCGTGTGGGGGTGCTCGCCGCCGGCGTACACCTTCATCTTCTTGATCATGGCGTAGCCCAGGGGACCCTTGGGCAGCATGCCCTTGACGGCCTTTTCCAGGGCGCGCCCGGGATGCTTGGCCTGCATGTCGCTGTAGTTGGTGTCGTAGATGCCGCCGGGATAACCGGAGTGGCGGTAATACTTCTTGTCCAGGGCCTTGTTGCCGGTCACGCGCATCTTCTCGGCGTTGACCACGACAATGTAGTCACCCGTGTCCACGTGGGGGGTATAGATGGCCTTGTGCTTGCCGCGAAGCCGATGGGCGATCTCGGCGGCCAGTCGGCCCAGCACCTTGTCGGTGGCGTCCACTACGAACCAGCTACGCTGGACTTCGTGCGGCTTGGCGGAAAACGTCTTCATGTTCTGTCCTGAATGTCGAACCCAATAAATGGGGGTATCACGGAAAGCGGCGGATTGTATGGGAGATTTCAGGTCCATGTCAAACCTGTTCGCGCAATGCCCCGGCAGCGCCATTGGACGCCAGCCTGGATCGCGGGATAATCCCCGCCATTATTCCATGGCAATGAGGAGCGGGACGATGAAGGCACGGGTGAAATGGGTGGAAGGCATGGCCTTCATGGGCGAGTCGGAAAGCGGGCACGCCATCGTCATGGACGGGGCGCCGGACATCGGCGGCCGCAACCTTGGCCCCCGGCCGATGGAAATGCTCCTGTTGGGCGCCGGCGGCTGCACCTCCATCGACGTGGTGATGATCCTCCAGAAAAGCCGCCAGGACGTGACCGATTGCCAGGTGGAACTGACTGCGGAACGCGCCGACGATCACCCCAAGGTCTTCACGAAGATCCACTTCCATTTCGTGGTCACCGGACGCAACCTGAAGCCGGAGATCGTGGAGCGCGCCATCAACCTGTCGGCAGAAAAATACTGCTCGGCCACCATCATCCTGGCCAAGACCGCCCAGGTGACCCACGACTACGAGATCGTGGCGGCCGCCTGACCGGGGCCCCATGTAGAATCCCGCCTCATTTGCAAATTCTTCGGGTAGCACGCCATGAGCGACACTGAAAAGATGGGCACCAAGGAACTCGGCCTGGTATTGGGTCGACAGCTCCTGGGTATCGAGGACCTGCACTATGGCCTCTGGGACCCGGACCTGCCGGTGACGGTAGGCAATCTGGCGACCGCCCAGCAACGCTACAGCGACCTCCTGATGGCCCAGTTGCCCGATCCTTCGGGCGGCCCCGTCCGGGTGATGGACATCGGCTGCGGCACCGGCCACCTGTTGCGCCAGATGCTGGACCGGGGCTACCAGGTGGACGGCGTCATCCCGGCGGCCGATCTGGCCAAGGCGGTACGCGCCCGACTGGTGGGCTGGACGGGCTACGCACCGAGGATTTTCGAATCCCGGTTCGAGGACATTCCCGTAGCCGAATGTACCGGCCAGTACGATGTGGCCCTGTTCAGCGAGAGCTTCCAGTACATCCCCCTCTCGGCGTCCCTGCCCCTGCTGCAAAAGATCCTGAAACCGGGCGGCCTGCTGCTGATCTGCGATTTCTTCAAGACCGAGCACCACGGCGACGGCCAGCCGGGGGACAAGAGTTTCGGCGGCGGTCACGACATGGCGGACTTCTATGCCAAGATCGCCCAGACCCCCTTCACCAACCTGATGGACGAGGACATCACCCGGCGCATCAGCCCGAACCTGGATCTGGTGAACGACGTACTGCTGAACAAGGTGAAGCCGGCTTCGGATTCAGTGGGCCGCTATCTGAGGGACAACTATCCCTTGCTGACGAAGTTGGTGGGCTGGCTCATGCGCAAGAAACTGGCCAAGCTGCAATACAAGTATTTCACTGGGCACCGCAGCCGGGAGGTGTTCGAGCGCTACAAGGTCTATCGACTGTTGACCTACCGCCTGCCTCAGGCCTGAACGCCTCTATCGCGGCCATTGTCGCGAAGCTGCATTCTGGTAGGCCGTGGCGTTGAAGCCATCAGATGCGTCACATGTAGGAGCGATCTTGACCGCGACCATTCAACTTATCGCGGCCAAGGCCGCTCCTACATCCCTCTATGCGTTCCAGCGTGACTGACACTAGGCATGTATGCGAACCATGGAGTACTCCGCTCCTCCCGCCGCCACCCGCAACAACCGGTCGATGTTGGGATGCTTGCCCGGATGGGCCCGGGCATCCAGGGTATGTTCAGCGTACATGATCAGGCCGGCCTCTGCCGCCGCCTTGTCCAGGCTGCCGAACTTCTCCAGCAGATAGGCGTACACCTTCAGCGAACCCTGACTGCCCGGCTTGTTTTCCACCCGGGCCGTCTCGCCGTCGGTCGTGGTCAGTTCGATGGCCATCAGATGATCCACCGGAGGCAGTCCGGCCAATACTTCTGCGAAACTCATAGGTGATACGCCGTCTTGGTCATGATCTTGGAGGTCAACTGCATGGCCATCTTCACCGGTAGCGGCAGTTCCGCGCCGCCGTGGGCGATGGCGGTCTCGGCATGCCGGATCTCGTCTTCCTTCATCTGCTGGACAATGGCCCGGCTCTTGGCATCCTGTTCCGGCAACGAGGCCAGATGGCTATCCAGGTGACCTTCCACCTGGCGTTCGGTCTCGGCCAGGAAACCCAGATTCCACTTGTCGCCCAAGGCTCCCGCCACCACGCCCAGGCCGAACGAACCGGCATACCACAGGGGGTTCAGGAAACTCTTGCGACTGCCCAGTTCGTTCAGGCGCTTTTCGCACCAGGCCAGGTGCTCGGTCTCCTCGTCGCTGGCCTCCAGCAGGGCCTTGGCCGCTTCGGGGTTGCGGGCGGTGAGGGCCTGGCCGGCATACAAGGCCTGGGCGCAGACCTCGCCGCAGTGGTTGACTCGCATGAGGCCTGCGGCGTGGCGTTTCTCGGCCTCGTTCATCTCCGGCTCGTCCAGACCGGCGTCCGGGTAGGCTCGGCGGCTGGCAGCGCTGGCGAAGACCGTACGCAAGGCCTTGTCGAGGTTGATGATGAGGTTGTCGGGGATGGGCAGCAGCATGAGGGACTCCGGCTCAAAACAGGGTTTGATTATACGTCGCCGCCCCAGCGCGGCATCAGGGAATGGGGCACACCCAGTTGGTCCAGCACCCGGGCGACGATGAAATCCACCACCTGGTCGACCGACTCGGGCCGGTGGTAAAAGCCGGGATTGGCCGGCAGGATGACAGCACCGGCTTCCGCCAGTTGGGTCATGTTGCGCAGGTGGATGAGGGAAAACGGCGTTTCGCGCGGCACCAGGATGAGGGACCGCCTTTCCTTCAGCATGACGTCGGCCGCCCGTTCGATGAGGTTGTCGGCCAGGCCGTGGGCAATGGCAGCCAGGCTGCCCATGGTGCAGGGACAGACCACCATGGCATCGGCCGGATTGGAGCCGGAGGCCGCCGGGGCAAACCACTCCTTTTCGCCATATACGTTCAGATCACCGTCGTGGTCCGGCCACAGGGCATCCAGGGCAGCACGCATCTCCCCGGTCCCGGACGGCAGGGTCAGGTCCAGCTCCTGGCGGGCGACGATGCGGGCAGCCTGGGAGACCAGCAGGTCGACCCGGCAGCCCGCCTGCAAGAGGCATTCCAGCAGACGCAGCCCGTAGGCCATGCCCGAAGCGCCGGTCCAGGCCAGGGTGATGCGTGTCATGACGGAGACTCCTTACGGGTTGAGTGTTGCCGTGCGGTCAGGTGGGCCACCACCAGGCCGTTGACCAGGCCGGTGAGCCAGGCGGCCCCCAGGAATACCGGCAGGATACCCCACAGGCCGGTGCCAGGCATCAGCCAGGTGGCGACCAGGCCAAGTTGGGCCGCCATGTGGGCCATGGCCGCCAGGACGGACAGGCCCACCGGTCCCAGCCAGGCGGGGGACAGCCGGACCAGCGCGGCCAATACCAGCAGGCTGGATATCCCACCGGCCAGACTCATGACAAACGTGGGCGTCAGGAAGGTGCCCAGCAGCAGGGCACTGGCCACGATGCGCAGGGCGGTCACCCAGGCGGCGGCGGACCAGCCGTACCGGTACAGGACGATGAGGGTGACAATGTTGGCCAGGCCGGGCTTGATGCCTGGCACCGGCAGGGGGATGGCGGCCTCGGCCACGGCCAGGCCCACGGCGGCGGCGGCCAGGGCGGCAATGCGCCGGTCCTGGGCCCGGACCGGCAGGTCAATAGTGGATGGAGTCATATCCGGAATGCCCTCGCTCCACGCTGACCCGATTGGGCAGGCAGATGGCGCTTGCGCCGGGTGCAATCCAGCCCTGCTGGACGCAAAGCTGTCGTGGGCTGGGATCGGACTGCACCCGGACCCGGCCCTGGCGGATTTCCACCACCGTCTCGCCCAATGGCCCGGGCACCCGGACCAGGCGATTCAGCCGCACGTCCACTGCCAGGAAGATATCGCCATTGGAGCGGATGATGACGCTGTCCCCCGTGTCGCCCCGCTGCTGCCACAGGATGACGATGAGGCCCAGGCCCAGGCCCAGAACCAGGATGTCCCCCAGGCGCAGGGCACCGGGCATCAAGTCAGCTCGCGGTGCCGGACCAGGACCTGGTAATCGGCCCCGAAGTGGCTGGCCAGGGTTTCCGCGAACCAGACCGATCGATGCTGGCCGCCGGTACAGCCGATCGCCACCGTGAAATAGCTGCGATTGTCCTGGCGGTAACAGGGCAACCACTTGGCCAGATAGGCCTGCAAATCGGCCAGCATTGCCTGAACTTCCGTCCGGCTGGCCAGAAAATCCGCCACCGGGCCATCACGCCCGGTGAGGGGTCTCAGGGACAGGTCATAGTGGGGATTGGGCAGGCAGCGCATGTCGAAGACCAGATCGGCATCCAGGGGCACCCCCTGCTTGAAGCCGAAGGACTGGAACACCAGGGTGAAGGTGGCCCGGTCCAGGCCACAGAATTGCCGCACCCACTCGCGCAGGCCATTGGCGGACAGATCGCTGGTGTCCATGTGGTGGGCCAGGGCCGCGATGGGCGCCAGGCGTTCGCGCTCCTCGTCGATGCACTCGCGCAGGGATCGATCCCCGGCATTGAGGGGGTGCCGGCGGCGGGTCTCGGAAAAACGTCGGATCAGGGTGCCGGATTTGGTTTCCAGGAACAGCACCCTCAGGTCCACCCGTTGTCCCAGACCCTGCAACTCCCGGGCCACGCCGTGCAGGTCCTTGGCGCTGCGTGCGTCGATGCTGACGGCCACGTCGCCATAGCCGCCGGACTCCAGGTGATCCAGAGCCTCGGTCAGCAAGTCGGCAGGCAGGTTGTCGATGCAAAAGAAGCCCGCATCTTCCAGGGCCCGCAAGGCCACGCTCTTGCCAGACCCGGACTGACCCGTAATCACCACCAGGCGCATGATTCAGTCCTCGTTTTCGGCCTGGTCCAAGGCGATCGCTTCCCGTTGGCGCTCGGCAAACTGGTCGGCGCTGTTGATGCCTCGCTGGCGCAGGATGTGGTTGCGGACGGCCACTTCCACAAGCACGGCCAGGTTGCGGCCCACGGCCACCGGCACCCGTACCTCGGGCAGACTGACCCCCAGTATGGAGCGGCTTTCCGACTGCATGTTGAGGCGATCCACGTCATGCCAGCGGTCGGCTGGCATGAGGTGGATGATGAGCTTGAGGTTCTTCTTCGGCTTGACCGCGGTTTCCCCGAACAGGTGCCGGATGTTCAGCACTCCCAGGCCGCGCACCTCCATGAAATCCTGGAGCAGGGTGGGACAACGGCCTTCCAGGGTATCCGGCGCCACGGCATAGACCTCCACCGCATCATCGGCCACCAGTCGATGGCCCCGGGAAATGAGCTCCAGGGCCAGTTCGCTCTTGCCCACGGAGGGGTCACCCGTGATCAGCACGCCAAGCCCGGACACCTCCAGGAACACGCCGTGCATGATGATGGAGGGTGCCAGGGCATGGGTGATGATGTGCGTCAGCAGCCGCATCAGATCCGGACTTTGCACCGGCGAGGTGAACAAGGGGGTGGCCGTCCTCTCGGCCGCCTCGGCCAGGGGGGCAGGCACAGGCTCTCCGTTGGCCACCACCACCGCGGCCAGCTCGGTGGAATAGAGATTGTCGATGGCCAGCTGCAGGCTGGCCGGATCCAGCTTGCCCAGGTAGTCCATTTCCGCACACCCCAGCACCTGCACACGATTGGGATGGACGAAGTTGAGATGCCCGATGAGAGCCAGGGAGGGTTTCTGGATGGTTTCCGAGGTCAGCTTGCGGCCGCCCCCGGCATGACCCGCCACCCAGGCGATCTGGAACTGCTCGCCGGCCTGCCGGAACAGGTCGGCCACGGTAATGTGCTGGGTCAGGGTGTCCATTGGCAGATCAGCCGGTGCAACTCCTGGCTGTCCGCAGCCTTGCGCAATTTGTCCCGCATCTCCTTCTCGCTGAACATCTGGGCCAATTCGCCCAGTATCTGCAAGTGGAGGTCAGTCGCGGCGGACGGGGCCAGCAGGATGAAGATCAAATCCACGGGCAGGTTGTCCGGCGCATCGAAGTCGATGGGTTCCGGCAAGCGGATGAAGGCGCAGGCCGTGTCCTTCAGTTCCTTGATCCGGCCATGGGGGATGGCGATGCCGTAGCCCAGGGCGGTGGAACCCAGTTTTTCCCTGGAAAAGAGGCTTTCGAAGACATGGCCAGCCGCAATGCCCAGGCTTTCCTCGAACAGTTGGCCGGCTTTTTCGAACACCCGCTTCTTGCTCCCGGCATCGAACTCCACCAGGATATTCTCGGGCTTGAGTAGGGTTGAAATCAGATTCATGGCAGCTCACCCAACCGCCGCCCCTCGGGGCGGC
>DYHB01000005.1:32598-60992 GCA_020724415.1 Thiobacillus sp.
GGGAAGTTAACCCAGATCGACATTCTGGCGCTTGAGGTCGCTGGCCTCGCCGCGGTGAACATCGCCGGATTTTTCCTTGTGTTTCAGGATCTGGCGGTCCAGCTTGTCAGCCAGGACATCCACGGCGGCATACATGTCCTCTTCAATGGCTTCGACATAAATGTCCTTGCCGCGGACGTGGACGTTGACTTCCGCCTTCTGGCGCAGTTTTTCCACCGACAGGATGACCGTGACGTCAATCACATTGTCGAAGTGGCGCGTGATCCGCTTGAGCTTCTCCTCCACATAACCGCGAATGGCGGGAGTCACTTCCAGGTGATGGCCGGTAATGGTCAGGTTCATGCAAGCTCCTTGTTGATGCGCTCAGTATGATTTGCGCTGATTGGCGGGCGGGATGTGCAACTGTTCCCGATATTTTGCCACCGTGCGGCGGGCAACCACGAAACCCTGCTTCCCTAGCATGTCCGACAGGGCGTTATCCGATAGCGGGCGAGAGGGCTCCTCGGCATCCACCATCTGGCGTATCACCGCCTTGATGGCCGTGCTGGACGCCGCGCCGCCGGCATCCGTGTTCAAGGCACTTCCGAAGAAATACTTGAATTCGAACAGACCCCGGGGGGTCATCATATACTTTTGCGTGGTGACGCGGGATATGGTGGATTCGTGCAATTCCACGGAATCCGCGATTTCCCGCAGGGTCAACGGCCGCATGGCCACCTCGCCATGCTCGAAGAACAGGCGCTGCCGGGTGACGATGGCCTGGGCCACGCGATGGATGGTCTGGAAACGCTGCTGGATGTTCTTGATCATCCAGCGCGCCTCCTGGAGTTGCCCGGCCAACGGTGCCCCGCTGTCCCGCTGCTGGCGCAGGATGCTGGCGTACATCTCGTTGATGCGCAGTTTGGGCATGGCTTCGGGATTGAGGCTGGCCACCCACTCGCCCTTCAGTTTCCGGACCAGGACGTCCGGCACCACGTAATGGGCCTCCACCGAGGCGAAGCGGGCTCCGGGACGGGGGTCCAGGGAGGTGATCAACTGGCGCACGGCGGTGAAATCCCGGTCGCTGTCCATCCCGAGCAGGCGCTTGATCTTGCCGTACTCCCGCGCCCCCAGAAGGCCCAGATGAGCCTGAACCACCTGGCGGGCAGCGTCGATGAAGGGGGTGTCCGGCGGCATGGCATTCAGTTGCAGCAGCAGACACTCGGACAAGTCCCGGGCGCCGACACCTGCCGGGTCCAGGCTCTGCAGAAGCTTCAGTGCAGCATTCAGCTCACTGGCATCCACCTCCAGCTCTTCGGGCAAGAGTTCCAGCCACTCGTCCAGGGCGCCTTCCAGGTAACCGTCCTCGTTCAGGGCCTCCACCAGCATGTTCACCAGTTGCTGGTCCCGCAGGGTCATGGGCATCAGGGACAATTGGGAGCGGAGGTGCTGGTGCAGCCCCTCGCTGGCGGGATCCGCCTGCTGGAAGGCACGGTCGTCGTCGTCATCGCCCGAGGCCTGGGCCGAAGCCTGGTGCCGGTCCCCCCAGGCCATCTCTTCGTAGACCTCTTCCCGCTCCTGGCTCTGGACGGTTTCTCCCTCCTTTTCCTGCCGGGAGTCCTGAAAATCCTGGTCGGGAGGCATGTCGGCCCGTTCGAGCATGGGGTTTTCCTCCAGCATCTGACTGATCTCCTGGTTCAATTCCAGGGTGGACAGTTGCAACAGCCTGATGGATTGCTGGAGTTGGGGCGTCAGCGCCAGGTGCTGGTTCAGCCGGAGTTGCAGGCTTTGCTTCATGGGGTGCTACAGACGGAAATGCTCACCGAGGTAAACCTTGCGTACGCTTTCGTTGCGAATGATCTCATCCGGCTCCCCAGTGGTGAGCACGGCGCCTTCATTCAGGATATAGGCTCGATCGCAAATGCCAAGGGTTTCCCTGACATTGTGGTCGGTGATCAGTACGCCGATGCCTCGCTCGACCAGGAATTCGACAATTTTTTGAATGTCGATGACCGAAATGGGATCGATGCCTGCGAAAGGTTCATCCAGCAGAACGAAACGCGGCTCCATGGCCAGGGCACGGGCAATCTCGACCCGGCGCCGCTCCCCTCCCGACAGGCTGATGGCGGAGGCATCCCGGAGATGGGTGACGTGCAGGTCTTCCAGCAGGCTCTGCAGGCGCTCTTCCAGCGCCCCTCCCTTGTAGCCCTTGATTTCCAATACCGCTGCCACATTGTCCCGCACACTCATCTTGCGAAAAATGGAAGGCTCCTGGGGCAGATAGGAGACGCCCA
Source organism: Thiobacillus sp. (assembly GCA_020724415.1). GTDB lineage: Bacteria > Pseudomonadota > Gammaproteobacteria > Burkholderiales > Thiobacillaceae > JADJCP01. The sequence goes on from DYHB01000005.1 coordinate 34,872, forward strand.
GGCGCGCCCGCCGATAGACCGGCAGATGGGTCATGTCCTGATCATCCAGGTGGATCTGGCCCTGATCGGCCCTGATCAGGCCAACCAGCATGTAGAAGCAGGTCGTCTTGCCCGCCCCATTGGGTCCAAGCAAGCCCACCACTTCGCCACTGCGAACCTCCACGTCCACGTTGTCCACTACCTGGCGGGCCTTGTAGCGTTTGCGCAGGCCTCTGGCGGTGAGCACGCTCATGGCTTGCGGACCGGCCCGCTTGCCCCGGAAGCATCATCCTGGGCGGCATTGCGCGGCTGAATGATGGCCCTGACCCGGCCCGGCGAGGCCCCTGGCGCGCTACCCTGGGCCTCGTAGACCTCGGTACGGGTGTTGTAATGGATCAAATGGCCGCGCAGGTCATCATCGCCCTGCTTGAGACGGGCACCGCCAATCAGCTTGAGGGATTCTTTCTCGGCATCGTGCTCGATGCGGTCCGCATAGCCTTCGGCATACTCGTCCTTGCCTTCGAGTTTTTGCTTGAAGCGTACCGGACGTCCTATGGCATTGCCTCCGGAAAAACCCTTGTCGTCCTGCCACACTTCAATGCGATCGGCGATGAGCTGGAAGGTACCCTGGCTCAGGATCACGTTGCCTTCATAGATGGCGAGTTTCTTGCCTTCGTCGAGCCGCACGCTATCGGCCTCGACCTGGACAGGGCGATCCCGGTCGGCTTTCTCTGCCAGGGCAGGACAGGCAACCAGCAGGCCGCCGATAATCCCAATGCTAATGCCGATTTTCATAGATCGCCTTCACTCGTCCGGGCAGTTCAAGATAACGCCTCTCGGCATCGGCGAACAGCCCCGATGCCTCGATTTGGCTTTTACCCTGGCTCAGGGTCACGGGCCTGTCCGTGCGCATGATGTCTGACTTGGGGATGAAACGGACATATTCGGTGCGTACTTCAAGACCGGGTTTATCCAACTGGGGCTCCCTGGCCATGCGGACTCCGCCGAGAAAATAGACATTGTCCCCATCACTGGAAATCAGGCCGCGATCAGCCACCACATGCATGGGGGGCGCCTCCTGGGAATGGTGGGTCAATTTGGGCCCATCCAGTTCAGTACTGTCGTCATCCATATAGTGGACCATTTTGTCGGCCGAAAGGCGATACCGCAGACGGCCTTCCGTATCGTAGGAGCTCGCAATGAAATTCTCCACGATATAGTCAGGGTCATGTCTGAAACTGCTGGTATCGACAGGCAAGGGCATACTGGCCACATGACCCAGCCAATAGGTCACCGCAGCCAAAACACCCGCCACAGCCAAGGGCCACCATGATGTCTGGCGCATATCAGCTCCGCCCGGCCGTTCCGAAGGAGCTGACACCCCCCCCGGGGGGAGACGTGCGTAGCAAGTCAGGGGGTCGTTTCATCTCAGCTCCGCCCGACCGTTCCGAAGGAGCTGACGCCCCCCCTGGGGGGAGACGTGCGCAGCGCGTCAGGGGGTCGTTTCATCTCAGTTAGGCACGGCCGTTGCCCAGGAACCGGGGGTCGACTTGAGGGACAACGCGTGGGGCAAGCCAGGGGATCGCTTCATTTCAGCGGTCGTACAGGGCCAGTTGGGCAGCCCAGGTACCCTGGGCACGCATGATGAATTCACAGGCCTCCCGGGCCGCACCCCGTCCACCCGTGGCCCGGGTCACCAGATGGGCACGATTGATCACGTCCTGGGAAGCCTCGGGAACGGTAATGGCCAGGCCACACCTGCGCATGACCGGCAAATCCACCACATCGTCCCCCATGAACGCTGTCTGCTCCGGCGCCAGACCAGTTTCCTGGAGCAAATGCTGATAGGAGGCCAGCTTGTCATCCGATCCCTGGATGATGCGACTGATGCCGAGGTTTCTGGCCCTGTGGCTGACCACATGGGAGGTACGCCCCGTCAGGATCGCGGCTTCAACACCGGCATGACGCAACATCTTGATGCCGTGTCCATCCCGGGAGTTGAATGCCTTGTACTCCTGGCCATCATCGCCATAAAACAGGCTGCCATCGGTCAGGATGCCGTCCACGTCGAAAATGATCATGCGGATGACCCGCGCCAGCTCCACGGCACCATCTGTACTCATACCACCCCCGCTCTCAGCAAGTCATGCATATTCAGGGCGCCGGTCAGACGCCCCTGGCCGTCGATGGCCAACAAGCCATTGATCTTGTTGGATTCCATGAAATGAACCGCCTCTGCCGCCAGCGCGGTTTCATGAATGGTCTTGGGCTGGGTACGCATGACATCTTCGATGCGTGAGGCCATGACATCCACGCCCTGGTCGAGGCAGCGACGCAAGTCGCCATCGGTAAACACTCCCACCAGAAAGCCGCCGGCGTCCACCACGGCCGTCATGCCCAGGCCCTTGCGCGTCATTTCCAGCAAGGCTTCCTTGAATGGCGTGCCCAGGCGCACGACCGGCAAGGCATCGCCGCCGTGCATGACATCATGGACATGAACGAGCAGGCGCCGGCCCAGGGCACCGCCAGGATGGGTGCGGGCAAAATCCTCCGCCGTAAAGCCCCTGGCATACAACGCTGCCACCGCCAGTGCATCCCCCAGGGCCAGGGCGGCCGTGGTGCTGGCCGTGGGCGCAAGATTGTGGGGGCAGGCTTCCTGTTCGACGCCGGCGTCCAGATGGAAATCCGCCTCCTTGGCCAGGGTGGATCCCGGCTTGCCCGTCATGGCAATGAGGCGGGCGCCGCGCCGCTTGATGAGGGGCACTATGGCGATCAATTCGGGACTCTCGCCGGAATTGGACAGGGCGATGACCACGTCATCCCCGGTGATCATGCCCAGGTCGCCGTGGCTGGCCTCGGCGGGGTGCATGAAGAACGCCGGGGTCCCGGTGCTGGCCAGGGTGGCCGCGATCTTGCCGCCGATATGGCCGGATTTGCCCATGCCACTGACCACCACGCGCCCCTTGCAGGACAGGAGGCATTGCACCGCCTGGACAAAAATATCGCCCAGACGTGCATCCAAGGCCGTGACAGCGGCGGCCTCGATGGTCAGGGTACGTTTGGCCAGGGCCAGAATATCCGCTGAAGAAGGGAGCTGAAATGTCATAATGGCGCGGAGTATATCGTGTCGACATACCCAGCTTCCAGACATGCACACCACCCTCTCCCTGGTTCTGCTCCTGCTGGCCGCAGCCGTACTGGCCACCACCCTGTTTCGCGCCCTGAAACTGCCGGCGTTGCTGGGCTATGTGCTGGTGGGCATCCTGCTGGGTCCGTCAGTACTTGGCCTGGCCGGGCAAACCGGTGAAACCCAGCACCTGGCAGAGTTCGGCGTGGTTTTCCTGATGTTCTCCATCGGCCTGGAATTCTCCCTGGGAAAATTGAAGTTGATGCGCGCCACGGTATTCGGCCTGGGCGGGCTGCAAGTGGCCGTATCCATGCTCCTGGTACTCCTGATATGCCTGGCGGCCGGACTGGAATTCGGAGTTGGCCTGGCCCTGGGGGGTGTGTTCGCCATGTCCTCCACGGCCATAGTCATCAAATTGCTGGCCGAACGGAACGAACTGGATAGCGCCCATGGCCGCCAGATCATCGGCGTACTGCTGTTCCAGGACCTGGCGGTGGTGCCGCTGCTCATCCTGATCCCGGCCCTGGGTGGTCAGGGCGACCTGGGTGAAGCCATGGCCTGGGCCGGCATCAAGGCCGTGCTTGCCCTCAGCATCATCCTGTTCCTGGGCCAGAAACTCCTGCGCCCCTGGTTCCAGCTGGTGGCCGCGCGCAACTCCGCAGAACTGTTCATGCTCAATGTGCTGCTGATTACCCTGGGGCTCGCCTACATCACCGAACTGGCAGGCCTATCCCTGGCTCTGGGAGCCTTCGTGGCCGGAATGCTGATCTCGGAGACCGAATTCCGCTATCAGGTGGAAAGCGACATCCGCCCCTTCCGGGACATCTTGATGGGACTGTTCTTCGTCACCATAGGCATGTCCCTGGATCTGGGCTACCTGGCTGATGGCTGGCTGCTCACCCTGGGCATCCTGATGCTGCTGATCCTGGGCAAGCTGCTGGTCATCGTTCCCCTGGCACGTCTGTTCACGGACCAATGGGCCACGGCGGTACGCTCAGGCCTCGGATTGGCCCAGGCTGGTGAATTCGGCCTGGTATTGCTGGCCCTTTCCCAACAACACGATCTGGTACCCTCCTACCTGCTCCAGGCCAGTCTGACCGCCATGATCCTGTCCATGCTGATCGCGCCCTTCATGGTCCAGCATGGCGAAGCCTGGGCCCGCAAGCTGGTGTCAGCCGCCTGGACCGAACAAGCGGTAGGGGTGCATGAAATCGCGGTCAAGAGTTTCGGGGTCAGCCACCATGTGATCCTGTGTGGCTATGGTCGCAGCGGCCAGAACCTGGCGCGGGTCCTGGAGGCCGAAGGCGTGCCCTTCATCGCCCTGGATCATGACCCCCGGCGGGTCAAGGAAGCTACCCATGCCGGGGACAACGTGGTCTTTGGCGACAGCACGCGACCGGAGATCCTGCTGGCCGCCGGCATACACCGCGCCCGGGCGCTGGTGATCAGCTTTGCCCATACTCCGACGGCCCTGGAAGTCATGGCGGCCGCCCAGCGCCTGCGTCCTGATGCCCCCATCATCGTCCGCACACTGGACCAGACAGACATGGATCGCCTGCGGGAAGCCGGCGCCATGGAAGTGGTCCCGGAAGTCCTGGAGGGCGCCCTGATGCTCGGCTCCCAAACCCTGCTCATGGCGGGCGTTCCCCTGGGGACCGTGCTCAAGCGGGTACGCAGCATGCGCGAGGCCCATTACAGCACCATGCGCGGCTATTTCCGGGGCCTCTCCGATGCTGACGAGACCACCGGAAGCCAGGAAAAGCTCGCCTCCTATCATTTGACCGAAAAGCATTCATTCGTCGGCAAGTCGCTCAGGGAACTGGGCTTGCCCGAAACTGGAGTATTCGTGGTTGCAGTGAGAAGACGGGGCATCAAGGGCATCGACCCCGCCCCAGACACGGTCTTGCAGCCGGGCGACATCATGATCCTGCGGGGTACGCCCGAGGGGCTTTCGGCTGCAGAATTCAAGTTGGGAATAGCCTGATGACCATGACCGCCGCGCATTATCCCCGCCTGGGCCTCGCGTCCCGCTCGCTTCCCCCCATGGGGGAGGTCAGTTCCTTCGGACCGGCCGGGCGGAACTGAGATGAAACAGCCCCCTTGCTCGCTGCGCTCGCTTCCCCCCAAGGGGGAGGTCAGTTCCTTCGGACCGGCCGGGCGGAACTGACATGCTCGGAAACCTGTTCAAGAATCTGTTCAAGTCCAGGCCGCAGCCCCAGGGGGCTGGGGGCCAGGCCGGGGAGCCCGGCGCACTTTCCGAAGCACCGGAGTTCGTTCTGCGGGATCCTGTGCTGAGCCGGAGCCAGCAGATCGTCGGGTACCATTTCCATATCCGGCATCCTGAAGGTCACCGCCCGTGGGAGGCCAGCTCGCAACGGTTTTTCGACCAGATATTGCTGGATCGCCTGGGCCAGATGGATTTGACGGCGGTCACCGGCCGCCGACTGGCCTTCTGCGAGTTGCAGGCAGAATCCCTGACCATGCCGAACCTGGACGCTCTGCAACCCGCGGGGCTGGTACTCAGCCTCCGTGACGGTGCAGACCCGTCGGCGGATGCGGCGCCCTTGCGACAGCGCGCATTGCAACTCAAGTCCCATGGTTTCCAACTGGCCCTTCCGTTCGGCCCGAGCCCGGGCCTCCTGCCCTTGATGGACGCGGCGGATTTCATCCACCTGCCCGCCGGCCAGATCAGCCCGGCCGACCTTCTGACGCTCGCCCGCACCTTGCGCAGCCGGCACCCCGACACCCCGCTCCTGGCAGAAGGCGTGGATTCGGCAGAACTCCAGGATGCCTGCCAGCGCATGCATTTCGACTACTTCCGGGGCCAGTACCTGACCCGACGTGGCGAGAACCGGGAGCCCAACCTGAGCAGCCAGCGCCTGGTGGTCACCCAGGTCATCAGCCACCTGCGGCGCAAGGAGAGCGATTTCGACAAGCTGGCCATGCTGGCCCGCCAGGATCTGGGACTGACCCTGCGCCTGCTGCGCTACATCAATTCGGCCGCCCTCGGCCTGCGCAGCAAGGTGGGCTCCCTGGAACAAGCCATGACCTACATCGGGCGGGACGGCCTGTATCGCTGGCTGACCTTGCTGTTGTTTTACGACAGCACGTCATCCCCCATGGACGGTGCCTTGAGGGAGACCGCCCTGATTCGCGGGCGCATGTGTGAGCTGTTGGCGCGCCAGCGGCTGAGCAAGGCCCAATGCGAACAGGCCTTCGTGACGGGCCTGCTCTCCATGGTGGACGTGCTGTTCAACATGCCCATGGAAGAAGCCCTGGCTCGCCTGGGCCTGCCGGACGAGATTCAACTGGCCCTGCGCGAGAAGAAGGGACCCTATGGCGCCTTCTTGAGTCTGGCCCTGGCCTGCGAGCAGGGCGACGCCAGTTCCATCCTGGAACAGGCCGGTGCTTGCGGGATCACGCCGGAGGCAATCAGCCAGCGCTACATGGAGGCCCTTGGCTGGGCCTTGCATTACGACGTCAGCCTGGAGTCCTGAAGCCCGCCTCAGCGACCGGCCGCCTCCAGCATCAGGCGCTTCATCTCGCGGACCGCCTTTTCCCAGCCCCAGAACAGGGATTGGGCGACGATGGCATGGCCAATGTTCAACTCCTCCACGCCGGGTATGGCCGCCACGTCCTGGACATTGTGATAGTGCAGTCCATGGCCCGCATTCACCTGCAACCCGATGGCGACGCCATGTTCCACCGCCCTGCGGATGCGGGCCAGTTCCGCCCTGGCGGCTGTCCCGTCCGCATCCGCAAATCGGCCCGTGTGGATCTCCACCACGGGCGCCCCCACGGCCTTGGCCGCATCCAGCTGATTCAGGTCGGCGTCAATGAACAGCGAGACCCGGACACCGGCCTCACCCAGGCGCCCACAGGCGTCGCGCATGCGATCCATCTGGCCAGCCACATCCAGCCCCCCCTCGGTGGTCAGTTCCTGGCGCCGCTCGGGCACCAGACACACATCCTGGGGGCGAACCTGCAGAGCTATGCCCAGCATTTCCTCGGTCACCGCCATTTCCAGATTCATGCGCGTTTGCAGGATGGGGCGCAAGGCCAGGACATCGTGATCCTGGATGTGGCGGCGGTCTTCCCGAAGATGCAGGGTGATGAGGTCCGCGCCCGCGGATTCCGCTAACAGGGCAGCCTGGACGGGACTTGGATAACGGGTACCCCGCGCCTGGCGCAGAGTGGCGATATGGTCGATATTGACGCCGAGCTTGATCATGTGGGTAACGGGTAACGGGTAACGGGTAACGGGTGTGGAGTATAGCCGTGCCACCCCAGGGGGTTACAGATTCATGGGTTCGATGCCCTGCAATTCGATCAACAACTGCCGGGTCAACAGAGGCCTGTCCTGCAGATAATGGTTGATGAGGCCGCGCATGAGTTGCTTGCATTCCACCAAGGTGCAGGGGTCATCGAAATCACCCGCCATCATGTCGAGCAGGGTCTTGCCCAGCACCGTGGAACCATGACCGGGACTGACCACACCCCGATCGGGTACAAAACCGTAGCGCTCCCCGGGGTCCACCGGCTGGCCCTGCTCCGTCCGGTCCAGCGTGTGGGCGTAGCCCAGTTCGGACAGCAGGGCCAGTTCGAAACGGCGCAAAACCGGCTCCGGCTCGCTGCCGGCGCCCAGGGTCTCCAAGGCTCCGGCATAGTGGTCGAACAAAACCTCGTGGGGATCTTCGGCCGGCAGCAGTTTCAGAAGCAGCTCGTTGAGATAGAAGCCACACATCAAGGCCTCCCCCTTCAGCCAAAGCCGCCCCCCCTGCCACTCCGAGTCATGCAGGGTACGCACGGCGCCCTTGCCAAACCAGGACAGTAGCAGTGGCTGGAAGGCCAGCAAACGGGACTTCAGGGAGGACATGGGACGCCTGGCCCCCCTGGCCACCAGGCTGATCCGACCCCGGTGCCGGGTAAAGGCCTCTACGATGAGGCTGCTTTCCCGCCAGGGCCGGGTGTGCAGGATGAAGGCAACCTCGTTGTCGACCTTGTCGGCCATGATGCCGGGCGCTCAATCGTGGCCCAGGGATCTCAGCAGGGCGGCATTATCCATCCAGCCGCTCTTGATCTTCACCCAGCAATTGAGAAACACCTTGGCATCGAACAGGCGCTCCATGTCCTGCCTGGCCTCGCTGGCAATCCGTTTCAGGTGCTCGCCCCCCTTGCCCAGCAGGATGGGCTTGTGGGCTTCCCGGTCGATCCAGATCACAGCCGCGATGCGCCGCATGCCAGAGGCCTCCTGCTGGAACTGCTCGATCTCCACGGCCACACCGTAGGGCACTTCGTCCCCGGTGAGTCGGAAAATCTTTTCACGCAGAATCTCGGCGGCCAGGAAGCGTTCACTCCGGTCCGTGATGGCCTCCTCCTCGAACAGGGGTGGCGATTCCGGCAGATGAGGCGCCAGGATCGTCATCAGGCGCTCCCCGTCCCGGGCAGCCAGGGCAGACAGGGGCACCACTTCGGCAAAGTCATGGCGAGCGGCCACCTGCTGCAGGAAGGGCAGCAACCGGGCCTTGTCCGCCACCTGATCCACCTTGTTGACCACCAGTATCACGGGGCGACCGGCCGGCAAGAGTTTCAGCACCTTTTCGTCTTCCGGTCCGAAACGCAGCGCCTCCACCAGAAACAACACCACTTCCACATCGGCCAGGGTCTGGGAAACCACCCGGTTCATGGACTGATTGAGGGCGTTGCGATGCCGGGTCTGGAAACCCGGGGTATCGACAAAGACATATTGGGCCGCAGCCTCGGTGCGAACCCCCAGGATGCGATGGCGGGTCGTCTGGGGCTTGCTGGATACGATGCTGATCTTGGCCCCCACCAAGGCGTTGACCAGGGTGGACTTGCCCACATTCGGCCGCCCCACCACGGCGATATAGCCAGCTCTGAAGCTATCGGACAGGCTCATGGCACACTCAGCAATTGGAGGGCCGCCGAGGCTGCATTCTGCTCCGCCGCCTTGCGGCTGGTTCCCTTGCCCGCAGTTTTCAGGCCCAGCACATCAATACGGCATTCCACGCAGAACTCCTGGGCATGGGCCTGGCCCGAAACCTCGGCGAGATGATAGGTGGGCAGCCCCTGCCGACGCGCCTGCAACCATTCCTGCAAGCGGGTCTTGGCATCCTTGCCCTGGGCGTTGGGATCGATCCTGCGCATCCTGCTGTCATATAGATGTTCCACGACTCCCATGACCGGCCCAAAGCCTCCATCCAGGAAGGCTGCTCCCAGGATGGATTCCAGGGCATCGGCCAGGATGGACGGGCGCTGGTGGCCGCCGCTGCGCAATTCGCCCTCACCCAGCTTGAGGTACTGGCCCAGATCGAGATCCTGGGCAATTTCATAGAGGGGCTGCTGATTGACCAGATTGGCCCGGAGCCTGGACAGTTGTCCCTCCTTGAGGTGGGGAAAACGCTGGTACAGCATGAGCCCCACGAGACAGTTCAGCACGCTGTCACCCAGAAATTCCAGGCGTTCATTGTTGCTGGCGCTGAAACTGCGATGGGTCAGCGCCTGGGCCAACAGCTCAGGCTTCTGGAAGACGTAGCCCAGGGATTGTTGCAAGGTATCCAGGGACATCATCTCAGTTCCATAGGGCCGTTCCGAAGGCACCGGATTTCCCCCAGGATGAATAGAGGCTTGGTGGACAAGGGCGCCTGTTCATTTCAAGGGAGCGCTGGCCTTGGCTTCCTCCTGCATCAGCAGGCTGACACCCGCCACCAGGGGCGCCTTGCGTTCCATGTAGTAGGTCAGCGTCAACAAGCCGTGATCCCGGTCGATCTCCAGGTCGGACGGCTCGTAGCCGATGAGGTAGTTTGTGCTGGCCCGCATGGCGAAGCCCTGCCTGAGTTCGCCATCACTGTCCTTGGTCTTTTCACTGGCCAGATTGCCGAGCATGCTCTTCATGGTGAAATAGTCGATGTAAAAAGGCACCACCTTGAATCCCACCAAAGCCACGCCGGCAAACAGGATCAGGAAAAAAATGGTGCCGATCAGGGTAACGCCGCGCTGTTGTTTCATGGTTGTGCCTCCTTATTTTATGGATTGGCCAATGCGGCCGAATTCGCCGAAGTTCCACCAGATCATGAAGGCACGGCCGACGATGTTCTCATCCGGCACAAACCCCCAGTAACGGGAATCATTGCTGGCATCCCGATTGTCGCCCAGCATGAAATAGTGGCCTTGCGGCACCTTGCAGACAAATCCCTGCTCATTGTAGGTGCAGTTTTCGCGGTGAGGAAAATCGCCGTCGACCTGGTACATGATGACCGGGGGCATGTCGGCTTGCACCATGGCCAGGTGTTCATGCTCGCCCAGGCGTTCGGTCCGGGTCTCCCCGGCAATGTAGTTCAGTCCGTTGGCCACATAATTGTAGGTGCCGGCCGGTTGGGACGGCACGGCCTGACCATTGATGTACAGCGCCTTGTCGCGATATTCCAGGGTATCCCCAGGCAAACCAACCACCCGCTTGATGTAATCCAGGGAAGGGTCCTTGGGAAACCGGAAGACCATCACATCGCCACGCTGGGGATCCCCCAGGGCAATCACCTTCTTGTTCAGGATGGGCAGCCGGATGCCATATTCGAACTTGTTCACCAGGATGAAATCGCCGATCTCCAGGGTGGGCAGCATAGAGCCTGACGGGATCTTGAAGGGCTCCACCAGAAACGAGCGGAGCACGAACACGATCAGGATGACTGGAAAGAAACTCTTGGCGTAATCCACCAGCCAGGGCAGCTTGGCATCCTTGGGACGCCGACGGCCAGCAGTCAGGGCATCCAAGAGCCAGATGGCCCCGGTGACGACCAAGGCTATGAACAGAATGAGGGCAAAGTTCATCACTTGTCCCCCACTTGCAGGATGGCCAGGAAGGCCTCCTGGGGAATTTCCACGTTACCCACCTGCTTCATGCGTTTTTTTCCTTCCTTTTGTTTTTCCAGCAATTTGCGCTTACGGGTGATATCGCCGCCATAGCACTTGGCCAGCACGTTCTTGCGCAGGGCCTTTACCGTTTCCCGGGCGATGATGTGGGAACCGATGGCGGCCTGGACCGCCACGTCGAACATCTGGCGGGGAATCAACTCCCGCATCTTGGAGACAAGCTCACGGCCACGATACTGGGACGTGGCACGGTGGACGATGAGGGAGAGGGCATCCACCCGCTCCCCGTTGACCAGCACATCCAGCTTGACCAGATCGTCAGGCCGGAACTCCTTGAATTCGTAATCCAGGGACGCGTATCCCCGGCTGGTGGATTTCAACCGGTCGAAGAAATCCATGACCACCTCGTTCAAGGGCAGTTCGTAATGCAGCATCACCTGATGCCCCATGTACTTCATGTCCCGCTGCACACCCCGCTTCTGGTTGCACAGGGTCATGACGTTGCCCAGGTAAGTCTCCGGCACCAGTATGGTGGCCGTGATGATGGGCTCCCGAATCTCCTGGATCTTGCCGGGATCGGGCAGCTTGGACGGGTTTTCCAGCAAGACCACGCTGCCGTCCTTCATGACCACCTCGTACTCCACGGTAGGCGCCGTGGTGATGAGGTTCTGGTTGTACTCCCGCTCCAGACGCTCCTGCACGATGTCCATGTGCAGAAGGCCCAAAAAGCCGCAACGGAACCCAAAGCCCAAGGCCTGGGATGTTTCCGGCTCGAAGTGAAGTGAGGCATCGTTCAGCTGCAACTTGGTCAGGGCATCGCGAAGCTGGTCATACTCATGGGAGTCGACTGGGTAGAGCCCGGCGAACACCTGGGACTTGATCTCCTTGAAACCCGGCAGGGGCTTGTCGGCCGGGCGCGCCACGGTGGTGATGGTGTCGCCCACCTTGGCCGAGGCCAGCTCCTTGATCCCTGCGATGACGAATCCCACGCCACCGGCCGACAGCTCCGACCTCACCAGGGATTTGGGCGTGAATACACCCACTTGTTCGCACAGGTATTCGTCACCCGTCGCCATCAGGCGAATCCTGTCCTTGGGCCGGAGGACGCCATCCACCACCCGGACCAGCATCACCACACCCACGTAGTTGTCGAACCAGGAATCGGTGATCAGCGCCTTCAGCGGCGCGTCCGGGTCGCCCACCGGTGGCGGCACCCGTTGCACGACAGCCTCAAGGACATCCTCGATGCCCAGACCGGTCTTGGCCGAGCAGCGCACGGCATCTTCCGCCGGAATGCCGACAATATCCTCGATTTCCTGGATCACCCGCTCCGGTTCTGCGGAAGGCAGGTCGATCTTGTTCAGCACCGGCACCACCTCCACGCCCAGTTCGATGGCGGTGTAGCAGTTGGCCACGGTCTGGGCCTCCACGCCTTGGGAGGCATCCACCACCAGAAGGGCGCCCTCACAGGCCGAAAGGGATCGACTGACCTCGTAGGAAAAGTCCACATGTCCCGGCGTATCGATCAGGTTGATATGGTATTCCTGACCATCCTTGGCCTTGTAGAGCAACGCCGCCGTCTGGGCCTTGATGGTAATGCCCCGTTCCCGCTCCAGATCCATGGAGTCCAGGACCTGGGCCTCCATTTCACGATCGGACAGGCCGCCGCAACGATGGATCAGCCTGTCAGCCAGGGTGGATTTGCCATGATCGATATGGGCAATGATGGAAAAATTGCGTATGTGCTTCACGAACGGGACCAAAGAGTCTTGAGGGCGAACATTCTACCTGAACCCGTGGGCCCCCTGATGTGGGGAATTCCGCCCTCGACGGGCAGAATTCAAGGAATCGGACTATTCGAAGCTGGCCTTGAGAAAGCCAGGGTCTGGGCCCAGGCGTCGGCGTCCACCTGGGCGGGAGTCACCCCCGAGGGATCATCCCCCCATTGAACATCAAGTCCTGGCTGGGTACTGCCATCGCGCGCTCCAGGACCAGCGAGGATTCGTGTTGACACCTCCTGCCTGGGGGGTGGCGCCCCCAGCCGCCGCCTCAGCGATTGAGTCGCAAGGGAACGTAAATGGAGCCTTCGCCCCGCTTTACCAGCAAGGCGAAACTCATGCGGTCGTTATCGTTCAATGCCTTGGAAAGCTCGTCCGCACTGTTCACAGGCATGCCGGCTACGGAAACGATGACATCGCCCGGACGCAGGCCGGCCCGGGCCGCTGCCCCTGTGGCATCGTCCACCATCACGCCGGAATCGATCTTCAGATCCCGCTTCTGGTCCGGGCTCAGTTTCGACACCACCAGCCCGGCCTTGTTGGCCTGGGATTTTGTCTCGGCAACAGCCAACTTGTCCTGGGGCATCTCACCCACCACCACGCGGACTTCCTTGATGTCGCCGTCGCGCCAGACTTTCAGATGGGTCCGGGTACCCGGTGCGGTTGCACCCACCATGCGTGGAAGTTCGATGGAATTCGGCACTTCCCGGCCATCGAATTCAAGAATGATGTCAGAAGGCTGCAGGCCGGCCCGATCGGCAGGCCCATCCTTTTCCACTTCGGATATCAATGCACCGCGCGGCTTTTTCAGCCCGAAGGTTTCCGCCAAGTCGGCGGTCACCTCCTGGATCAGGACGCCGAGACGACCGCGGTTGACCCGACCATCTTCGCGCAACTGCTTGGCCACTTCCATGACCACATCAATGGGAATGGCAAACGACAGGCCCATGTAGCCTCCGGAGCGGGAGATGATCTGGGAGTTCATGCCCACCACTTCGCCCCGCATGTTGAACAGGGGCCCCCCTGAGTTGCCGGGGTTGACGGCCACGTCGGTCTGAATGAACGGGACATAGTTCTCTTCCGGCAAGGCCCGCCCCTTGGCCGAGACAATGCCGGCGGTCACGGAGTTCTCGAATCCGAAGGGGGCGCCGATCGCCAACACCCATTCACCGACTCGAAGCCGGTCGGGCGTGCCGATGGAAACCTTGCGGAGATTGCTGGCCTCGATCTTGATCAGCGCCACATCCGTGCGTTTGTCGGAACCGATGACCTTGGCCTGGAATTCTCTCCGGTCATTCAATTTCACGGTCACCTCATCCGTCTCGTCCACCACGTGGGCATTGGTCAGGATGTAGCCATCATCACTGATGATGAAGCCCGAGCCTTGGCCGAACCGGGGTGCGGGACGACCATTGCGGGGCGCCTCGGGCAGGCCGGGCATGCCGAAGCGGCGAAAGAACTCAAACATCTCGTCCGATTGGGGCGTACGGCCACGGCGATTCTCGGTACGCTCCTGGGTCGTGGTGATATTGACGACCGATGGGGACTGCTTGTCCACCAGGTCCGTAAAGTCGGGCAGGGACGCCCAGGCGGCGTTTGCCACGAACAACAGGGTAAATGACAGTGAAGCAAGCCATTTCATCATCATGAACCTCTCAAAATATCCACGTTGAACAGCCAACCCTGGCCACGCAGCCGCTCAGTGCTGGTGGGCATCCCCGGATCGTGTGCGGCAAGCCCGCGTTCCCAGCCTGATGACCACCGGGTCGGGAGGCGGGCGGCGGCGGCGCAGCCACAGGATGGACAGCGCAAGACCCGCTAGGGCACCTGCTACAGATTGCAGTTCGCCCCAAAGAGTTCCGATCAGCGCCCCGGCCATGACCATCAACAGGGGCAGCACGTAAGCACTCATGGCGGCGCGGAGCAGGGTCCCGTCAGCCACCCCCACCACCACGGCTTCTCCAGGCTTGGCCTGGATCAGATTCTGGACCGGGTATTCGGGCTCTGCGCCCCCCTTGAGCATGCGGCTGAAGATCGATGAACCGCAACCCTTGCCGCCACATGCTCCACAGGATTGGGGCGACTCGGGCACGACCCAGGCACGCGCACCCTCCACCCGAACGATCCTGGCGGGTGCTTCGATCATGGCCGCCCCGGCTGGCCGGGAGACGCCAGATCGACCCCCCGGGCAATCAACTCCACCGTGGGACGTGGCGCATCACCCAATACCGTAATCTGATAAGCGCCCACCCGCCGCGTCAGCAGATTGACCATGCCCTTGTGACTCGCCCCCTTCAGGGTGACGTCCGGGCGGGACAGGGGCTCGACGAACATGGAAACATGGGTCAGGCCATCGCTGAACACCCAATGTTCGACCTCGGTACCCCGATGGGACAGCGGGCGCTTGACCGCCGCCACCCTGGTGAAACCAGGTGGCAACTGACGCACTTCGACGGCACCGGCCTGGATGGCCTTGGGCGCGTCCGTGAAGCGTACCGGCTTGCCGACCGGGGGCATGCGGGCCTTCGCCGCCTCTCCAGGCAGGATGTCCAATTCCGCAAAGGTATAGCGCATCAAGGCCTGGCCCTTGGGATCCACGAGTACCGCCCGCAGGGGCAGGCGGGTTTCCTGGTCGACACAAAGCACATGGCCCCAACGGTATTCATCCTTGGGCTGCAGGACGATCTCCCGGCAATCCTGGCCCGCCACGCGATCCACCCCGGCCTGGCGCACCCAGTACCACTCTGTCAGAACCCGGGCATCCGAGGGCAAAAGGTCCGGGAAATGACGGCTGATGACACGCTTCGAAGCGCGGGCATTGCCGTCGCCGCCCTGGATCGTCACGGACTCACCCCGGGTACAACGCACCTCGCGCACCTCGCCATCCATGCCCACAAGCCGGCTTTCCCTGCCTGCAGGATGGGGCTGGCTGGAAATGCGCAGGGTCTGCATGCGGTCGCCATGCTGGAGCACGAACACGCCTTCGTAAGCAAACCGGTTGGATGCGTCGGCGATGCCTTGCAGGAGTTTTGCCGCCTCTGCCGCCGGCAGGGGATCCGACGCCCAGCCAGGCGCCGAGAGCAGCCCCAGCAGGAGCGCGCCCCACCTCATGGACGGACCTCGGTGAGGCTGACCCGCTCAACCGTGAGATCGGGTACGGAAACGACTGCGTAGGCGAAATCCTGGTGAGCTTCCATGTAGGACTCCAGGTCCCCGGCCCCTGGCTGGTATTCGTTGGCTGCCACGGGCTGGCTGGTTGCCGGCTGTTGGGCCATCCACTGGGGCTGGCCGGAAACATCCGTGGGGGCAGCGGTCCAGACCGTCCAGGTAATCGCAACCATCGCCGCGGCGGCGGCCGTCCACAAATAGGGCGCCACCACCGGCTTGCGCGCTGCCACCGGAGCCAGGATCGTAGGCTCGGACGCCAGGGCAGTCTCGAACCTTTGCATGAACCCCGATCGACTGGTACCAACACCCCTCAGGGCATCTCCAATCATGGCGTACTCGGCCCAAAGTTCGCGCTGGGCTGTATCCATGCCACCCAATAGCTTGCGGGCTTCGAAATCATCCAGCTCGCCATCCCACAGGGCAGAATGGAGCTCATCGGCAGATTCCAACGGAGTCGTCGCATTCATGTGCGCTTGTTTCATGATCACCACCTCTTGTCGCCGGTCGTACCCAGCAAAGGACGCAAGCGAGTTGCTATCGCTTCCCGGGCCCGAAAAATCCTGGAGCGCACCGTGCCGATGGGACAATTCATCATCTCGGCGATCTCCTCGTAACTCAATCCTTCCAGTTCCCGCAGGGTAATGGCTGCCTTCAACTCGGCGGGCAGGGCCTCGATGGCCTCATTGACCGCCATGCCGACCTGCTTGGTATGCAACATGGACTCTGGCGTATTGATGTCCTGAGCCACAATTCGTTCATCCGGTTCATCATCGTCATTGGCCGCATGCTCCGAGATGGTGGGCATTGCCTTGCCGCGGCTGGACAGGTAGTTGCGCGCCGTGTTGACACCGATGCGGTACAGCCAGGTGTAGAAAGCCGCATCCCCCCGAAACTGGGGCAAGGCCCGGTAAGCCTTGATGAAGGTTTCCTGGGCGATGTCATCAATCTCATCCTGATTGCGCACCATGCGCGACAACAGCCTGAGCAGCCTGCGGTGGTATTTCTCCACCAAAAGTTCAAAGGCACGCTTGTCGCCGTTGCGTGCCCGTTCCACCAACTGCCGGTCGATGTCCTGCTCGCTCATCCTGTTCCCTGTTGGGTTTATCTCCGAATCGGCATGCACCTCCTATCCTGGACGGCATCGCATGATTCTCCAAACAGGTCTAGTATAACCGGGCAGAAGCACCCCATTCGCCCATAATGACCTCTCCGCCCGCCCGGAAGTTCCCCCCGCCCATGGAAACCTGCGACGTTCTCATCATCGGTTCAGGCCTCGCCGCCGCCACTCTGGCCTTGTCCCTGCCGGGCAGCATGAAGGTCATCATGGTGACCAAGAAGGGCTTCATGGATGGGTCCAGCCAATGGGCCCAGGGCGGGATTGCCGCCGTCCATGGCCAGGACGACAGCATCGACGATCATGTCCGGGACACCCTGGTTGCGGGCGCCGGCCTGTGCGATGAAGAGCGGGTCAGACACGTGATCAGCCATGGTCCGGACGCCATCCGCTGGCTGATCTGGCAGGGCGTCCCGTTCGACCATGATGCCCATGGCTACCATCTGACCCGGGAAGGCGGCCACAGTCACCGCCGTATCTTCCATGTGGCGGATGCCACGGGGCACGCCGTCCAAACCACGCTTTGGGCTCGCCTGAATTCAGCCGACAACATTTCCATACGCACCCAGCATCTGGCCGTGGACCTGCTCAGCGGGGCAAAGCTGGGCCTGGATCCCCGTCGGGTGTATGGGGCCTACGTGCTGGATACGGCGGCAGACAAAGTGGAGACCATCGCTGCCGGGCATACGGTGCTTGCCACGGGCGGGGCCGGCAAGGCCTTCCTGTATACATCGAATCCCGACACCGCCACCGGCGACGGCATTGCCATGGCCTGGCGGGCAGGCTGCCGGGTGGCCAACCTGGAGTTCATCCAGTTCCATCCCACATGCCTCTACCATCCCCAGGCGAAATCCTTCCTGATCACCGAAGCCATGCGTGGCGAGGGGGCCATCCTGAGATTGCCGGACGGCACCCGCTTCATGACCGACCACGATCCTCGCCTCGAATTGGCGCCCAGGGACATCGTGGCCCGGGCCATCGATTTCGAGATGAAGAAGCGGGGCCTGGACTGCGTCTACCTGGACATCACCCATCAACCGGCCAAGTTCATCGTCCAGCATTTCCCGACCATCCACGCCCGCTGCCTGGAACTGGGCCTGGACATCACCCGGGAATGGATACCCATTGCCCCGGCCGCCCACTACACCTGTGGGGGCGTGATGGTGGACACCCATGGCCAGACCGACTTGAGCAACCTGTACGCCATAGGCGAGACCAGTTGCACCGGCCTGCATGGCGCCAACCGATTGGCCAGCAATTCCCTCCTGGAGTGCCTGGTCTATGGACGGGCGGCTGCGGACCACATCCGGCAAAGCCTGGCGGCCCAGGCGGCCCGGATACCGGATTGGGACGAGAGCCGGGTCACGGACGCCGATGAACAGGTGGTCATCACCCACAACTGGCACGAGCTACGCCGCTTCATGTGGGACTACGTGGGCATCATCCGGACCAACAAGCGCCTGGAACGGGCCAGCCACCGCATCCGTCTGCTCGGTGAAGAGATCGACGAGTTCTACAGCAATTTCCGAATCAACAACGACCTGATCGAACTGCGCAACCTGGTGCAGACCGCCGACCTGATCGTGCGCTGCGCCAAGGATCGGCACGAAAGCCGGGGCTTGCATGCATCCCGGGATTATCCCGGGCAACTGCCGGAGGCACGCAGTACCGTACTGGAACCTTGAGCGGGAACGTGCCGGGAGCGCCCGCCACTGGGGCCCCATCGGCCAGAGGCCGGCAGGCTGCAACCCCCGAGGCCCTCCTCCAGGCCGACAGCCCGGTCCGGAGTCAGGACTCAGGCCTTGCTTGCCCGCTCTGCCAGGAAATGCACCAACAGCGGCACGGGTCGCCCGGTACCCCCCTTCTCCTTTCCTGACTTCCAGGCCGTTCCGGCGATATCCAGGTGCGCCCAATCGTATTTCTTGGTGAACCGTGACAGGAAGGCCGAGGCCGTGATGGTGCCGCCCGGCCGGCCACCAATGTTGGCCATGTCGGCAAAATTGCTCTTCAGCTGGTCCTGGTACTCTTCCCACAGGGGCAGTTGCCAGCACCGGTCACCCGATTCCTCGCCGGCGGCAAGGAGTTCATTGGCAAGGGACTGCTTGTTGGCCAGCAACCCGGTGGCCACATGGCCCAGGGCAATCACGCAGGCACCGGTCAGGGTTGCAATATCCACCACGGCGGCGGGCTCGAAACGCTCGGCATAGGTCAGGGCATCACACAGGATCAAGCGCCCTTCAGCATCGGTGTTGAGCACCTCGATCGTCTGACCGGACATGGACGTGACGATGTCACCCGGCTTGTTGGCTCGTCCCGACGGCAGGTTCTCGCAGGTGGGGATGATGCCCACCACATTGAGTGGCAACGCCAGCTCGGCCAGGGCCTGAAGGGTACCCAGGACCGACGCGGCGCCGCACATGTCGTATTTCATTTCGTCCATCTCGGCCGCGGGCTTGAGGGAGATGCCACCGGAATCAAAGGTGATGCCCTTGCCGACCAGCACAACGGGCTTTTCGGAATTGCCACCGCGATACTGGAGAATGATGAATTTTGGCGGCTGGTCGGATCCCTTGGCCACAGAGAGCAGGGACCCCATGCCGAGCCGTTCCATGTCTTCCTGTTCCAGCACCTCCAAGTCCATTCCATGGGCCTCGGCCAGGTGGGTGGCCTGTTCGGCCAGATAGCTCGGGGTACAAATGTTGCCGGGCAGGTTGCCCAGATCCTTGGCCAGGCTCATGCCGCCTGCAATCGCCCGCCCCTTGGCCAGGGCGGCTTCCAGAACCTTCTTGTCTGCGGGCGTCTCGTAGTTGAAGATCAGCCGCTGGGGACCACTCGCCACCTCATCGCGGCGGGATTTCAGGCGATCGAACCGGTACAGGCAGTCCAAGGCCATCAAGGCCGCCTGCTCGGCCCGCCAGGCCAGGTTGCGTTTCTTGACGGGAACATGGACAAGATGCATCACTGCGTCCTTGGCGCCGGTATCCCTGAGGCCCCTGATCGCAGCCTTGATGGCATCCCGATAAACCCGATCATTGAATTCGCTTTCCTTGCCCAGCCCAACCAGCAATACCCGTTCACTGGAAACGCCAGGCACTTCATGGAGCAACAGGGTGCTGCCCGCCTTGCCGGACATGTCACCCTGTTTCAGGAGCCGCTCAAGATAGCCACCCGAGGCCTCGTTCACCTGACCGGCCGCCCGGGTAAGGCGCCGGTTCTCGAACACACCCACCACAGCGCATCCGGCACGTTGTTTTTCTGGGCTGCTACGTTTTATGCTAAATTCCACGGCCAACTCCTGAAGCTGATTGCCATCGACACGGGCCGCCTCTTGACGGCCCCCTGACCCACCCGCAAATCTTTCCAGCGATCCCCCCAAAAGTCAAAAAGATGCGCCTTTACCAGTCCGCGGCCCTACGGGAGATGACCAGCAACGGGGGCATGGCGCTGGGTGCGCTGACTGCGATCGTGCTGGTCATTCTGGCCGTCCGTACCCTGGGTGACGCCGCCATTGGCGAAATCGAAGCCCAGGCAGTGCTGCCCCTGATTGGCTTTGGCTACCTGAAGCTGCTGCCCGTGGTCCTCTCTGTCGCCCTCTTCATAGGCATACTGCTGACCCTGACCCGCTATTGGCAGGACAGTGAAATGGTGATCTGGTCCAGCGCGGGGCTACCCCCGGTGGCCTGGATCGGACCTGTGATCCGCTTCGCCCTGCCCGTCACCCTGGCCATAGCGGTCATGAGTCTCTGGCTCAACCCCTGGGCATCCCAGAAAAAAGAGCGCTACGAGGAATACCTCAGCAGTGTGGAAGACGTTTCCTCCCTGGTGCCCGGAGTATTCACGGAATCGTCGCGCCATAACCGCGTCTATTTCGTCGAGTACATCGGTCGTACCGACACCCGGGTCAAGAATGTCTTCATCCAGTCCGAACAGCAGGGCAAACTCGGCATTGTCGTGTCCGGTACGGGGCGTGTGGAGAACAAGGACAATGGCGACCGGTTCCTGGTGCTGGAACAGGGCCACCGCTACGAAGGCACCCCCGGCCAGGCGGACTATCAGGAAATGGCGTTCGAGCGTTACAGCTTTCTGCTGGAACCGGCCAAGGAGGGGACCGGCTATCAGGGGCCAAGGCAGCGTCCCAGCCTGGAACTCTTGAGCAATCCGACCCGGGAAAACCAGGCGGAATGGATATGGCGTATCGGCTATCCCATCAGCGCTCTGGTGCTGGCGCTGATGGCCATTCCCCTCAGTGTCTACAACCCGCGCAGCGGTCGCTCCCTGAACCTGATTTTCGCCATACTCACCTACGCCATCTACAACAATGTGATTGGCATCAGCCAGTCCTGGGTATTGCGGGGGCAACTCAACGGCACCGAAAGCCTGCTGGTCGTGCATGGCGTGGCACTTGCGATACTCGCGCTGGCCTTCATCATGCGTTACGGCTTGCCGAACAGGTCGTCAGTGCAATGACCCTGCTGGCCCGTTACCTCACCCGGCAAGTCCTGATATCCGTGGCCATGGCGTTGCTGGGGCTCGTGCTGCTGTTCGGCTTCTTCGATTTCATCGGCGAATTGAACGAGGTCCAGGCCGAGGGTTACACCGCCAGCCACGCCCTGGCCTATGTGCTCCTCAACCTGCCTGCCCGTGCCCTGGAACTGCTGCCCATCGCCTGCCTGATCGGCGCCCTGTTCACCTTGTCCAGTCTGGCCGAAAAATCCGAGTTCACCATCATCCGCACTTCCGGGCTCTCCAGTTTCAAGCTGGCCAGCCATCTGATCGTGCTTGGCCTGGGCCTGAGCCTCCTGGTGTTCCTGGCCGGCGAGTATGTCACGCCCCCTGCCGAACAACTGGCCCAGCAAATCAAGGTACGCAGTTCCAACAAGGTGGTTGCCCAGCAATTCCGATCGGGCCTGTGGGCAAAGGATGGCGACAAATTCATCAACATCCGGCAACTGCTCCCCGACGGCAGCCTCGGGGACATACGCGTCTACGAATTCGACGAGGCGTTTCAATTGGTCTCCTTTCGCCAGGCCCAGACAGGCGCCTGGCTGGAAGATGGCCATTGGCAACTCCGATCGGTCACGCAAACACGCATGTCTCAAGACGGGGTCCAGCTGAAGCAGATGCCCACCGAGCGCTGGCCCTCTGCCATCACGCCTGCGCTCATTTCCGCCTTGGTGGTCAACCCCGAGCGCATGAACATGCAGGCACTGCTCACCTACATCTCGTTTCTGGAACAAAACCAGCAGAAGGCCACCCGTTACAGGCTGGCCCTGTGGAACAAGCTCACTTTTCCCCTGGCTGCCCCGGTGATGCTGCTGCTCGCCCTCCCCTTCGGCTATCAGCCGCCGCGCGGCAGGGGCATCAGCGGACGGATATTCCTGGGGATTCTAATTGGCCTGGGCTTCCATCTGATGAGCCGTCTCTTCGGCAACATCGGGCTCCTCAACGACTGGCCGGCCCCCCTCAGTGCCATTCTGCCCATTGCCGTGGTGGTGACCTTGGCGGCCACCGCCCTATGGGCGGCGGAGCGCCGCTGAGCACTGCACGCCTGGGCTTCGGCCTGCCCGGACTGGAGGCATCAGCCTCGGTCGTCCTCCTGCCGGATCACCCGCGTAGACGCCAGACGATCGTGCAGGAACTGGCGCTCCGGGTCCAGCAGCGCCCACAGAAAACCCAGCCCTACCAACAAGGCCCCGGGCACGGCGACGGCGTATCGCAACCAGGCTTGCGCCCATGTGAGCCGCGCCCCCGTAGCGGCATCCACCACACGCAGACGCCATGTCTTCATGGCCAAGGTCTGGCCGCCGCGCCGCCAGAACCACACGAAATACAGCCCGGTCACCACGACCAGATAACCTTGCAGCGCCACACGGGGCCAGCCGACGAGCGGCTGCGGCAACAGGCCCACCACGACAAACCCGGCCAGGAACCAAATGGCCAGCAGCGCCAAGAGCTCATAGAGCATGCTGGCGAGGCGCCGGCGGAGTGTGGCATTGCGGGGATGACTGGATTCCATGCCGGGGATTCTACATCCCTCCCCGTTCCGGCCTGGATATCCATGGGCACGGGTGGCATCATTCTCCGGCCGCTAAATTAGATATTGAACCGCCAGACGAAAACGAATAGAATCCGCCGTTCTCTAGTCCAAGCTATTTCCGGAGCAAAGCATGTACGCGGTCATCCGAACCGGTGGTAAACAATACAAGGTCGCCGCCGGTGGCAAACTGAAGGTGGAAAGCCTGCCCGCAGAAGTCGGCAGCGAAATCGAAATCAAGGACGTGCTCATGGTCGCTGATGGCGATGACGTCAAGATCGGTGCTCCGGTCCTGGCGGGCGCCAGCGTCAAGGCCACCGTGCTGGCCCACGGCCGGGGCGACAAGGTGATGATTTTCAAGATGCGTCGCCGCAAGCACTACCGCAAGACCCAGGGTCATCGTCAGAACTTCACGGAAATCCGCATCGACGGCATTTCCGCCTGATAGCAGGAGCAAGCAACCATGGCACACAAAAAAGCCGGCGGCAGTTCACGCAACGGTCGCGATTCCAAGCCCAAGATGCTGGGTGTCAAGCGTTACGGCGGTCAGTTCGTGCCCGCCGGCAACATCCTGGTGCGTCAGCGGGGAACCCAGTTCCACCCGGGCACCAATGTAGGTTTGGGCAAGGACTACACCCTGTTCGCCCTGGTGGACGGCACGGTGGAATACACCACCAAGGGCCCCCAGAAGCGTCGGACGGTCAACGTCATCCCCGCCCAGGCCTGAGGACTCCACCTCGCACAAGAGCCCTATCCGAGGATAGGGCTTTTTTGTTTTCCAACACCCGGATACCAAGCCATGAAATTCATCGACGAAGCCCGCATTGAAGTGGTCGCCGGCAACGGAGGCAACGGCTGTGTCTCCTTTCGCCGGGAGAAATTCATTCCCATGGGCGGCCCCGATGGAGGCGATGGCGGCCGGGGCGGCAGTGTGTGGGCCGTGGCTGATCGAAACATCAACACCCTGGTGGAATATCGCTATACCAGACACTTCAAGGCCCGCAATGGCGAGGCCGGACGTGGCTCCGACTGCTACGGCAAAGGGGCCGAGGACCTGACCCTGCGCGTTCCAGTGGGGACCGTGATCCACGATGAGGACACCGGGGAGGTGCTCGCGGATCTGGCCCAGGATGGCCAGCGCGCCCTGTTGGCCAAGGGAGGACAGGGTGGACTGGGCAACCTGCATTTCAAATCCAGCACCAATCGGGCCCCGCGCCAGTCCACCCCCGGGGAGACCGGCGAAGACCGGCGCCTGAATCTGGAACTGCGCGTCCTGGCGGACGTGGGCCTTCTGGGCATGCCCAATGCCGGCAAGTCCACCTTCATTCGGGCCGTCTCCGCCGCCAAGCCCAAGGTGGCCGATTACCCCTTCACCACCTTGCATCCCAACCTGGGCGTCGTCCGTGTGGACATGGACCGCAGCTTCGTCATTGCCGACATCCCGGGCCTGATCGAGGGCGCCGCAGAAGGCCATGGCCTGGGCCACCAGTTTCTGCGTCACCTGGCCCGCACCCGCCTCCTGCTCCATCTGGTGGACCTGGCCCCCTTCAACCCCGAGACAGACCCGGTCCACGAAGCCCGGGCCATCGTGGCCGAATTGCGCAAGTACGACGAAGACCTGTATCGCAAGCCCCGCTGGCTGGTATTGAACAAACTGGACCTGATCCCCGAGGAAGAACGCCAGGCAAGGATAGAACAATTCATCCAGGACTTCGGCTGGACTGGTCCTGTCTATGGAATTGCCGCTATCAACGGACAACACTGCCAGCCCCTGACCTACGCCATCATGGACCACCTCGACGAGATGAAGCGCACCGAAGCCGAAGCGGAGCCGGGAGCATGACGCCCTCGGTCATTGCCAAGGCCAAACGCATCGTGGTCAAGGTAGGCAGTGCCCTGGTGACCAATGACGGGCGCGGCCTGGACCATGAACGCCTGGCCCGATGGGCGGAACAGATTGCCGCCCTGAACAAGCAGGGCAAGGAAGTGGTGCTGGTTTCCAGCGGCGCCATTGCCGAGGGCATCAAGCGCCTGGGCTGGAGCAAGCGCCCCCACGCCCTGAATGAACTCCAGGCCGCCGCCGCCGTGGGCCAGATGGGTCTGGTGGAAGCCTATGAACGCGGCTTCCGCAGCCACGGACTGCACACCGCACAAGTACTGTTGACCCACGCCGACCTGGCCGACCGGGAGCGCTATCTGAATGCCCGCAGCACCCTGCGCACACTCCTGGGCCTGAAGGTCATTCCCATCATCAACGAAAACGACACGGTCACCACCGATGAGATCAAGGTAGGCGACAATGACACCCTGGGCGCGCTGGTGGCCAACCTGATCGAGGCCGACGCCCTGATCATCCTCACCGACCAGCCGGGTCTCTACACCGCCGACCCCCGCAAGCACCCCGATGCCGAATTCGTCCATGAGGCCGTGGCAGGCACACCCGAACTCGAGGCCATGGCCGGAGGCGCCGGCTCCAGCGTCGGTACCGGCGGCATGCTGACCAAGATTCTGGCCGCCAAACGGGCCGCCCGCAGCGGAGCGGACACCATCATCGCCAGCGGCCGGGAGGATCGGGTCCTGGAGCGCCTGGCCGAGGGCGAGCGCATCGGCACCCAACTGCTGGCCAAGCAGGCAGTGTATGCTGCCCGGCGCCAATGGCTGGCCGACCACCTCCAGGTGCGGGGCCGGCTGAGCCTGGACAGCGGCGCCGCCAACGCCCTGGTCCACCAGGGCAAAAGCCTGCTACCCATCGGCGTGGTGATGGTGGAAGGCCACTTCCAGCGCGGGGAAATCGTCGCCTGCGTCGATCCGGAAGGCCGGGACATCGCCCGGGGACTGGCCAACTACAGCGCCGACGAGGCACGCCGCATTGCGCGCCGTCCCAGCGCGGAGATCGAAGCCATCCTGGGCTACGTGGACGAACCGGAGCTCATCCACCGGGACAACCTGGCCCTGCTGTAAAGCCCGGGCCCGGCCTGGGGGATCAGGCGGGGAGACCGGCCACTCGGGACTGCCCCGGGGCCGGCGCCGG
>DYHB01000090.1 GCA_020724415.1 Thiobacillus sp.
AATCCTGCGATTTCCGCAGTGGCCAGGTCATCCTGCAGCAACCGGTGGCCCGGGAGCAAATGGCCAAGCTGCTGGCCGACGGCAAAACCGACCTGTTGACGGGTTTTGTTTCGGCCCGCACCCGACGCGCCTTTTCGGCCTTTTTGGTACGGGGCGCGGATGGCAAGGTCAGTTTTGAATTCGAGCCCCGGGCCGCCAAGTCGGGCAAGCCTGCGGCAGCCCCCGCCACCGACCTGGGCAACCACCCGGCCGATGGCAAGCCTGTCCAGTTGAAGTCGGGCCGCTACGGCCCCTATGTGCAACATGGCAAGCTCATGGCATCCCTGCCCAGGGACATGGCGCCAACCGACATCACCCTGGAGGCGGCCCTGCGCCTGCTGGCCGAAAAGTCTGCCAAGCAGACCGCGTGACCCGGGCTGGGGCCAGGAGTGGACAGCCCGTGGCATTCGGCCCTCTGTGCCGACCTGGCTGAATGCCTGGCCAAACGCGGTACTGCCCTGTAAGCTGACCCTTGATTGAATGCGGGGACCTTGGGTCCCCATGAGCTTGATGACCACATCCAAGAAGAAACTGTTGGCCGTGGTGGAATTTCTCTCCCACACCGGCCTGAAACCTGTCTATGAGCGCCTGGGCTATCAGGTGTTGAGCGAATACTCCGTCCGCAAGGCCATCAGCCTCATCCGCAAGGAAAAACCCGAAGTGGTGGCGGCCGACTTCTTTTATGAGCCCAATTTTCGGGACCGGGTCAGCAACCTGGAATCTCTCCTGGCGACGCTGCAAGGGGGGGCCCCGGTGAAGATACTGGTCTATTACGATCCCGCCCACGCCCATGCGCTGGACAAGGTACGACAACGGTTCAGGATCGATGCGGCCTTGCCCCTGCCGGTCCTGGAGGCAGACCTGGAACAACTATTGGCCGCATGGCGGCATGAGAGCGAATGACCATGAAGGGAATATCGATGTTGAAGACGATCCTGATTCTGTTGGTGTTGGTCGGCGCAGTCCTGGGTCCGGGCTACTGGATCCATGGCAAATTCTTCACCGGCCAGTCCGTGCAGGTGATGACCTTCACGGCAGGCGAGGCCGGTCGCTGGACCAGCGGGGAATTCGAAGTGACCACGGATATGGCCCCCCTGGGGTTGATCCTGACGGCGGCAGGCAACTTCAAGCCCAACACCACCGAGGATCAGGTGCCGAAGGACCCCTACGGCGCCACCCTCTATTATCAGGATGCCCCCCTGCATTCCATCGTGTTTTCCCTCAGTCCCGGGGCCGTGACCAACAGCAACCCGGTATTCAAGGAGCATCTGTTCTACATGAAGCATCTCCAGGCCGGCAAATACCGCCTGGAACTGGAGCCCAAGGTGACGCCAAGGATGACCTTGAGCGACTTGAAACTGGATGTGAAGGCCGGGATCCAGGAGCCCGACGGTGCGCTGGCGGCAGCGGGCGTTTCCATGTTGATCGTGGGTGGGGTGCTGTTGTTTCTGCTTTGAGCCGGTCTGGTGTGTTTCACGTGAAACAAGGGTCTGGCCTGACCCGGATTTACCGGTGCCGGTCCTTTCCGCACTGCCCGGTTCGTTGACTCACTGGAGCGTCATGGCCGGGCACGTGGCCGGGCCATCCATCAACCAGCCTGGTCGCCCTGTCCCTGTGTCTCCGGTTCGAACATCAGGTGGCCGTCCCGCTCCAGGAAGCGGCCAACGGTCTGGCCGGGGTTCGCGGGGGCCGCGTCGAAAGCCTGGACCTTGCAGCTACGGGTACTCACGGCATAGAAAGTGCCGTCCACGTCCAGGATGAAAATGGGTTCCACGTACTCGTCAGGGGACCAGTAGAGATTCAGAACCGCTGTTCTGGGGACGTCGTCCACCATCATGGAGGCCTGGCATTCAGGCATCCGGATGGGGACGATGGCCAGGTTGACCGTGTCCTTCCAGAACAGGTTCTGGTGCCGCATGAGGGTAACCGTGTGCTCGTTGTCGCCGTTCACCATGTAGGACGCCGCATCGCTGATACAGCCGGCCAGCGGTGCCAGCAACATAGGCAGGGCGATCAGGTGTGCAGGCTTCATGGTGGTCTCACTCCAGGCCTTGGCTAGCCAGGTAATCCTCGTATCCGCCATCGTACACCACATGACTGCCGTCCAGTTTCAGTTCCACGATGCGATTGGCCAGGGACGAGACGAACTGGCGATCGTGGGACACGAACAGCAGGGTACCCTGGTATTTTTCCAGGGCCGTGTTCAGGGATTCGATGGATTCCATGTCCAGGTGGTTGGTGGGCTCGTCCATCAACAGCACGTTGGGTTGCATCAGCATCAGTTTGCCGAACAGCATGCGGCCCTGCTCGCCGCCGGATATAACGCGCACCGGCTTGCGCACTTCGTCGCCCGAAAAGAGCAGGCGTCCCAGGGTGCCCCGGATCAGGGTTTCCACGTCGTTGCCTTCGTAGCCGCCCAGGCGCACCCACTCGGCGATCCATTCGGTCAGGGGGCGGTCGGAATCGAAATCGGCCGCGTGATCCTGGGCAAAATAGCCGGGCCGGGCCTTTTCTGCCCACTTGATGGCACCCTGATTCGGCTGCAATTCGCCCACCAGCAAGCGCAGCAAGGTGGTCTTGCCGACGCCGTTTTCGCCCACGATGGCGATCTTGTCGCCCGCCGCGACGGTCAGGTTCAGGTGGCTGATGACATTGTGGCCGGCTTCGTAGGCGAAGTTCAGGTTTTCCACCTCGCAGGCCAGGCGATGCAGCTTTTCCTTGGCGTCGAACTCGAACCAGATCCAAGGGTATTGGCGCGACGAGGGCTTCACGTCCTCCGGCTTGATCTTGTCGATCAGTTTCATCCGGCTGGTGGCCTGGCGGGCCTTGGACTTGTTGGCCGAGAAGCGGCGCACGAATTCCTGCAGTTCGGCCACGCGTTCCTTGGCCTTGGCGTTGGCCGACGCCTGGCGCTGGCGGGCCTGGGTGGCGGCCTCCATGTAATCGTCATAGTTGCCGGGATAGACCTTGAGGGTCTGGTAGTCCAGGTCGGCCATGTGGGTGCAGACCGAGTTCAGGAAGTGCCGGTCATGGGAAATGATGATCATGGTGGAATCCCGGCTGTTCAGCAGGTCTTCCAGCCAGCGGATGGTGTTGATGTCCAGGTTGTTGGTGGGCTCGTCCAGAAGCAGGATGTCGGGATCGGCAAACACCGCCTGGGCCAGCAGCACCCGCAATTTCCACCCCGGGGCCACTTCGCGCATGGGCCCGTTGTGCTTCTCGGAGGGGATGTCCAGGCCCAGGAGCAGTTCGCCAGCCCGGGCCTCGGCGTCGTAGCCGCCCAGCTCGCCGAACTTGGCTTCCAGCTCGGCGGCGTGCATGTAGTCCTCTTCCGTGGCCTCCGGATTCATGTAGATGGCGTCCTTCTCGGTCATGCACGCCCAGAGCTCGGCGTGGCCCATCAGCACCACATCCAGGACGCGCATGTCTTCGTAGGCGAACTGGTCCTGCTTGAGGTGGGCCATGCGCTCGCCCGGGTCGTAGCTGACATTGCCCGAGGAGGGCTCCAGGACACCCGACAGGATCTTCATGAAGGTGGATTTTCCGCAGCCGTTGGCGCCGATCAGGCCATAACGGTTGCCGTCGCCGAACTTGACGGAGACGTTTTCGAACAGGGGCTTGGCCCCGAACTGCATGGTGAGGTTGGAAACGGTAAGCACGGCGGGTCTCGATGTAATGGATGGTGCATTTTACCCCAGCCACCAGACACATCCTTGGCGGGAGCAAGGCGAAACCGGGCAGCGTGACGCTAGGGCGTGACGCTGTGGACCTCCATCAGGTGGCGTTCGTGAGTATCCAACAACGCCGGATGATCGGGCCTCGGCGCATCCAGATGATGGCCTTGCAACATGTCCACGCCAAGATGCTGCAGGAGTTCCAGAGTGGCCTGGTCCTCGACGCATTCGGCCACGATGGATTTTCCCAGGCCCCGGGCGACATCCACCATGCTGCGGACAAAGACCTGATTGTCATGGTCCAGGGGCAGATTGCGTATGAACATGGCATCGATCTTGATGGCATCCACCCGGATGTACTTCAAATAGGCAAATGAGGCGAAACCGGCCCCGAAATCATCCAGGCAGACCACGCAACCGGCCTGGCGCAGGGCATCGATGAAGCGCTGGGCGTCGGTCAGGTCCGACACGGCGGCCGTCTCGGTGATTTCCACCAGCAGTCGCCCCGGCGCCACGCCCTGGTCGCGGAGAAGATCCGAAATGTAGACGGGCATGCCGGGATCATCAAAGGAACGGCCGGATAGGTTGACGGCAATGGGCGGAATGCCGGGTTCGCTGCCCAGCTTCGAGATCACCTTGGCCAAGACCCAGCGGTCAATCTCCAGGATCTTCAGGCTCTTCTCAGCCACCGGTATGAAGGCGCCAGGCATGATCAACTCCCCCGTGGCTTCGTTGCGCAGCCTGAGGAGGGCCTCCAGGTGGCTGATCTGCAGGTCTGCGGCCTGGTAGACCCCCTGGAAGTGCAGCTCGAACAGGTCGCGCTGCAAGGCCTGGTTCAGGCGATCATGCCAGGACAGCCGATTGAGCATTTCCGGTGTCTGGTCCAGGTCTGCCCGGTAGGCACGCCAGGCATTCTTGCCCGCCTGCTTGGCCTGGTACATGGCGGCGTCTGCAAAGGCCACCAGTTGCTCCTGGTTGTCGGCATGATCGGGGAACATGGCAATGCCCAGGCTGGACGATATCCGCAAGCCATGGCCCTCGAAACGGAAGGGGATGTGGGCTACCCCGCTGACGATGCGTTCTGCCAGGGCCTGGGCCTGCTCCAGGGTGGCAAAGGGCAGAATGACGGCGAATTCGTCCCCCCCCAGGCGGTACAGGCTTTCATGGCGCCGGACGATGCCGGTGAGTTCCCCCGCCACCCTGATCAGCAGGGCATCCCCGGCGCGGTGGCCGAAGTGGTCGTTGATGGTCTTGAATTCATCCAGGTCAAAGTAGAGCAGGGCGCAGGGCGCATGGTGGCGGGTGGCCTCATCCACGGCCCTGGCCAGGGTTTCCTGGAAACGGTGCCGGTTATACAAACCGGTCAGGGAATCCCGTTCGGCCAGGTAGAGCAGCTGGTCGGCCGTCTGCCGCTCCTGGGTTACATCCTCGTAAATCCACAGGGAGCCGATGAATTGGTGTTGGGTGTCTCGCACCGGGTAGCTCAACTGGGTGATCATGCGGCCATCCTCCAGTTGGATCTCGAAGCCATCCAGGACCTCGCGGGATTCCAGGGCATGGGCCAGATGGTTGTGCAGAGCCCCGGGCTGCCGCAGGGCGCAGGGTGTCCTGGCCAGGACTTCCAGGGCGGTCATGCCCACGAAGTCGGGATTTCCGGCCAGCTTCCAGATGCCCTGAAATGCAGGATTGTGGTAGATGACCCGGCCATCCCGCCCGACGAACAGAATTCCCAGGCTCATGGCCGAAAGCAGGGCCATCAGCCGGGCCTGCTCTTCCTGGGCCTGGCCGAGATAGTCTTGGGCCGCTGCTTCCGAGGCTTTGAGCAAGGCCATGGATTCGAGCATGTTGTGCTCGACGGCTTTCAGTTCAGAGATGTCCCGGATACTGGCCCGAACCCCCAGATAACGGCCATCCTGCCCATGGATGGCTTGCCAGTTGGCCGCCGCCCAGAAGCTGGAGCCATCCCGGCGCAGGATGCGGAACTGAAAGCCTTCCCCCGGTGTGCCGGCCAGGGCCTGGCTCAGTCGCCATTCGGTTTCATTGCGGTCCTCCGGATGGACGATGGATAGGGGAAAGTCGGCCATGTTCAGGCAGTCCTCCGGACTGTGGCCGGTCATGCGCTGCACGGATGGGTTGATCCAGATGGTCTGGCCTTCCGGGTTGATCCACAGCTCGGTGTCATAGGTGTAATGGGCGATGGCATACAGCCGTTGTTCACTGTCCCGGATCTGGTCCAGGCGGCGCTTCAACTGGGAGGACATGCTGCGGAAGGCAGATGCCAGCTGGCCCACTTCGTCGCTGCCATCCTCGGGCAGCCGGGCGTCGAAATCCTGATCGGCGAAGGCCAGGCTGGCGTCGGTCAGTTGCTTCAGGCGCCGGGTCAGCCAGATCGCCAGGAAAGACAGCACGGTAAACGTCAGCAGGATCTCGATGGCGGCGATGACTACCCCCTGCCTGGCCAGCAGGCCCGTCCCCTGGTCCAGGAAGGCCATGTCGATGCCAAAACGCGCCTCGCCATACTGTTGGCTGCCGATGCTGATGGCCGCCCGGGTGTCATAAACCCCGTCGCCCAGGCCTGGACGTTCGCCGGGCGGGTCCGGTACGGAATCGGTGGCAGGCTGGCCGGCCGACGCCACCAGCAGACCTTCGCCGTCCAGTACCGATATGTAGACAAAACCGCCGCTGCGCTGGGTTTCCTGCAGGATCTCCAGGACCGTGCCGTAGTCTCTCTGGGCAAGAGGTGCCGCCAGGGCCGCGTTCAGTATGGGCGCCATGTTTTCCACCCGCTGCCGGGCCTGCTTCACCAATTCGTTCTCGGCCAGGCGGATGCTGTTGTACACCAGTGCCGTCAGCATGATGGCCTGGATGATGAAGCTGGCCGCCAGGAGCCGAAACGCTAGGGAGCGCCGGTAGGGCCCCTTCATGGCAGCAACTGCAGGAGATCGCCGGTGAAGGGATCGGCCCGGGCCATGGCGGCCGCATCGGCGCGGTGCAGGTGGGTATAGCCGATGCGGCCGAAGAGGTCGATGCCTTCCGACTGATGGGGAAAATCCAGCAGGGCCTGGGTCAGGCGTGGCACGTCCACGCCCCCGACCCGGTCCCGGACCATGATGACAAAGGCCGGTATGTCGGTGATGTGGCGGAATACGGTCACCTGGCTGCGCAGGTCATCCGGAATCTGGTGCATGCCCTGGGACGTGGAGACCGCCGCCCGGGCACGTCCGGACAACAGCGCATGGATCACACTGGCATGGGTGCGGTATTCGGTGACCTGGAAATCCCGGTCCGGCTTCAATCCGGCCGCACGGATGTGCTCGATGGCGGCGCTGGCGGTCATGGCCAGCCGGTCGATGACCGCCAGGGTTTCACCGCGCAATTCAAGCACGCTGGCGATGGGGTGACTGGCGGTCGTCACGATCATGGAATCATGATCGGGCTGCAGTTGTACCAAGGGCCGCCAGCCGGCCCGCAATTCTGCAATTCGGCCCATGTGGGCGGGCGTGACCACGAGGTCGAAGGCCTGGGCCAGGGTGCGCTTGTGGAATTCCATGAAGTTGGGCGCTGTCTCCACCTGGACCCGCTGTTTCAGGATGCGTTCCAGGTAGAGACGGAGAGGCTCGTAGCGTTGCACCAGGACCCGGGTGCTGTGGATGGGCAAAACCCCCAGCCGCAACGGCCGCCGGGCCTGGGCGGCACCGGGGATCAGGAACAGGCCGGCCAGGGCGGCCAGGGCCTGACGCCGCAGCATCAGGGTCCTTCCAGGGGTTTCATCAAGACCTTGGATCGCCGCTGCCAGTTGTACAGTTCCTTGCGCTTGGCCGGCAGATCATCAGGACTGATCGCCACAAAACCCCGTTCGACGAACCAGTGGGCGGTACGCGTGGTGAGCACGAAGATGCGCTTCAAGCCCATGTCCCGGGCGGCATCCTCCACGGCATGCAACAAATCGTCGCCCCGACCACCGCCCCGGAATTCCTGGGCGACCGCCAGGCAGGCCATCTCCCCCATGTCGCTGTCGGCCACGGGATACAGGGCCACGCAGCCCACGATCCGGCTGTCCAGCTCGGCCACGAAGAATTGGCCGATCTCCTGCTCCAGCAGTTCCCGGGGCCGGTGCACCAGCACGCCCGCCTGCTCCAGCGGCTCGATGATCTGGAGCACCCCGCCTACGTCGTCGATGGTGGCGGGGCGCAGATCCTCCACGGACTGACGGGTCACCATGGTGCCCACGCCCTGGTGGGTGAACAGCTCCATCAACAGGGCGCCATCCACATCGGCACTGACCAGGTGGGCACGGGCGACCCCATGTTTGCAGGCCCGCACCGCATGGGGCAGATACAGCTTCATGTCCCCCTCGGGCAAATCCCGGGCCAGCCGCTGGGCCTGGGCGGCCGTGAGCCGGTTCACCGGCCGTCCTTTACCGTCGCTGGTTGCGCCATGGTCCAGGATGAACAGCAGCTTCTCGGCGCCCAGGGCGATGGCGCTGGCGGTGGCCACTTCTTCCAGGGTCAGGTTGA
The DNA here is from genome assembly GCA_020724415.1 of Thiobacillus sp. Classification (GTDB taxonomy): domain Bacteria; phylum Pseudomonadota; class Gammaproteobacteria; order Burkholderiales; family Thiobacillaceae; genus JADJCP01. Next base: position 8,231 of record DYHB01000090.1, read on the forward strand.
ACACCTCGCCCGTGGGGGAAAAGCCGATCGGGGAAAGCAGGACGATCTCGCCGGCATCGAGCCGGCTCCGGATGGCCTGGGCGGCCACCTTGCGCACCTCGCCGGTGAATTGCAGGTCGACCCCATCCACCACGCCTGCGGGCTGGGCGGTCACGTAATTACCCGACGCCACCCGGATCTCGGCACCGGCCATGGGCGTGTTGGGCAACCCTACCGAGAGCATGCTCTCGATATCCACCCGCACCGATCCCACGGCATCCTTGACATGCTCCAGGGTGACGGCATCCGTGACCCGCTTGCCCTGGACGTACACCGGGGCGCTGCCGCTGGCGTTCAGGCGCTCCTCGACCTGGGGCCGGACGCCATGCACCAATACCAGCCGCACCCCGATGGCGCTGAGCAGATTGACGTCATGGATCAGGTCGACGAAGTCTTCCCGCAGCATCGCATCGCCGCCAAAGGCAATGACGAACGTCTTGCCTCGAAAGGCATGGATATAGGGTGCGGCGGCGCGGAACCAGTCGACGAAGGAGGCAGTATCGGCCAAGCTGGTCATCCCATGGGGCCCGGAGCAGTGTGAACACGCCCGATTATGCCGAAAAAACCCCGGTTCGACAGGGATAAGCGGGTTGTCACGGCAGTCTGCTCCTCAATAGTCGCCCCAGACCCCTTGCAGGACGGCCAGGGCCGCCATGGCGGCCGTTTCTGTGCGCAGTATGCGGGGGCCCAGGCGCAATGGAATGAAACCTTCGGCCAATAGGTTGGCCCGCTCCGTAGGGTCCAGGCCCCCTTCGGGTCCGGCCACCAGCCAGAGTGGGCCGGGTTGGGATGCCATATCCCTGACCCGTTGGGTGCCCGTGGGATCCAGAAGCAATTTTGTGCCTGCTTCTGCCCGGGCCGAGATCAGCCACGGGTCGAACTCCAGGATGGGCAACACCCGGGGCAGACGGTTCCGGCCGCATTGTTCGCAGGCTGCTTGAACCACGCCTTGCCAGTGTTGCAATCGCTTGCGTCGCTTGTCCTCGTCAAGTCTCACCACCGTGCGCCGCATCAGTACCGGCTGGATCCGGGTCACGCCCAGTTCCACCGATTTCTGCACGGTGAAATCCATCCGTTCACCGCTGGAGATGCCCTGCACCAGGGTGACGTCCAGTCCGGATTCCCGGTCCACCTCGGTCTTGTCCAGCACCCGCACCGTGGCATGCTTGCCCTGGCGCTCCAGGATGCCGCCGTAATCGTGACCGTCCCCGTTGAACAGCACTACAGGGTCCCCATGCCCCAGACGCAAGACAGTGACGGCATGTCGAGCCGTGTTGTCGGGCAGGGTGATGCGCGTATCGGGATCCAGATGGCCGGGGAAGTAGAAACGGGGCTGGGGCATGGCTGCGAGGCAGGGGGGTGATGCGTGTATTATCACCCTTTTGGGTTCATGGAGCGGAATGGCATGGTACGCATGGAAACCCCGGTATGTGATTTCGGTTGGAAAGCCCCGGATTTCAGCTTGCCCGGCGTGGATGGCCGGACCTATTCCCTGGGGGATGTCGCAGGGCCGAACGGTCTGCTGGTCATGTTCATCTGCAACCATTGCCCCTACGTCAAGGCGGTGATCCACCGCATCGTCCGGGATGTCCGGGACTTG
>DYHB01000235.1:0-779 GCA_020724415.1 Thiobacillus sp.
TCAGTTTCATCCTGATCGCCACCTTCACCATGCTGAACCTGTTCATCGCCATCATCGTGAACGCCATGCAGACCTTCGGCGAGGACGAACACAAGGAAACCGTCGATGTCATCGACCAGACCCGGCAACATATCGAAGCCGACCTGCACGCCGAAGTCCGTGCCCTGCGGGACGAAATCGCCGAATTGAAAATCCTGCTCCGGCACCCCCGTGGATGACCGAGGCACGTCTGCACGACAATCGCTGGTTACGCCTGGCCTGCCTGGCGGTGGGCCTGTGTGCCCTCGTCCTGGGCCTGGCAGGCATCCTGTTGCCCGTCCTGCCGACCACGCCCTTCATTCTCCTGGCCGCCGCTTGCTTTGCCAGGAGCTCCCTGCGTTTTCATGGCTGGCTCCTGGAACACCGGATCGCCGGGCCCCTGATCCGGGAGTGGCACGAACACCGGGCCATGCCGCTCAAGGCCAAGCGATTCGCCTATGTCCTCATGGCGATCTCCTTCGGCAGTTCCATCCTGATCATGGAGTCTGCCTGGCACCGGGGCTTGCTGGCACTGGTCGGGCTGACACTGCTCTTTTTCCTGTGGCGGGTTCCGGTGCGGGAAATCAGGGCAGAGCGGGAAAGTTCACCTTTATCCGACCCAGAGACCGGTAAAATCCGCCCATGAATTTCGCCCTGGCCGTGCTTACCCCTTTCATCGGCGCCTTGCTGGTGGCCTGGACCTATCGCTTTGGCCGCTTCGCGGCAGCCTGGACTGCGGGTCTGGTGACCCTGACCGCCAC
>DYHB01000235.1:789-1383 GCA_020724415.1 Thiobacillus sp.
CGGGCTGCTGGCCTGGGGGGCGGGTCCGGCCCTGGATGGCGTGACCCTGATCCAGCGCATGGAATGGCTGCCCTCGGCGGGACTGGAGCTGGCCTTCCGCCTGGATGGCCTGGGTATCCTGTTTGCCGGCATGATCCTGGGCATCGGCCTGCTGGTAATCCTGTATGCCCGCTATTACCTGTCCGAACGGGACAGCCTGGGCCGCCTGTATGCCTACCTGCTTCTATTCATGGGCTCCATGCTGGGGGTGGTGCTGTCCGAGAACCTGATCCAGATGCTGGTTTTCTGGGAACTCACCAGCCTGTCATCCTTCCTGCTGATTGGTTACTGGAAAGAGCGGGAGGAGGCCCGCAACGGTGCCCGCATGGCCCTGGCAGTGACCGGTGCCGGTGGACTGGCCCTGCTGGGGGGCATCCTGCTCCTGGGGGAAATCACAGGCAGTTATGATCTGTCCGTGGTCCTCGCCTCGGGCGACCTGATCCGCAGCCACGAACTGTATCGCCCGGCCCTGTTCCTGATCTTGCTGGGCGTGTTCACCAAGTCGGCCCAGTTCCCCTTCCATTTCTGGTTGCCCCATGCCATGGCCGCCCCCAC
>DYHB01000091.1 GCA_020724415.1 Thiobacillus sp.
TTCTGGGACCACCGCCCCCTCTGGAACCAGGCCCGCCTCTACGTCTTCGGCCACGCCCTGCTGGAAAAGAGCTTCGCCCCCCTGCCCGGCATCACCGGCAAATGCCTGCACATCACCACGCCCACGCTGCCCGGACCCGCCGATCCCATCCCCGCCTGGCTGGACCAACGCATCGCCCAAACCTGGCGTGATGGCACCATCACCACACCCGCCGCCCTCTTCCCCCTGCCCCTGCTGGGCGTCCCCGGCTTCGACCCCGCCAACGACACGGCCAGCTACTACGACAACACAAGCGTGTTCAGACCGCCGCGTGGTGGGTGAGGGGATAGTGTGGGGAGTGGTTTAACCGGCGGGGGTTGCACTGGTAGCAGACAGTCTAGATGTGGGGCATAGCGGATGGAAGGCAGCCTGGCTGTTGGGTTTCATAAGCTTACAAATTGGAATCCAGACTGATTGTCCATGCAGAGGCACGGGCTTTTTGTGAGGCACGTCTACTTACGACCATTTCGCCGCAATCTCTAGTTGATGAGAAGCAGGAAAGATGTGTGGTTCAGGTTGATTCCGGAAACTGATCTAGGAAGTGCCTGAAAGATCCACGAGCAAGATTTATGGCGGAGTTTAGCCTCTCTAGTGGCACACCTAGTCTGAACCGTCGTTGGTCACCGCCACCTCGGTTTTCAATCTCGACCATTATCTGACGCCGAAGCAAGGATGTCAAAGTATGGTCGATAAAACTGTGTCCCCGGGTTCCAAGCTTCATAAATATAACGCTTTCACTAATGTGAGTGCTACGCATGAAATATCTGAAGAGCTTTTCTAAATCATCAATTTCAGGAGACAACCGCCCAGTAACTTCTGGCCCAATCGATGGGATTGAAGGCTCACTGTATGTAACGCCGAGATTTTCCAATTGGAGTCTAATGTCACTCGGGTCCCAGAATTCCCGGTGGCCATCAATAAAGAGCAAGGAGTCAACAGTGCAGTTATCAAACTGAATTTTAGAGGTGCTAGTGGAATCATAAAGGCGAAGTTGAGCGAATCGAGTATCCTGGAATTTACAATCACTCAATTCTGTTAACTCCATACTCGTTTCAGAAAAATAGCACCCATCAAATACAACCCCCCTAATTTTCTTATCGCGAAGTGCATCGCTTCCAAATGTAAGCTTGCGAATAATAAAATTGTTTCCCTCGACCCCATTTAATAGCCGAATAATGATATCGCTGCAATTCTCATGCGTATAAGACACTTGTGCGTCCATTCCGCTGACCGCAACCAGTAGATTAATTACCCTGATCAGATTTGTATCAGAATCTCGTGATAGCGCACCGACCAGAGCATGCTGCGCTTGCCTTGGCAAGACGCCTCGGCGAAATGCACCGAAAGCGTCTGCTTGGGCACGTTCATTTAGCGCCTTCAACTGACTAGCAATACCTTCACCAAGGAAGAAGAGCCGGAATTCATCGTGGTCAAACTCTACTGCATCATGTGCACTCTGAGAAGGAATTAGCATCGCGTGTCCTCGGATACGCTCGCGGATCTGTTGCGCTTGGAATGCATTCATTCCTGTGGAATCACTAAAATAGTCTGCGACAAACTCGAGATAATCTCGCTTGAGGTAGTCGACTCGTGCTTCCCACATAGCCACAGCTATTTGCGAGAGAAGTTCAAAGTGTTCGTCCACTGAAATCAACGGTGAACCCACCTCGCGTTCGCCCGAACGATCAATCCACTTTTCGTTTGCCTCCCTTTCAACAAGGCCACGGACAAAAACTGCAAAAAAATCAGATCCTGATTTGCTCAACTTCTCAAGCAATTCATCCAGTGAGGAGCTCTTTGCAGCGACGTCGACAAGTCGCTTAACAAGTACAGCACGGGTTAGTAGGGCATGGCTTGTCGTCAGGCGTTCACTCACTCGCCTGTAAAGTGCCTCTGAATCCTCAACCCCCCTTTTATTGCAGTACGCTATAAACTGCGGCTTATCCCAACGTTTCAGTTCAAGCTTTGCAAAGCCAACTGAGTAAGTTCTAATCGTGTCGAATAGTCGTTCCTGGATGCGAAGATTCTCGAATTCGAAGTATGCCTTCCTCGCCGCCACCATCACAGCACCTTGAGAATCAAGTGACCCCACTAGGATCCCCATAGCAGACAATGCTTCCCCGGAACTACTTTCAACAAACATTTCTTCGAAGCCATCGAATGCAGGAACTATTACTCCCATCTTAACAAGAGCCAAGAAGGAATTGTAGTATAGGAAAGGGAAACGATAGCGGTTCTGAAGCACACCTACAGTAATATCGTCAAATCGTAGAAAGTGTCTCCCACCAAGAGGAATTGGCACAACGAGCCAATCTGTAGTTCCGCTAACATAATTCTCAGCTTGAGTTCGGGCCAGCTGGTTTATTAGGGACGTCTTCCCCTCACCGGCATCACTGGTAACGTAGAGCACCGTCGCCTCAAGTGGACTTCGGGTATCTATTGTCTGTAATGTCATTGCCAAAGCGTCATCAGTTGCTTCAGCGTTTTCGTGCGGTCCTCTCTCAAGCGTCGGAAGGAGTGTTGCAGCTGGTGAGACAAAATACTGTGTTGCGGGAATACTCTCTCGAAGGCGTGCAGCTAACAAAGGCAGCCGAGCTAGTCTTGTGAGAATCCATTTACTAGCAGGTTCTGCCCCGCTTCCTTCATCAACGAATACGTCACCTGATCTTGCCGAAATGCTACCAGTTATCAGATCACCGTTTACTGAGATCACAATTTGGGTTCTATCAAATAGAAGCTCAGTGCCTGGGTCGGCAAACGTTGTTACTATTGATTTAAAGTCATTGATCTGCATTCTTAGATATCCATCTCATGAAAATATGCCCCTCCTAGAGGGAAGGATGCTCGTGTACGGTTTGCCTTTGGGTGTAACCGAACAACTGGAGTTCCATCCAATAACACGGTTCGGATTGGCGGTAGGAAATCATCATCCCCACTAATTAGTATAACAACGTCATATTTCCTGCCGCCCCCGTAGATCAAGTCACACGACAACATTGTGTCAACGATCTTCTGCTCATGCCGATAAACCAGATTCTGCCCACCCCCCCCACATCCAGATTTAGGACACCTGCCTGTCTTAATTAGAGTGTTCATTTTCGGCAATATGCAGTCGCCATCTGTGCAACCCACATTCTGAGGCGACTCAACCCGAAGATTGCTTGGCCTTCCCTTACGACGATATGTGTTGAAGAGGTGATGACCGGGCTCTTGGAGTAACGCCACAGCCAATTCTGCGTTGACTGCTACAGACGTCGGCTCCGATCGACCATCTATAGGGAGGCGAATGACCGAAGGAAAGTCCTTCTGTATTTCAACTACTACATCTTGTGCAATTCGTGTCATCTGCATCTCCTCATACCATCCTCCATATACTCTAACGTCACACCTGACCCGGGCACTCATGGTTCCGGGGAAGAGACACAGTACCTTGGTGAGCAAATCGAAAATCCCGTCGTTTTTCTGTATTCGTGTTAAATTGTCATAATCAATGTATACACCAAGTGAATTAGCGGGTATTACCACACACCACCTCGACAGTTGAAGCTGAATCTGAATATCACTTCGCAATGAATCCTAGAGCAAACTTAGTTCATTCCCCGAGCGATCACGGGCGCACACTATGGGACGGAGAGAAAAGTGCCACTTTTCACTGCTACCTCCAATGTTCAGCGAAGTGTCTGCAGATGGCAGACCAGATACTCAACGACGGGCTCAAACCAATCGCGGCGGTATCGCTTCCGGATCTTCAACTACCGCTATGGCCGAATCACCCTCACTCACGCCTCCCCACAACAACCTTCCCTCGCCGCCTGGGCAATGATTATCCCCCAACCCCGGTCTCTCACATCCCGGCAGCAAGTCGGAGCCGTCCCGAAAGCGCGACCTACTCGGCTTTAATCCCTTCCCGCAGCCACTCCAGAGCGATGCCGGGTTCGTCGAAGACGCGCACGTCGGCGTCCACGAACAGTTTGTTCATCCAGACCAGCCAGACCATCCATTGGTCATCGGTAACGACGGCGATGCGGCGGAAGTCGTAGCGGTGCTTGTTGGCGAAGCGGATTTCTTCCCAGGCCACGTCCAGGGTGTAGTTGAGCATGTCGCGCAGGTCAAACAGGAGGTATACGCCGCCCTGGAAGGACAGGTTGTGCAGGACGTGGTCTTCGAATTCCCGGTAATCGGCCAGGGTGAATTCACCGATGACGGAGACGCTGAGCAGGCTTTCCTGGGTCTTGATGGCGATCATGGGCTTTTCCTCGCGTTGAGTGCCACCGCCCAGACCCCGGCCCCCACGGTGAGGGCCATGCCCATCCAGGCGACGGCGGGCAGTTCTACATTCCAGATTATGACATCCAGCAGGCTGCTGAAAACCACCGTGCTGTAGGCCAGGCTGGCCACCACCACGGTCTGACCCCGGCGGTAGGCCCGGGTCATGGCCAGTTGGCCGAAGGTGGCGAACAGGGCCATGGCCATGAGCACGGCCACGTCTTCTCCCCGGGGCGGGTGCCAGCCGGTGGCGGAACTGAGCAGGAAGGCGCCCACCAGTCCGACCACGGCAAACCAGAATACGGTGCGCCATTCGGGTTCGTTCAACTGACCGAGCTGGCGCACGTGCACGTAGGCCAGGGCGGCCATGAAGCCGGAGAACAGGCCGATCAGTCCGGGCAGCAGGTGGCCGGCGCCTTCCTGCCAGGGGCGCAGCAGCAGAGCGACGCCGACAAAGCCCAGGGCGACGGCCAGGTAGTGCATGAGGCGGGGGCGCTCGTGCAGCCACCAGGGCATGATCAGGGCCAGGAACAGGGGTGAGGTGTAGTTGAGGGTGACGGCCATGGACATGGGCAGTTCGGCCACGGCATGGAAGAAGGTGGCCAGGGCAATGAAGCCCACCAATCCCCGGCGCAGGTGGAGCCGGGTGTGGGCGCCGCCCATGGAGCGGACCGGGGGGATGCCGGCCATGGGCAGGCGCAGCAGCAGGTACAGGAAGACCAAACCCAGCAGGGACCGGTAGAACACCAGCTCATGGCTGGAAAAGTAGGCCGAGCCCTGTTTGGCGAACACGCTCATGAGGGCGAAGCTGAGGCCCGCCGCCACCATCCAGAGGGAGCCCATGGTCAGTTTCGGGGCTCGGGCAGGCGCATTTCCGCAGCCTGCAGGTCACGCGGGCTGGCTTCGACGGGGAGCGGGCTGGCCAGTTCCTTGCCTTCGGGAGCGGTGCCGTATTGCTCGAACTTGCGCGCCGAGACCAGCACCCGGGCTTCCAGGGAGCCGGTGGCGTCGTTGTAGGCCTTGACCGCCTGGCCCAGATTCTTGCCCACCGCGCTCCAGTGGTCGGCCATCTTGCTCAGGCGCTGGTAGATCTCGGCACCCAGCTCGCTGATGTGGCGGGCGTTGTCGGCCAGGGCTTCCTGGCGCCAGCCGTAGAAGACGGCCTTGAGCAGGGCCAGCAGGGTGGTGGGGGTGGCCAGGATGACCTTCAGGCTGCTGGCGTATTCGATCAGGCCCGGGTCTTCCTGCAACGCGGCGCTGAAGAAGGATTCGCCGGGCAGGAACAGCACCACGAATTCCGGGGTGTCGTCCAGTTGGTCCCAGTAGGCCTTGGCGGACAGCATCTGGACGTGGTCCCGGACATGCCGGGCGTAGCGGGCCAGGTGCTGGCGCCGGCATTCCTCGGTCTCGCAGGCGGCCGCTTCCAGCACGGCGGCCACCGGGGCCTTGGAATCCAGCACCACGCTCTTGCCGCCGGGCAGGCGGACCACCATGTCGGGGCGCATCCGGCTGCCTTCCAGGGCTTCCTGTTCGTAGAAATCGCAGTGGTCCAGCATGCCGGCCATTTCCACCACCCGGCGCAGTTGTACCTCGCCCCAGCGACCGCGTACCTCGGGCCGGCGCAGGGCGGTGACCAGGCGATGGGTTTCGCCCTTCAGGTCCTGTTGCGCCACCATCAGGCTCTTGACCTGCTCGGTGAGGGCGGAATAGGCGCCGGCCCGCTCCTTTTCCATGGCCTGGGTCTGGCCGCCCAGTTTTTCCAGGGCTTCGTGGATGGGCTTGACCAGGGCATCCACCGCCTGGCGGCGCTGATCCAGTTCGCCCTTGGCCGATTCCTGGAAGGTGGCCAGGTTCTGCCGGGCCAGGTCCAGAAAGGCCTGGTTGTTGCTTTTCAGGGCTTCGGACGAGAGGGACCGGAAGGCATCGGCCAGCTTGCGTTCGGCTTCCTGGAGCAGGGCCAGCTTTTCGCCGGCGGCCTCCCGTTCCTTGGCCAGTTGCATCTCCAGGCCGGCCTGGCGGCTGCGGGCTTCGGACAACTCGTTGCCCAGACCGGCCAGGCGTTGTTCCAGGTGGGCCAGTTCCGCCTCCAGGCCTGGCAGGCGGGCGGCCCGGGCCTCGGCGGCGGCCCGCTGTTCCGCCTCGGTACGCAATTGGGCCTGGCTGGTGGCCTGCTGGCCGGCCAGGGCCTGCAACTGACGGCGCTGGTCTTCGGCCAGGTCGTCCAGGGCCTGGAGCCTGGCTTCCAGCACGGCATGGCGGGCGAGCCAGCGGGCGCGCTGCCAGAGCATGATCACCAGGCCCAAGGCCAATCCGCCCAGCAGGAACAGCAGGTCTTGAGTCGAGAGGTTCATTTCCATGCCGGCATCATGGGCCATGACGGGCAGTTCGCCAAGCCGTGGCGGGGCCAAATGGCCCACGGCGCGGTGTCCGGCCGGATACAATGGCTCTCCACCATGGACATCGCCCTGATCATCCTGCCCATCTTCGTGCTCATCCTGCTGGGCTGGGGGATACGCCGCCATGGCGGTCTGGCGGAAGGCTTCTGGCGCGATCTGGAAAGGCTGATCTATTTCGTCTTCTTCCCCGCCCTGCTGTTCCACTCCCTGTCTCACGCGGTGATCGACTTCCAGGCCGCCCTGCCCATGCTGCTCACGGGCATCCTGTTCACCCTGGCGGGCATGGCCCTGGGCTGGCTGTCCAAATACCTGTTCCGGGATCCTCCGGCCGTGTTTGCCTCGGCCTTCCAGTGTTCCTTCCGTTTCAACAGCTACGTGATGCTGGCCGTGGCGGGTGCCATGCACGGTCCCGCCGGGATCGCCGCCGTGGGCCTGCTGATGGGCTTTCTGGTACCCATGGCCAATGTGGCTTCGGTGGCCGTGCTGGCCCGCCATGGCGAAGGCAAATGGCTGCGGGAGATCCTGGGCAATCCCCTCATTCTGGCCACGGCGGGCGGGGTGGCCTTCAGCCTGGCCGGCTGGCACCTGCCGGCCCTGGCGGAAGGCACCCTGGAATTGCTGGCCCGGGCCCCCCTGCCCCTGGGCCTCATCGCCGTCGGCGCCGGCCTGCGCTTTGGTGCCCTGGGCCATGCCCGGGGCCATCTCTGGTACGGCGTCACGGTCAAGCTGATCCTGCTGCCCGCCATCGCCTGGGCCATCGCCCTGGGCTTCGGCCTGACCGGTCTCTGGTTTGAAATGGCCATCCTGTTCGCGGCCCAGCCGGTATCCACCGTGGCCTATGTCCTGGCCGTGCGCATGAAGGGGGACGGCCAGGTGATCGCCGCCCAGGTGGCCATGACCACCCTGCTGTCCATGCTCACCCTGCCTCTCTGGCTCGCCCTGGCCCGGACCCATGCCCCATGACGGCGCCGGCACTGACCGGGCTGTCGTGGCGCCGCGCCTTTCCGCTACCATGGCGTACTGTCATCCAAGAGTGGGCTTATGCAAGACATCATTGCCATCATCGGCCTGGGCTATGTGGGCCTGCCCCTGGCCGTGGCCTTCGGCCAGCGTACCGAGACCATCGGCTTTGACCTCTCCGAGACCAAGGTGGCGCAGTACCGGAGCCACTGCGACCCGACGGGCGAGGTAGCCTCCAGCCAACTGCAGGAGGCCGTGCACCTGACCTGCACCACCGACCCTGCCGCCCTGGCCCGGGCCGATTACCTTCTGGTCACCGTGCCCACCCCGGTGGATGAGGCGCGCCGGCCCGACTTCACGCCCCTGATCCAGGCCTCGGAAACCGTGGGCCGCCACATGAAGCGGGGTGCCACGGTGATTTACGAATCCACCGTGTATCCCGGCGCCACGGAAGAGATCTGCATCCCGGTCCTGGAACAGGCCTCGGGCCTGGTCTGGCAGCGGGATTTCCATGTCGGCTACTCCCCTGAGCGCATCAACCCGGGCGACAAGCAGCACACCCTGACCAATACCCTCAAGGTGGTGGCCGGCGACAGCCCGGAAACCCTGGAGCGGGTGGCCGCCCTGTACCTGGAGGTGGTGACGGCGGGCGTGCACCGGGCCGCTTCCATCAAGGTGGCCGAGGCCGCCAAGGTGATCGAGAACACCCAGCGGGACCTGAACATCGCCCTGATGAACGAGCTGGCCCTGATCTTCAACCGCCTGGACATCGATACCCTGGAGGTGCTGGAAGCGGCCGGCACCAAATGGAACTTCCTGCCGTTCCGTCCCGGCCTGGTGGGCGGCCACTGCATCGGCGTGGACCCCTACTACCTGTCCCACAAGGCCGAGATGCTGGGCCTGCACCCCGAGGTGATCCTGGCCGGTCGACGCATCAACGACGGCATGGCCGCCTTCGTGGCCCAGCAGACGGTGAAGCAGATCATCCAGACCGGCGGCGCGGTACGGGGCGCCCAGGTCATCGTCCTGGGGCTCACCTTCAAGGAGAATTGCCCTGACCTGCGCAACTCCAAGGTGGCCGACATCGTGGCGGAGCTGGCCGATTTCGGCTGCCGGGTCACGGTCCACGACCCCCTGGCCGCCCCGGAGGACGCCCGCCGGGAGTACGGCCTGACCCTGACTCCCTGGGCGGACCTGCCCGCCCAGGCCGACGCCCTGGTGGTGGCCGTGGCCCACGCCGATTATCTGCGCCGTCCCCTGGACGAATTGATGGGCCTGCTGAAACCGGGTGGCGTGTTCGTGGACGTGAAATCCGGATTCGACGCCCGGGCCATCCGCCGGGCAGGCCTCCGGCTCTGGCGCCTGTGACGGCCAAGAGGGCAGCCCCGGGCTACGCCGACCTGGCCTGCCGCCTGGGTCTGGAGGCCCCCCTGGCCCATGACCCGAAATGGTCGGCGGCCCCGGATTTTCTGGCATTGCTGGCAGAGCATGTCGAATTGACCCGGCCGGACACCATCCTGGAATGCAGCAGCGGCGCCAGCACGGTGGTCCTGGCCGCCGCCTGCCGGATGCAGGGCCAAGGCCATGTCCACAGCCTGGAAAACGGGCCGGAGTTCGCCGCTGCCACCCGTCGGGAACTGGCCCGGCACGGCCTGGCAACCTGGGCCACCGTGTTGGACGCGCCCCTGATCCCCATCACCCTGGAAGGCCGGGCTTTCCAGTGGTACGAAACCGCCGCCCTGCCCCCCGCCCCCATTCAGATGCTGGTCATCGACGGCCCGCCGGGCTTCCTCCAGCCCCATTCCCGGTACCCTGCCCTGCCCAGGCTGATGGACCGCCTGGCACCGGCCTGCACCGTCCTCCTGGACGACGCCGCACGCCCGGACGAGCAGGAGCTTGTGGCCCTGTGGCTGACCCGGCACCCGGATTTCCGGCTGGATTACATCCACACCGACCGGGGCTGCGCCCGCCTGACCCGGCCATGACCCTCCACTCCCCCCGTGGCCCACAGATTATGTGGGGCGGTCGTGGGGCCGGGTTCAGCCGGCCGCCTTTTACTGTCCATGGGACCGTTGGCGGGCTGAAGCCCGCCCCACAGGGGGCTGTCGTGGGGCCGGGTTCAGCCGGCCGCTTTTTGCTGTCCGTGAGACCTTCGGCGG
>DYHB01000092.1 GCA_020724415.1 Thiobacillus sp.
CTGCTGGAGGACACGGTGGAGGTGCAAACCCGGGGCGGTCGGCTTACGATCCGCTGGCAAGGTGCCGAGGCACCGGTCTATATGACCGGCCCGGCGACAACGGTTTTTGAAGGCGAATTGGAACTATGAGCATGGACATCCTTACCCACGACCAAGTGGCCAGCTTCCTGGAAGACAACCCGGACTTCTTCAACCACCACGGCGACCTGCTGACCCGGCTCAGCGTGCCCCACCCCCACAGCGGCCAGGCCATCTCCATTGGCGAGCGCCAGGTCATGCTGTTGCGGGACCGGGCCCGGGGCCTGGAAAACAAGCTGAAGGAATTCATCCAGTTCGCGGAGGAAAACGATGCCATCGGCGAAAAGATGCACAAGCTTGCCCTGGGCCTCATGCGTGGCAAGTCCCTGACAGCGGCCCTCCAGACCCTCTATCTCGGACTGCGGGAAGACTTTGCCATACCCCATGCCATCATCCGGGTCTGGGGCGCACCCAACCCGGGCCTGAGCGAGTTCAGCCCGGTCAGTGCCGACATCAAGGTCCTGGCCAGCGGTCTGGCCCACCCCCAGTGCGGGCCGGATGCGCCCCTGGAGGTACGCGGCTGGTTTGGCGAAAGCGCACCCCATTTGCGCTCCTTCGCCCTCACCCACCTCAAGGAGCCCGGCATGGAAGGCCTTCTGGTGCTCTCCTCCGAGGACCCCGAACGCTTCTACCCCGAGATGGGCACGCTTTACCTTAGCTGGCTGGGAGCGCTCTCGGCAGCCGCCATCGCCCGATTCCTGTGACCGGAGATCATGACTGACCTGGATGTGGTCATAGACGGTTTCCTGGAAGCCCTGAGGGCGCGCCAATACAGTCGCCACAGCCTGGCCGCCTACGAACATGACCTGGCCCATCTGACCCGAGCCCTCCCCGACAAGGGGCTCATGGACATCCAGCCCCACGACATACGACGTACCCTGGCCAGCCTGCATGGTCAGGGCTATGCCCCCAAGAGCCTGGGCCGCATCCTTTCCGCCTGGCGCAGTCTGTTCCGTCATCTGGCCCGGGAGGGCGTGCTCGAAGCCAACCCATGCACCGGCATCCGCCCCCCCAAGGCGCCCAGGCGCTTGCCCCATGCCCTGTCTCCTGACGACATGGCACAACTGCTGGAAGCACCCGACCCAGGCCCCTCCCCCGATCCCTGGCGGGTGCGTGACCTGGCCATGTTCGAGCTGATGTACTCATCCGGGCTCCGGCTGTCGGAACTGGTGGGCCTGGCCCCGGGGGATGCCGACCCGGCCACGGGTGAAATCCGGGTGACGGGCAAGGGCCGCAAGGAGCGGATCGTCCCGGTGGGCCGCCAGGCCTGGGAGGCCCTGGCCGCCTGGCTCGCCTTGCGTCCGGACCTGGCCCGGGACGAAACGGCCCTGTTCGTGGGGGCACGAGGCCAGCGCATCGCCCCCCGGGTCGTCCAGCAACGGCTCAAGGCCCTGGCACTGGACCGAGGCCTGAGCCAGCGGGTACATCCCCACGCCCTGCGCCATTCCTTTGCTTCCCATGTGCTGCAATCCTCGGGCGACCTGCGGGCCGTCCAGGAAATGCTCGGCCACGCCAGCCTGAGCAGCACCCAGATCTATACCCACCTGGATTTCCAGCATCTGGCCCAGGTCTATGACCAGGCCCACCCCCGGGCGAAAAAGAAGTAATCCGGGAATCTCCCCCTGGCCGGGGCATGGCGTTCAGGCGGCCAGTCCACGCTCCAGGGCCCGCAGCGCCCGCGCCAGTTCCTGCCTGGGCAAGGCAAAATTCATGCGCATGAATCCGGACCCTTCCGGTCCGAACTGGATGCCGGGGGACAACCCGAGGCCTGCGTCCACCAGGCGCTGGCGCAGGGCAGCATCGTCCAGGCCCAGGGCGCGGCAGTCGAGCCAGAGCAGAAACGTGGCCTCGGGCATCGTGCAGCCGATGTGGGGCAGATGGGTACCGATATGGTCACAGGCCAGCTCGGCATTGCCCTTCAGGTAGTCCAGCAGTGCCGCAAGCCAGTCCTCCCCCTGACGATATGCGGCCTCCAGGGCCACCGGGCCGAACAGGTTGGCGCCCTCCAGATGCAGGGTATGGGCAGCGTCACGCAGCCGCCGCCCCAGGTCCGGATTCGACACGATGGCATAGGCGGTGTTGAGGCCCGCGATGTTGAAGGTCTTGCCAGCGGAATTGAGGGTAACGGTACGGGCGGCCAGTTCAGGGGACAGGGCCGCCAGGGGAAGGTGCTTGGCGCCGGGATAGACCAGGTCGGCATGGATCTCGTCGCTGACCACGATCAGGTCGTGTTCGACGCACAAGGCCCCCAGGTGCGCCAATTCGTCCTGTCGCCATACCCGTCCGCCGGGATTGTGGGGACTGCACAGGAGCAGCAGGCGTGTGTCGGGCGTCAGCACGGATGCCAGATGGTCGAAGTCCATGCCATGGGCGCCGTCGCGCCAGGCCAGAGGGTTGATCACCAAACGCCGGCCATTGCGCTGGACCGCTTCAAACAGGGGGTTGTAGACCGGTGTCTGCACCACCACGCCCTGCCCCGGTCCGGCAAAGGCCTGGACACACAGATCCAGGCCGGGCACCACCCCGGGCAACATCTGGATCCAGTCCGGATCCACCTGCCAGCCGTGTCTGCGTGCTTGCCAGTCGGCAATGGCGGCCAGGGCGGACGGCGGGGTCAGGGTATAACCGAAGACGGGATGTTCGATGCGCCGGCGCAGGGCCTCGCGCACGCACTCAGGCGCGGCGAAATCCATGTCCGCCACCCAGAGGGGCACGACGTCTTCGCGCCCGAACTTGAGCCGGCGCAGGCCGTATTTGACGCTGTGACTGGGGAGACGGTCGACGGGGGTGTCGAAGTCAAAACTCAACGCCGCTCCCAGACGCTCATTTCAGCCAGGGTATGCTGGTACTTGCGCCGGGTCTCGCGAATCACGAAGGGCACGTCCCGCACGTCCAAGCGACGGAAGCGCGCCCCCAGGACGGCATCCAGCCCGGCCAGGGTGGTCACGGGAGCGCTCTCCTTCACATACCCCCCCAACCACTCGTCCGGGCTGGTGAAATCGTCCAGCCAGGTGTAGGGCGAGGTGAGAATGAGCAGTCCCCCGGGATTCAATCGCTCATGGACTTGCTCCAGGAATCGGCGCGGGCTGACCATGCGGTCGATCAGGTTGCCGGCGAAGATCAGGTCATAGCCGGTGAACTGGGGCTTCAGGTTGGCCGCGTCCCCCTGCCAGAAGCTCACCCGGCCCGCACACGGGATCAGGCCCAGGGCAGCCAGGGAGGTTTGATGCCGTTCAGTGAGCACCCCCTCGGTGGTGATGTCCCAGGCCAATTCCCCTTGCTCCTTCAAGGCCAGGGCCAGGCGGATGAAGCGCGCCGTGAAGTCGATCCCATGCACGGTCTCGAAACGCCGGGCCAGCTCGAAGGTGCTCCGCCCCGTGGCACAGCCAAGATCCAGGGCCCGGCCCAGGGGACGGCCTTCCATGTAACTCAGGCACCATTCCGCGCAGGTCTTGGGGAAATTGGCCACGCCCAGGTATTCGGGCCCATAGTGGAACTCGCAGTACTGGGACAGTTGCAGGTCGGTCTCATACAGGTTTTCAGTGGAATGATCGACCCGGTCCTGATAGGGATTGGGGCTGGCCAGAACATACCGAAACCCGGCGTGCTGGAAGAAATGGCGCCGGAAGGCATAGCGGGAATGACGATTGGCCTCGTTGCCGGTGGAGATCCAGCTGCCCCCCTTGATGAGGTTGTGCTTGTCGTCGAAGGTGGGCGTGGAAAAATCGTCATACCAGGGGTGCACCTGGAAGCCGTCGAAGCCGTCGATGGGCGTCTCGGTCCACTGCCAGGCATTGCCTACCACGTCGCAGAATCCGTCCTTGAACACAAACCGGTCCACCGGGCAACTGGACGCCCAATATTCCAGGTTGATGTTGCCCGGTGCCCGATCCCAGTAGGGCTCGTCGGGAATGTCCACGTGGTCCAGCAGGCGCAGCCATTCGTCTTCTGTTGGCAGGCGGATGGCCTGGCCGGTGGTGGCCGCCTTCCAGTTGCAGAAAGCCTTGGCCTCCAGCCAGTTCACGTCCACAGGCCAGTTCCAGGGCATGTCCATCTCGTCCAGCAGCGCGCGGTAGCGCCAGCCCCCCTCCGGCAAACGGCGCCAGAACAGCGGGTGCTCCGGCTGGCGCCAGGCCAGCCAGCCCTGACCTTCCCGGGTCCACCATTCCGGCTGCCGGTAGCCACCGGCTTCCACGAAGGCCAGGAATTCGGCATTGCTCACCAAGTAGCGACTGGCCTTGAAACCGGCAATGTCCGCCTCATGATGGCCATACTCGTTGTCCCAGCCGTATTGATTGTGGTTCCTGGGTTTGCCCAGCGACACCCGTCCGCCGGGCACCGGCAGCAATTCGTTGACCGGAGCCGGACCGGATTCCGGGCATCGGCGCCAGAAGGCGTGGGCCCCGGAGCCGGGTTCTTGCAGATATTTCAGCTTGGTCTGGCGGATCAGGACCGACGAGGTCTCCAGGTGGATGCGCTCGTGCTCGATCCCCATGAGGATGACCCAGGCCGGATCGGTCCAGCCCACGGGCATCTCAATGGGCATGCGCTGGATCACGTCCCGCACCACTCCCCGGACCTGGGCCCGATAATCCCGCACGGTCTGGACATCGGGCCAGTCGTAATTGGCCGAATTCAGGTCGTCCCAACTCATCTCGTCGACGCCGATGGCGAACATGGCTTCCAGCTCAGGGGCAATGCGTGTGTCCAGCAGCCCCGCCACATTCAGCTTGTTGACGTAAAACGTGGCGGTGTGACCGAAATAGAAGATATGAGGGTGACGCAGGGGCTCGGGCTGCACATAGAACGTCTCATCCGAGGCAAAGGCATCGAACAGTCGCTCGAACAGGCTGTAGGTGGTCTCGAAATACGCCAGGAGTTTTTCCCGGAAGGCTTCGGGAGAGTCGGCATCCAGCAACAGGTTGCGGGTGTGGTAGCCGGCCAGGGCATCGACGATACGGGCGGTCATGGGCATGGGGTCAGGAGGACAACGTGCCCCAGTTATAACACGACAGGAGGGCACCCTGGCGTCAGGATGCCGCCGACCGGCACGGGGGACATGGGCCTCAGGCCGCCACGCAGACCTGGGCTGGCCCCATTTCCAGGAGTCCGATCACGGCCGCCTGACTGAAACCATGACGATGGAACACGTCCAGCACGGCCTGGGCTGCCTCGGGGGCGCAAGACACCAACAGGCCGCCGCTGGTCTGGGGATCAGTCAGGATTGCCCGCTGCCATTCGGCACAGTCCGCAAAAAGCGCCACCCCGCCCCCGTAGCTGGCCCAATTGCGCCCGCTGGCCCCCGTGACGAAGCCGGCCCGGGCCAGGTCCGCTGCGCCTGCCAGGACCGGCAACGCTTGGAAATCCACATGTACCGTCAGCCCCGACCCGCGCGCCAGTTCCAGCCCGTGGCCCAGAAGACCAAAACCGGTCACGTCGGTCATGGCATGGACGCTCTCCAGGTTCGCCAACTCGGTACCCGGGGTGTTGAGCTGGGTGGTGGACGCCACCATGGCCTGGTAGCTTTCAGGCGGCAACAGGTCCTTCTTGAGGGCGGCGGAAAAGATGCCCACCCCCAGGCCCTTGCCCAGGATGAGCACATCCCCCGCCCGGGCGGCATTGTTTTTCTTGATCCGGCGCGGGTCCACCACCCCGATGGCCACCAGGCCATAGATGGGTTCCTGGGCGTCGATGGAATGCCCACCGGCGATGGGCATGCCCGCCGCCCTGGCCGCGGCCTCGCCCCCGGCCAGTATCTGCCGGATGGTGTCATGGGGCAGCTTGTCGATGGGCATGCCCACCAGGGCCAGGGCAAACAGGGGCTTGCCGCCCATGGCATAGACATCCGAGATGGCATTGGTGGCGGCAATCTGGCCGAACACGAAGGGATCGTCCACGATGGGCATGAAGAAATCCGTGGTGGCCACGATGGCCTGGTGCTCGTTCAGTTTCCAGACGGCCGCATCGTCGCTGGACTCGATACCCACCAGCAGGTCCGGAAACTGACTGGCCAAGCCCGTGGCAAAGGGAGTATCGGCCAGGATCTTCTCCAGGACGGCGGGGGCGATCTTGCAACCGCAGCCGCCCCCATGGGAGAGGTGGGTCAAGCGGACGGGGGCATTGAGGACAGGTTCAGTCATGGCCGGAGCTCGGGAAAAAACACGGGGAGCCCGAGTTTACCGTCTGCGCCGGCGGGCCAGCCAGAACACCCCGGCCAGGGCCACCCCGGCCAGGCACAGGAAGGCGCCGTTGCCCCAGCGGGCGTAGGGGGTCAGTCCGGCCATGCCCTGGGCCTCGCCATGGAGGGTATCCCGCGTGAAGATGGGCAGCATGGCGCGCACCCGGCCCTTCTCGTCCAGGATGGCGGTCACCCCGGTATTGTTGGCCTTGAGCCACCAGCGCCCGGTCTCCAGGGCCCGCATCTGGGCGATCTGCAAATGCTGCCAGGGCGCAAAGGAATCGCCGAACCAGGCGTCGTTGCTGACGTTCACCATCAGGGTGGCCTCGGGCAGGGCGTGTATCAACTCCTCGCCGAACACGTCTTCATAGCAGATGTTCACCGCCACCTTCTGGCCCGCCACCGCCATGGGGGCCTGGGCTGGACCGCCACGGCTGAAATCGCCCATGGGCATGTACATCATGTCCACCAGCCAGCGAAAGCCGGTGGGAACGAACTCGCCGAAGGGCACCAGGTGGACCTTGCGGAAGGACTGCATGGGGGCGCTGCCCAGGGACACCATGCTGTTGTAGTAGCGCCCGTCCGGCTCCGATTCCGCCACCCCCACCAGCACATCCCCTCCCAGGCCGCGGGCATGTTCCTCGAAATCCGACAGATACCATTCCGGCAGGTAGTGGAGCAGCGTGGGCATGGCCGTCTCCGGCAGGACGATCAGGCGGGACCGGCTCTCCAGGGTCATCTGGCGGTACATGTCCAGGGTTTCGGTCAACTTGCCCGGTTCGAATTTCACCTCCTGGGCCACGTTGCCCTGGAGCAGGCTCACCGTGACCGGCTCGCCCTGGGGTCGGGTCCAGTCCACCTGCAACAGCCCATAGCCGGACAGCCACAACACCAGCGCCAGGGTAAGCCAGGATTTCCGCCCCAGCACCAGGATCCCGGCCGTCAAGGCCGCCAGCCAGGAAACACCGTACACCCCCAGAACTGCCCCATATCCGGCCAGAGGGCTCACGGGCGCCTGGGAATAGCCCAGGGTCTGCCAGGGGAACCCGGTCAGGAACCAGCCCCGGGTCCATTCCAGAAAAGCCCAGGCGGCGGGCGCCAGCAACAGCCAGCGAGCCGTCTCCGGCATCCTGCCCAGCCGGGCCGCCCCCAGGGCCAAGGCCGGGAAGACGGCCAGGACTCCGGCGAAGGCCAGGGTGGCCAGCACCGCCGCAGGAGCAGCCATGCCACCGATGTCGTGCATGCTGATGAAAATCCAGGACACCCCGGCCAGGAACCAGCCCAGGCCAAACAGATAGCCGGCCAGCAGGGCCTGCCTGGGAGGGGCG
The DNA here is from genome assembly GCA_020724415.1 of Thiobacillus sp. Lineage (GTDB taxonomy): Bacteria > Pseudomonadota > Gammaproteobacteria > Burkholderiales > Thiobacillaceae > JADJCP01. Next base: position 7,585 of record DYHB01000092.1, read on the forward strand.
TTGCGCATCAGATGCCATTGCAGGGCCAGGGCCAGGATGGGTAGCGGAAACCACCCCACGGGCGCGAAACCGAATACGGTCAGGGCCCCCAAAGCCGGCGGCAACAGCAGGTTATTGAAAAGCGGCGCTAAGCGGTCCATGGCAATGCGGTGTCCTCAAGCCGGGGCATCGCGCCCACCGGTGTCCGGCGCCCAGGGTCAGGTACGAGCCGGGGCGACCGAGGCAGCATACCGGACGCCCCGGGGCAATGCCAGCCGCGCACCGGGACAGGGCGCCCCCAGTCCGGTCGCCCTAGGGTCGCCCCAAGAGTGTGCACATTTTTTCGGCAGATTTTGCTTTTTAGCTCCGGATGGCTGGGGTAAAATCCTGCCCCTTGCCCGCCCTGACAGCGACATGCGCATCGGTTCCCTCACCCTCAAGAACAATCTGATCGTGGCCCCCATGGCGGGAGTCACCGATCGGCCCTTCCGCCAGCTGTGCAAAAAGCTGGGGGCGGGCATGGCCGTGAGCGAGATGGTAACGTCCAATTCCTTGCTCTATGGTTCCGCCAAGACCCGGCGCCGGGCCAACCACGAGGGCGAAACCGAGCCCAAGAGCGTGCAGATCGCCGGCGCAGATCCGGCCATGATGGCCCAGGCGGCCCGCTACAACGTAGACAACGGCGCCCAGATCATCGACATCAACATGGGCTGCCCGGCCAAGAAGGTCTGCAATGTCATGGCCGGCTCCGCCCTGCTGCAGGACGAGTCCCTGGTGGGACGCATCCTGGAATCCGTGGTGAACGCCGTGCCCGAGACGCCGGTGACCCTCAAGATCCGCACCGGCTGGGACAAGTCCCACCGCAACGCCCTGAACATCCTGCGCATCGCCCAGGAATCCGGCATCCAGGCCCTGGCCATCCATGGCCGCACCCGGGCCTGCGCCTATCATGGCGAGGCCGAGTACGACACCATCAAGGCGGTGAAGGCGGCGGCCCGGATTCCGGTCATTGCCAACGGTGACATCACCACGCCGGAGAAGGCCAAATACGTGCTGGATTACACCGGGGCCGACGCGGTCATGATCGGCCGGGCGGCCCAGGGGCGTCCCTGGCTGTTCCGTGAAATCCAGCATTTCCTGGCCACGGGTGAAATCCTGCCCGCCCCGGAAGTGCAGGACATCCACGCCATCCTGCTGGAACATCTGGACGACCTGTACCGGTTTTATGGCGAAGTACCCGGCATGCGCATGGCCCGCAAACATATCGCCTGGTACACCAAGGGCCTGGCCGATTCGGCCAGTTTCCGCCATGCCATGAACCGGCTCGAAAGCACCCAGGCGCAACTGGCGGCAGTCAACGAATTTTTCCAACAGGCAGCAGAGCGCAACCGCCGCCTGGTATATCTGGATGCCCCCGAGCGGCAAGCCGCTTGATAAACGAGAAACAGACGGAGAAGATGGGATGACCCACGGGGTGAACGAAAGCGAACTGGCGGCCTGCGTACGCAAGGTACTGGAGCAGTATTTCCACGACCTGGACGGCGAGCCCACGTCCAACGTCTACGACATGGTGATGAACTGCGTTGAGAAACCCGTCCTGGAAATGGTACTGAACCGCGCCGGCAGCAACCAGAGCCGCGCCGCCGACATGCTGGGCATCAACCGCAACACCCTGCGCAAGAAAATGCTGCAACACGGAATCAAGTAGGCGCGAACCCAGGTTCGCCAAGACTTGCCCCAGGCCGTACAGTCAGTCATTCAGCCAGCCATTCAACCAACCGACCCAGAAAAAATGATCAAACGCGCCCTCCTCTCCGTTTCCGACAAAGCCGGCCTGCTGGACTTCGCCCGGGCCCTGAATGAACAAGGTGTGGAACTGCTGTCCACCGGCGGCACCGCCAAGTCCATCCGCGACGCGGGCCTGCCGGTGATCGACGTGTCGGACTACACCGGATTCCCGGAGATGCTGGATGGCCGGGTCAAGACCCTGCACCCCAAGGTCCACGGTGGCATCCTGGGCCGGCGCGATCTGCCCGAGCATGTTGCCACCATGCAGGCGCACGGCATCGGCAACATCGACTTGGTGTGCGTCAACCTCTACCCCTTCGTGCAGACCGTGTCCAAGCCCGGCTGCACCCTGGAAGACGCGATCGAGAACATCGACATCGGCGGCCCGGCCATGGTGCGTTCCTCGGCCA
>DYHB01000093.1 GCA_020724415.1 Thiobacillus sp.
AATGCGCCCGCGTGATATTGGACAGTCTATGAACACCACGCACACCATTTCTGAATCACCTCTCACAGATCGTGTCTATCTGGTCACCGGCGCCGGCCAGGGCCTGGGCCAAGCCGTGGCCCTGGCCCTGGGTGACCGGGGCGCCACCCTGGTCCTCCTGGGCAAGACCACCGCCAAGCTGGAGAAAACCTACGATGCCCTCCTGGCCCGGGGCGCCCCCATGCCTGCCCTTTTTCCCATGGATCTGGATGCCGCCGCCGACCGGGACTACGAACTCCTGGCCCAGGCCCTGGCCACCCAGATCGGCCGCCTGGACGGCATCGTCCACTGCGCAGTCCTGGGTGAGCCGCCCAGCCCCCTCAATCTGCAAACCGTGGCCGCTTGGCAGGAACAGATCCAGGTCAACTGCATCGCCCCCGCCGCCATCAACCGGGCCTGCGAGCGTCTCCTGGCTGCCGCGCCAGACCCGGCTGTCGTGTTGATCGGCGAAAGCCACGGCCATGCCCCCGCCGCCTACTGGGGGGGATTCGCCGTCTCCAAGGCGGCCCTGGAGGCTTATTTCAAGATACAGGCCGAGGAATGGGCGGCACCCACCGCCCCCCGGGTGAATCTGGTTATACCGGGCCCCATGGCCAGCCCCCAGCGCGCCCGCACCCACCCGGGCGAGGATCGGGAAGCTCTGCCCACCCCGGAAGCCCTGGCCCAGGCCCTGACTGACCTGTTGAGTCCGGAGGCTCGTGAGATCCGAGGTCGGCTGATGATCTGGACCCCCGGCCTGGCCCTGCAATAAACCACAGGCCATCAGAATCTCCCTCCGCATCCGGCGGGTTTTCCCACCCTCATGAGGGGCTGGCGGCCCCGGCTGGCTGCGCTATCCTCAAGGCATGAGACGGGTATACCGGGCTTTCGTTTTCTTCACATCGGCTTGGCTGGTCCTGGCCGTTCTGACGGTGCCGTGGTCCTCGCCCGTCCTGGCCCAGGCCCCCGTGGCCTGGACTTTCCAGGACGAGGCGGGGGCCACCCGGGTGCATCTGTACTTCTTCTGGTCCGAGACCTGCCCCCATTGCCAGGATGCCCGACCCCATGTGCGCGCCCTGGCCGAACAACACCCCTGGATACGTCTGCATGACCTGGAGCTGAGCCGTCACCCGGACCATGTCCAGACCTACCTGAACCTGGCCGCCAGCCTGGGCCGGGATGCCCAATCCGTGCCGGCCTTCATTTTCTGCGGTCGGATGGAAGTGGGCTGGGATTCGGCCCAGACCACCGGCCAAGCCCTGCTGGCCGCCCTGGAGTCGTGCCGGGACCCCTCGACACCCCAACCCGATGTGGCCCGTCCGGCCTCCCTGATCCTGCCCCTGATCGGCGCGGTGAACCCGGACCACCTCTCCCTGCCGGCGCTCACCCTGCTCATCGCCGGCATGGACGCCTTCAACCCCTGTGCCTTCTTCGTGCTGCTGTTCCTGCTCTCCCTGCTCACCCACCAGCGGGACCGGCACCGGATGTTGTTGATCGGCAGCGTCTTCGTGCTCGTGTCGGGCCTGATGTACTTCGCTTTCATGGCCGCCTGGCTGAACCTGTTCAAATTCATGGGCGGCCTGGCCTGGATCACGGCGGCGGCGGGCGCCCTGGCCCTGGTGATCGGAATCATCAACGTGAAGGATTTTTTTGCCTTCAAGAAAGGCCTCAGCCTGTCCATTCCGGAATCCCGCAAGGCGGACATCTTCCGCCGGGGCCGGGCCATCCTGGCCGCCGGCAACCTGCCTGCCATGCTGGCCGCCACCGTCCTGCTGGCCGTGGCCGCCAACGTCTACGAGTTGCTCTGCACCGCCGGCTTTCCCATGGTCTATACCCGCATCCTGACCCTGCACACCGGCGGCACCGGCCAGCACTACCTGTACCTGGCCCTGTACAACGCCGTCTATGTGCTGCCCCTGCTGATCATTGTCCTGGCTTTCGTGGCCAGCCTGGGCGCGCGCCGGCTCACCGAGCGCCAGGGACGGCTGCTCAAACTCATGTCCGGTGTGATGATGGGCGGCCTGGGCCTGCTGCTGCTGTTGGCGCCCGAACGCTTGAACCAGCTCGGCATCGCCTTCGCCCTCATGGCCGGCGCCGTGGCCGTCACCGCCCTGGCGGCACGTCTGACCCGGGAACCACCCGGTCCCTGAATCAAAGACCGCGCAGGAATTCCAGGGCTTCGGCCAGGGTCTCCACGCCCTTGACGGTCACCCCCGCCGGCGCCTGCTTGGGCAGGTTGGCCTTGGGGGCCAGAATCTGGGTGAAACCCAGCTTGGCCGCCTCCTTCAAACGCTCTTGGCCGCGCTGGACCGGCCGTATCTCCCCCGACAACCCGATCTCGCCGAACACCGCCAGTTTGTGGGGCAAGGCCCGGTTGCGCATGGAGGACACCACCGCCATCAGCACCGCTAGGTCCGCCGCCGGCTCGGTGATGCGCACCCCGCCCACGGCATTGACGAACACGTCCTGGTCGAAGCAGGCCATGCCCCCATGCCGATGCAGTACCGCCAGCAACATGGCCAGACGATTGGGGTCCAACCCCACGGTCAGGCGCCGGGGCGTGGGCGTATGGGCCGTATCCACCAGGGCCTGGATTTCCACCAGCAGCGGCCGGGTGCCTTCCTGGGTGACCACCACGCAGGACCCCGGCGCTTCCCGCTCGGACCGGTTCAAGAACAGGGCCGAAGGATTGTTCACCCCCTTCAGGCCCTTGTCTGTCATGGCGAACACGCCCAGCTCGTTCACCGCCCCGAAGCGGTTCTTGAAGGCCCGGATCAGGCGGAAGCTGGACCCGGTATCCCCCTCGAAGTACAGCACCGTATCCACGATGTGCTCCAGCACCCGGGGCCCGGCCAGGGTGCCTTCCTTGGTCACATGGCCCACCAGGATCACCGTGGTGCCCGTCTGCTTGGCATGGCGGGTCAACTCCTGGGCGCACTCCCGCACCTGGGACACGCTGCCCGGCGCCGAACTGAGGGCCTCGGTGTAGACCGTCTGAATGGAATCCACCACGGCCACCTGGGGCCTTTCGCCCTGCAAGGTACCCAGAATCGCCTCCAGACGGATTTCGGTCAGGATGGGAATATCCGTATCCCCCAGGCCCAGGCGGTTGGCCCGCAGAGCGATCTGATCCGCCGACTCCTCCCCGCTCACATACAGGGTAGGCAGCCCCTGGGCCAGGATGGCCAGGGCCTGGAGCAGCAGGGTGGACTTGCCGATGCCGGGATCACCGCCAATGAGTACCACCCCGCCCGGCACCAGCCCCCCGCCCAGGACCCGGTCAAATTCCGACAAGCCCGTGGCAATGCGGGGCGTCTCCCGGGCCTGGACCTGGGCCAGACGCTGCACCTCGCCCTTGGCCGCCAGGCTCTTGAAGCGCCGGGTCTGCACCTCCGCCACCGCTTCGCTGAGGGAATTCCAGGCCAGGCAATGGGGGCACTGCCCTTGCCACTTGGGGCTCTGGCCGCCGCATTCGCTGCATGTGTAAAGAGTCTTGTCCTTGGCCATGGTTGAGGGCTTGATTGCGTGCACAAGCCAGCATCTTGCCACGAAGCGGCCCATAAACCGCAGACCTTCGCGCCTGATGCCATGCATGGCCCGGGGCGACGCCTATCGGCCACCCCGGGGCCAGCCAGCTAGCGGACCAGTACGCTCACCAGCTCCTTGCGCACATAGCGTGTACCCGTCGTGGGCGAAGTACCCTGGGCAGTGACCACCACGTTGTAACTGCCCGGTTGCCGGGTAGCCTCGAGATGGCCGACCAGGGTGGCCGCACTGTTCGTCGACGGGAGCGGATTTGCCCTGGCTGATGATGTGACCCTGGGCTCTGCCAAGCCAAACATGGCGCTCACTGGACGGCTCAACCGGGAAAACACGGCCTCGGGCACACCCGACACGACGGCCGGGGAGACTGAATCGGCGAGCTTGAACCGGGCCAGTTCCCCCTGACTGGCCGCCCGCATGGCAAGCGGATGGGTCTCATGGGCAAACAGGTCCGGCTTGTCGGTCTTGAGCATCGCGCTTCTCAAGGCCATCAGTTGCGCGATGTCCGTGGGCAAACCATCGCCACCCGGCATCTTCTGGGGACGGAGGCCACGCAACGGAGTCTTGTACCGCTCCAGAAGACGCCCGATCCCCAGGGAGGGCGCACGTACCAGGCCACTGGCCTTGAATCCTGCGATCTGGCGCTGGTCATCGTACATCTGGGCGGCAATGCCCAAGGGGGCCCCGGCCAGGACACGCAAGGGACGACTGGCGATCACCAGGCGCAAGGGCGAGCGCACGAACCCGCCCACGGTATAGCGGGTATGCGTCCGTCTGGCCGTCGCCACTTCCACGTGCCACTGCCCGGGCATGGGATCGTTCAGCCGGAAGGCCACGTACCCTTGCCCGATCAATCGACGCACATAGCCATCGTTGGCGTGCACCAGCCGGCCGCGTGGGTCCCGTAAGCGGATGCTGATTTCATTGGTCTTGCGCGGGTCACCGGTCACATAGCGCAACCGGGGCTCGGCCCAGGCCACGGTGAAGGTGGCCTCGGTGGCCTGGGCATCAACAAAGGCCGCCATGCGGCTGCTCGAAGCCATGGCCGAATCATTCACGACCAGTGCCTCACCCGTGATCTGGCCCCGGATGTAGTTGTAGATCTCGAACAGGTCATCGATGGAGGGCATGTAGAAATAGCGGCCATCGGTCGCCTCGGCTATCTGTTCCAGCAGGGCCTGATCCGATGCCGGCCCCATGGCGCAGGTATAGACGGGCATGTCGGCGGGCAGACCGGCCACCGCGTCCAGGGCGGAGGGGCGGGCCGGATTGGAGGCCTGGCAACCCTTGTTGTCATACCCGTCCGTGAGCAGCACCATGGCCCGCCGTCCGGTCGCCGGCATGAGGAGATCCCGGGCCTCGTTGATGCCGGCGCCCATGTAGGTGCAGCCACTAAAGCTGATGCCGTCGATCTCCGACTTGGCGGCATCCCGCTCGGGCTGCCCCGCGATGGTTTGCAGAGCGGGCGCGGCGCCAGGAGGGTACTCCACCCGCGCCGTGGAGCCGAAGCTCACCACGCCCAGGCGGTCGTCGATACCCATAAGGTCGATGAACTGCTTGCTGCTGATCCGGGTGATGTCCACATAGCCAGAGGACACCATGCTGCCTGATCTATCGATGACGGGCACCACGCTGACCGGGGCCGCGGCCGGCGCCTCGGCATTGTCCATCACCAGGGCAAAGTCCTGCCAGGGCGACGCCAGATCAGGACGCGCGCTGGCGGCGACATTGGCCGCAATGACCGACACCTCATAGGTGCCGGAGGGATTCTGGATGTAGACACATTCGACGTTGTTGCGGTTGTCGAAGGCGCCGCCGGACGTGGAAAAGCCGTTGGCGAATACATTGCCCCGGAACACGGTACCCGTAGCCACTTCCGTGACTTCCAGGTCCAGGTCATTCACCAGGGCAGGGTTGGCACCGGCCGCAGCCGCGGCATCGGTCCAGGCCAGAGTGATCCGCAGGGGGCGCCCCGTATCCACGGGGGCTATGCGGATGGTGTGTTCCTGCCCACTGGCGGTAAAGGCATGGCGCTGATCCGAGAATAGCTTCGGGCCCCGATCGGAATCCGGTGCCTGCAACACCATGTTTTCCAGGCTGACGCGTCCCCAGCCCTGGTCCCCATTGGGTATGTTGGCGATCAGGACCGGGTTGCCGGCACCATCCACACGTCGGGTATCCCCTCCCGCCTGATCGATGGCGCCATTCACCAGCAGGGCCTTGAGCAGGGCCGGACTGGGGTTTCGTCCCCCGGTGCGGTTGCGCCACCACTCGATCAGCAGGGCGCACAGGCCGGCCACATGGGGCGCCGCCATGGAGGTTCCGCTCATCGAAGTATGGGCGTTGTGGGCATTGCCCCCGGTATCGTTGTAGACCGGACGGGTGCCGGTCGCGTGGCGAGCCGCGATGATGTCCGTGCCCGGCGCCACGATGGTGGGCAGGATGCGCCCATCCACCGCCGGTCCCCGGCTGGACGAGGTTCTCAAACCGCGGATGTCGTCCAGGTCCCCTTCGCCCGGCCGGGAGTTGAGGGAATTGCCCACCACGATCGGGTTCTTGGCTTCCCAGGGAGCTCCTATCGTGCCCGGATTGGGGCCGTCATTTCCCGCTGCGGAGACAATGACCAGATATTCCAGGCCGGCAGCGCCCGAATCGGGATCGCGGACCCGCTGGTCATAGGTTCTGGAGCGGGCGGTATAGCCGGATCCCGCGCCACCCGTGACACCCCAGCTGTTGTTCATCACCTGGCCGCCATTGTTGACCACGCTCTGGACCCGGGTGTCATCGGTCATGAAGGGCCCGCCGGTACCGATGGGATTCACGCTGCCGAACTGGCTGCCGGGCGCCACCCCCTGGCCCAGCAGGAAGCCTTGCGGGTCCGTATCACCCGTCGCGGCATTGCCCACGGCGATGCCGGCCACATGGGTACCATGGCCATTGGTATCCACCGTGGTCGCGCCTCCGGAGGCATCGACGAAAAAGGCCATGCGGCCGGCCAGATCCGCCTGCAAGGTGGCGTTGTTGTGGGTATCCACGCCCGAGTCCACGATCCCGATGGTCACCCCCGCCCCCGACAGACCCAGGCCGGTGACAGGGTCCAGCACAGCCGCCTGGTACCCGGCCACCGGCGCATTGTTGGGCGCCGCGGCGCCCGTCAGGTTTTCGGCCACGATCTGGCAGGAGCGCTCATCGAACAGATCATCCGCGCCCTGGAACTCCACCCAGCGCGTGGCCGGCAGGCGCACCAGCGCTGGCAGGTCCGAGGCATTCATTTCTACCAGCAGTATTCCTTGGCTGGCCCCGAAGGCCGCCTTTTGTTCCTCCTGGCTGATCACCTTTCCGCCCTGTGCCTCGACCAGCGCCTTGACCTCCGTCAGGGCCGTGACCGGATAGACGCTGACATGAACGTACTGGAGTCGCCCCTTGCGCCCCTGGAGATTGGGCGACAGCCGATAGGCCGGCTTCACGGGACCGGCCCATTCCACAAAGGGCAACTGGCGCAATGTTGCCACCTGCTCCGGACTCGCCTGCACGAACAAGCCATAGGGAGGCATGGGATCCACCACCTCCACGCCCATGGCCTCCAGGACCCGAATCCAGTCTTCGCTGGGCGGCGCAGCCAGTTGAAGCACATGGTGCGGCCAGGTCTTTTGCAGGGCCTTGGGCACCTCCAGGGCCGCGGGCACCTTGGGCAGGTTCTCAAGAATGTCTATGCGATACGCGCCCATCTGCAGGATATTGGCATCCGCCAGCAGTTTGACCCGATACCCCTGTTTTTCCAGAGCGGCCAACTTTTTCGGGTCTCCGGTCACCAGGGTGCCCTGGGCCAATTGCTGGCGTACCTGGAGCCCCAAACGTGCGGCCTCGGTCCCCTGGATACCCGTCACACCCTCGGCCGAGGCCACGCCCCGACGTGTAATGATGGCTTTGCTTTTCATTCCGACACCTCCTTGTCGCGGGCCGTGAGGTACCCGCATGGATTTGAATTCGCCGACCCGTGACGAGTTGTCATGCCGGGCTCAAGTCCGGGCACAGGCACGTCAGGTCAGCCTTCGGATCACCCATTCAAAACGGGTCGTGATCCAGACCCAAAGAGATGGAAATACAGTCGCCGGGTCACCAGGCGCCCCGGGAAAACACAGGCATTGAAATGCGAGTACAGCCACCTCCAGGTTGTTCTGTTGATTGTTCTATTTAGCCATCGCACCCGTTGGTGCGTTTGGCAGCGGGTCTTTGCGCCCGGCATGGCCTTGCAAATCATCATGCATGAACGGGCATGAGTTGTGAATTGATTCACAACTCATGCCGGCACACAATGGACGAACGGCCGCGTACCCCCTCCTGGGCGGTGCCATGGATTGATCCGTTGCCAGGCACCCGAGGGCCCACGGCCCCGGGTGACCGGCACCTCAATTACATTTCGACGACGGCCGGCACTGCAACTTGAAGTTGTGCACCTTGCAGCAATTGGACGCACACTGACCGGCGCGAGAACAAGCGTCCCCCAGGGCCTTGTCCGTCTTGCATACGTTCCGACCGATGCCGGCCGTGCCCTTGTCGCAATACTGGTTGCTGCGACAGTCACGATCCTCCTGGCACTCGTCCTGGGGCTTGCACTTGCCCAGGTAGCAACGTCCGGAGGCACACTGGCCCGCCCGGGTGCAGCTCTGGTCGTTGGCCTTGAGGGCCACGCACTGGTTCACCCCCACGCTCAACGTACCCTTGTCGCAATATCGCGCACCGCTGCAATTGGCATCCTCGCTGCACTCGTCCTGGGGTTTGCACTTGCCCAGGTAGCACCGGCCGGAGGCACACTGGCCCGCCCGGGTACAGCCTTCGTCATTGGCTTTGAATGCCTTGCACTGGTTGGCGCCGATGGACACGGTGCCCTTGTCACAATACCCATTGCTGCAATGGGTATCCTCCGAGCACACGCAGATCCCACCGTTGCACACCCCGGTCATGCACTCCTTGTTGTTGATGCAGGCCTCCCCCTGACGCTTGGAGGCTTCCAGGATGCATTTTCCGAAGGGCTTGGGCATGCACACGGCCGGCGAGGCACACTGCTTGTCTGCCGTGCAGCCATCCCCCAAGGCCTTGGCGGGCACACACCGGTTTACCCCCAGCAGCGGCTTCTTGCAGTACTCGCCGCTGTTGCACTGGGTATCCTCCTTGCAGTGACGGATTTCGTTGCCGATGGAATAGCGTTGCGTGATGAGCCAGGGATAGACCGACTTGACCGTCTGCTGGCCGACACGGGTCGGACTGCTCCAGGCACCGCTCCGGTCCCAGTCATCACACATGGCGTAGGCCCACTGCGGTGAAAGAACACCATACCCGGTCAGGGCGGTGCAATCCCTGTCCTCTTTCGGATTCTTGCTTTGCGGGTATTCATCATCCAGGCCCAGGCTGTGGCCGAACTCATGGGCCACTGTGGTGGGCGGCGCCCCGGTATAGACCGCCTTGTAAAGCTTCACACCCAGCACCTCCACGGGCCGGAACATCTGGTTGCCCCGGGACTCGTTGTGATGCAATTCCAGCTCATACACCACGTCGTTCTTCTTGTAGAGGTCCACGTCCTCTTCGTCCATCTCCCCCGGCTGGCCGGCCAGATCGGTGATGAGTACCCGCAACTGGAAACTGCCATCCGGACGCGACCAGACCTGCTGGATGACGCCCCGCCAATAATGCATGATCCATTCGGTCACGGGTCGACGGGGGCCGGCCAACAGCGCCGCGTCCAGGTACTCCACGTTGTCGGCCACCCCATCGTCGATGGCGAACAACTGCCGGTGCCGGTCCACCCGGCAGGCTTCGTTGGCTCTATCCACCACCACCATGCCCTCGTCATCGTTCCCATTGCTCGCGCCCCTACACACCGACCGGGTCAGGGGTTCGCCACCCCGTTCAGTGGAGAGCCGTGTGGTGAGATAGATGGGCAGGTGGACCACCTTGGGTTCGGCCTTGGGCCATTTGAAATCCATGACCGTGGTCACGATCCAGTTGCCCCGGTCACGCTCCAACACGTAGCCATACCATT
>DYHB01000094.1 GCA_020724415.1 Thiobacillus sp.
GCGGTAGAACAGGTAATGCACGCCCGCAGCCCGGAAGCGGTCCCGCATTTCCGGAGTGAAGGCCCGGGATCCGACGCCATCCATCATCAGATGGACACGCACACCGCGCAAGGCCGCCTGGATCAGGGCCTCGGCCACCGCCGTGCCGGTACCATCCAGTTCAAAGATGTAGGTTTCCAGGCGTATGTCGCGCCGGGCGCCGGCCAAGGCCGCCAGCAGCGCCGGGAAGAAGGCCTGGCCATTCTCCAGCAGGGCCAGTCGGTTGCCCGTGGGCATGAGTCCGGGATCAGGACCGCTGCAATTGAGCAGTCAAGGCCGCGTGATCCGAGAGTCGCCGCCAGGGAGCACCATGCATGACCCGGGCCCCGGCCACGTGAAAACCCCGCACATAGATCCGGTCCAGGGCGAACATGGGCAAGGCAGCCGGAAAACTCAGGGCCAGGCGCCCATGGGCCGACTCGAACACTTCGCGCAGTCCCAGGTCATGGGCCAGGTGGCGGGCGGCCCGCTGGCGCCAGTCATTGAAATCTCCCGCAATGATCAATGGGGCACTGTCCGGCACGAGATCACGGATACGTTCGGAGAGCCGTTGCAACTGCTTGCGCCGCCCTGATTCGGTCAGGGCCAGGTGCAGGCAGATGGCATGCAGGGGCTGATCCAGGTCGGGCACACCCAGTTCACAGTGCAAGAGCCCGCGCTGCTCAAAGCTGTGGGCCGAGATATCCAGGTTGTCCCAGCGCAGGATGGGGTAACGGGACAGGATGGCATTGCCATGGTGGCCATGGTCGTACACGGCATTCTTGCCATAGGCAAAGTCGGTCCAGATCCCCTGGGCAATGAACTCATGCTGGGGTTTTTCAGGCCAGTTGTGGATGCGGCCAGCGTGGGCGGCATGCTCCCCCAGGACTTCCTGGAGGAAAACGATATCAGCATTCATGTCGGCCAGCCGATCCCGAACCTCATGGACCACCATGCGGCGGTTGAAGAACGAAAAGCCCTTGTGGATGTTGTAGCTGGCGATGTTGAGGATGGGTTTCATGCCCTCTATTTTATGCCGTCTTGCTCTCGCAGGTTGATCCAAGCCGTGAACAGCCGTCCGGTGCCGGCGGTCTATTTCTTGGCTGCCGATTCCCCTGGCGGAGGATTCCCGGCAGGGGGCTCCGCTTCCTTGCTGGCGGCATCTTCGGCGGGGGCCGGGTTGGCTTTTTTGGGCCCGGATCTGGCGATTTCAGGTGCCATGGACTCCATTTTGTTCTTGATCATGTATTCGTTCATTTCCTTCCAGCCCCCATGAATGGCAGCCTTATCCGCCTTCGGGTTGAGGGCATAACAATCTTCCAGTCCCCGGCCTGCGTGACGGCAGGCACTGCCAATGGCCTTGCCTTCGGCTTCCACCTTTTCGGGCACGGGTATGCCCATGCGGTCGTAGACCACATCACAGGCCACCAGGGCAGGCAGCAGAAGCAACAGGTACGCAATTTTCATGGAGAAGCCTCCGGACGCTGTAAGTCGTTAACGGCAGCCCCCGCAAAAAGTTGAGCCCGGTCCCGGGCCAGTCGCCGGATGGCTTCCGCATTGCTGGGCGAAAAGCAGAGATCGGCCGCTTCCTGCCAGGGGCGCCACTGCCAGGCCAGGTGTTCTTTGGGGGCAAGGCGCACAGACCGTTCCGACGGAACGCTGAATGCGAAGACGTGTTCCCGGTTGTGGGTGATTCCGGGGGCATAGCGATGGCGATAGCAGGGGTAGATTTCGAAATCGTGGCTATAGTCCATGTCCACGAGCAGGCCGTCCTCCGGGCCGAGCCCCGTTTCCTCGTCCAGTTCCCGCCAAGCCGTTCGAGCCAGGCTTTCACCCGGATCCTGGCTGCCGGTCACCGATTGCCACCAGCCGGGGTGATCCGCCCGTTCCAGCAGGAGCATGCCCAGTGCCGGGGTATGGATCACCACCAGGACCGATACCGGTATCTTCCAGGGCTTGACGGTCAATGTGCGCAGTCCAATCCGACCCGGGCCCGACTAGAACAATTCGATGTCGGACGACGTGTCCGCCTGGGCCTCGCTCTGCTTGCGTTCCACGTACAGCTGCAGGGCCTGCTCCACGCTGCCGGTGCTGACCAGTGTGTCGAACATCAGTTTTTCGTCCTCCATGCTGTATTTGGAACGAATCTTCTGCTGCAGGGCATTCCAGGCGAAGGGGTTGTACAGCCGTGCAGGGTCATTGACGATGCCACCCAGGTCTTCCAGGCTGCGACACACATGGGACAGGCGCTGGGTCAGGCGGTCATAGAACTGGAACGCCACGATGGCCTGCTGCATTTGGGCCGATACCGCAGTGCCGGCCTCCTCGATTTCCTGCTTGACCGGCGAATCCGGCAAGTGATGGGCCGATTCCACCAGGGCCATCAGGTTGCCGTACATGCCGGTAAATGAATTGGTGAGCACTTCCACTGACCCGCTGGAATCCCGTAGCGCCATCTCGATCTGGGCCATGGCCAGGTTGATCATCAGGATGGTTTCGCGAATCTGGCTCCAGTCCAGGTCAGGCCGTGCTGCGGTGGAATGGGGCAGGGAAAAATCACCTCCAGGGGCGCTCATTATGGAACCTCTTGTGTGTTCATGATGTATTTCATTACGGCAAGGGCCGCAGAAACTTTAGCCTCTTCGGCATGTTCCCCGCCTGGTCGGCACATGACTTCAGGCCGCCGGTGGGTCACGCTGCAAATCCAGGCCAAAGTAAAAGCGGCTGCCTTGGCCAGGCGCGCTTTCCAGCTCCAATTCCCCGCCCAGTCGCTGGATCAGGTTTCGGGCAATACTGAGGCCCAGCCCGAGGCCGCCCTGGGCCCGGGTAGCCGACCCATCACCTTGAACGAAGGGGTGGAAAATGCGCTCACGGACCACTTCCGTCATGCCCATTCCCGAGTCCAGCACCGAGAAATGCACCCGAACGGCAGGGCCGGACTGATCTTGCTGCACCGCCTCCAGGCGCAGCTCCACGAAGCCATGCTCGGTGAACTTCACCGCATTGTCCAACAGCAGGCTCAGTACACGGGTCAAGGCCGCCTCGTCGGCCGTATACAACCCGGCCAGGTCTGGGTCCACATAGCCTCGGAACTCCAAGCCCTTGGCGGCGCATGGTGGCCCATAGCGCTGGGCCAGATACTCCACCAGCATATCCAGAAGAAAATCCGTTTCTTCCAGCCTGTACTCCTGGGTCTCCAGCCGGGCCAGGTCCAGGACATTGTTCACGATACCCAACAGGGCCAGACCGTTATCCCGAATGGTGGCGGCATAGTCCAGGGGCTCATTCCCAAGATCGGATTCCAGTAACAGGTCGGCCATGCCGATGATGCCATTCAAGGGCGTGCGCAATTCGTGACTCATGTTGGACATGAACTGGCTCTTCATCCTGCTCGCCTGTTCCGCCTGATCCCTGGCCAGGATCAGGGCATCCTCGTGACGTCGTCGCAGGGTGATGTCGTGGACAATGGCCATGATGACCGACTGGCCAAAATAGTCGGCGGGATACATGTAGATTTCGGCCGGGAAGCCCTCGCCAGATCGGCCCCGGCTCCAAAACTCCAGATGCTGCATGCCCTGGTCGAAGGCCACGGCTGCCCGTTGGGTCAGAAATCCCGGCCCATGGCGATCCGGAGCCAGGATGTTGTCCAGGGATTTGCCCATGAACCTGGCCGGCGGGATGCCATAGGTCCTGTGCACCCCGGCATTGGCATCCACCACCTTGCCCTGCCTGGTCAGGAAAAAGATGGCTTCGGGCACACTGTCAAACAAGGCCCGGAAGCTCTTGATGCTGGCATGGAAGGCCCGGGCCTGGCGGCTGGTTTCGGTGACATCCCGCAGCAGGATCAGATAGGACTGGAATTGCCCGGATTCCAGGTAGGCCAATACGTCCACTTCCACAGACACCGCCGAGTTGCCGCGTCGAAGGGATTCCAGATCCGAATGGAATTCGAGTGCCGGGTCCTGACGCAACGACTCGAAACATGTCTCCAAGGCCGGGAGTTGGCCACGGCCGGCCCAACGCATGACCTCCGTGACCGGCTGCCCCAGGCAGTCCTCAACCGCCAGGGCGAGGATGCGTGCGGCCTCCAGGTTGATGAACTGACAGACCCGG
The DNA here is from genome assembly GCA_020724415.1 of Thiobacillus sp. Classification (GTDB taxonomy): domain Bacteria; phylum Pseudomonadota; class Gammaproteobacteria; order Burkholderiales; family Thiobacillaceae; genus JADJCP01. The sequence continues at coordinate 4,132 of DYHB01000094.1, forward strand.
TCCGTCCCCACCACCAGCACCCCCTCCCCCAGGCGGTCCAGCAAGGGTTTCAAGCCGGCAGCCAAATCATTCGCCATGAGACGCAGCTCCTTCCGGGGGGTGATGGCGGCCTCAGGCAGGCCCGGCGGTGCCGGGGTTGCGCAAGCGGATGTGCAATTCCCGCAACTGCTTTTCGTCCACGGCGTTGGGTGCCTCGGTCATCAGACAGGAAGCCCGCTGGGTCTTGGGGAAGGCGATGACATCGCGAATCGACTCGGCCCCGGTCATCAGCGTCACCAGACGATCCAGGCCGAAGGCCAGTCCGCCGTGGGGCGGGGCGCCGAATTGCAGGGCGTCGAGCAGGAAACCGAACTTGTTGCGGCGTTCCTCCTCACCGATGTTGAGGGCCTCGAACACCTTCTCCTGGACCGCCTCTCGGTGGATACGGATGGAACCGCCGCCCACTTCCCAGCCATTCAGCACCATGTCGTAGGCCTTGGACAAAGCCTTGCCGGGGTCGCTGGCAAGGTATTCCTCGTGGCCGTCCTTGGGAGCGGTGAAGGGATGGTGCAGGGCGTCCCAGCGCTTTTCGTCCTCGTTGTACTCGAACATGGGGAAGTCCACCACCCACAGGGGCGCCCATTCGCGACCGTCGACAAACCCCTTCTCATGGCCGACCTTGGCGCGCAGGGCGCCCAGGGCGTCGTTTACCACCTTGGCCTTGTCGGCGCCGAAGAAGATCAGGTCGCCGTTCTGGGCGCCGGTACGTTCCATGACGGTCTTCAAGGCTGCCTCATTGAGGTTCTTGACGATGGGGGATTGCAGGCCGGATTCATTCAACTGGCTGACGTCGTTGACCTTGATGTAGGCCAGGCCCTTGGCGCCATAGATCTTTACGAATTCGGTGTAGCCGTCGATCTCGCCCCGGGTCAGGCTGGCGCCGCCCGGGATGCGCAGGGCGGCCACCCGGCCGGCCGGATCGTTGGCCGGACCGGAGAACACCTTGAAGGCCACGTCCTTGACCGCGTCGGTGACTTCGGTCAATTCCAGGCTGACCCGCAGGTCCGGCTTGTCGGAGCCGTATCGGCTCATGGCCTCGGCGTAGGCCATGCGCGGGAAAGGATCCGGCAGGTCGATGTCCTTGGCCTTCTTGAAGGTGTCGCGGATCATGCCCTCCACCAGGGTCATGACGTCGTTCTCCTCGACGAAGGACATCTCCAGGTCCACCTGGGTGAATTCGGGCTGACGGTCGGCACGCAGATCCTCGTCCCGGAAACATTTCACGATCTGGAAGTAGCGGTCATAACCGGCCACCATAAGCAGTTGCTTGAACAACTGGGGCGATTGCGGCAGGGCGTAGAACATGCCGTCATGGACCCGGGACGGCACCAGGTAATCCCGCGCGCCCTCGGGGGTGGAGCGGGTCAGCATGGGGGTTTCCACGTCGATGAAGCCCTGCTGGTCCAGATAGTCGCGCATCAGCTTGGCCACCCGGTAACGCAGCATCATGTTGGCCTGCATGGTGGGACGGCGCAGGTCCAGGTAGCGATACTGGAGGCGGATGTTTTCGCTCAGGTTCTCGTCGTCCAGTTGGAAGGGCGGCGTCTGGCTGGGATTCAACACCTCCAGGGACTGGGTCAGCACCTCGATCATGCCGGTACGCAGGCTGGGGTTCTCGGTGCCGGCCGGGCGGGGACGCACCTTGCCGACCACCTTCAGGACAAACTCGGACCGGCTTTCCTCGGCAATCCTGAAGGCTTCCGGCGTATCCGGATCGATCACCACCTGGACGGTACCCTCGCGGTCGCGCAGATCGATGAAGATGACGCCGCCATGGTCGCGCCGGCGGTGAGCCCAGCCGCAGAGGGTAACGATGTTGCCGGTGTCTGCGCCGGTCACGGCGCCACAATAATGGGTACGCATGAGTCTTTTCCTTATTGATCAATCAAAGGCGATGGGCCCGCCGCCGGCCTTGCCCTGGAGGGCGCCACCACACCCATGGACACGATGTATTTCAGGGCCAGATCCACGGGTATGTCCAGTTCGCGGGTCTCCTCGCGCCGGACATAAAAATAAAAGCCGTTCACCGGACTGGGTGCCGTGGGAATGAACGCGGCCACATAATCCGGGCCGAGGGAGCCGGCAACTTCATGGGGGACGTTGGTCTGGAACGCCAGGGACCATGCCTCGGGGTGAGGATAGCGCACCAGCATCACCTTTCGAAAGGCATGGCCATTGCCCGACAGCAGGGTATCCGAGACCTGCTTGACGCTGCCATAGATGGATTTCACCACCGGGATGCGGTTGAGCCAGGACTCCCACCACGCCACCAAACGCTGTCCCAGCAGGTTGGCGGCAAAGAGGCCCGTGGTGAGGATCACCACCCCGGTGAGGATCACCCCCAGGCCGGGCAGGCGAAATCCCAGCCAGTGGTCCGGACGCCAGTGTTCGGGCAGCCACAGCAAGGTGGCATCCATGGCGCCCAGCAGGGCGTCCAGGACCCAGAGGGTGATCCCCAGGGGCACCCAGATGAGCAAGCCGGTGATGAAATAGCGCTTCAAATGCAGCATTCGGTTCTTACCAATAAACAAAAGGGGCAAACGCCGTAGCGTTTGCCCTCTTGCTGTGGGTTGGCGGGCTCAGTTGGCGCAGGGGCAACAGCCGCCGGCACCGCAGGCCGGAGCGGGCGCCTCATCCTTTTTCGGAGCGGAGCCACCCTTGAAATCGGTCGCGTAATACCCGCCACCCTTCAGCTGAAAACCCGCAGCGGTCAACTGCTTGGCGAAACTGTCCTGGCCACAGGCGGGACAGACACTGAGCGGGGCATCGGACATTTTCTGCATGACATCCTGCTCATGGCCGCAGGACGCGCACTTGTAGGCGTAAATCGGCATGGTGATCTCCAATCAAAACGGCTGACATATTAACCAATTCCGATATTGGGGTCACGGCAACGCTTTCAAGCGGGTGTTTTCACGCCGTGCCGAACTGCTTCAGGGCCATGTAATCCACCTTGCCGGTGCCCAGCAGAGGCAGGCTTTCCACCACCTTGATCTTGCGTGGTACGGCAATCTCCGGGTAGCCCATGCCCCGGGCGGCCGAGGTCAGTTGCTCCCGGGTGAGGTCGGAATCCGTGGTGAACAGGATGATGGACTCCCCCCGGCTGACATCGGCCACGCAGGTGGCAGCGTGCATGGCCTCGGCGGATACTGCCCGGGCAATGTTCTCCACCACTTCCAGGGAAATCATCTCGCCAGCCACCTTGGCGAAGCGCTTGAGGCGGCCGGCTATGTGCACATAGCCCTGGGCATCCACATTGACCACGTCGCCGGTATTGTGCCAGCCGGCGCCTGCCGCCGAATGGGGGGGTTCCAGGCGGCGCGGCGCATCATAGCGGTAATAGCCGGACATGATGTTGGGGCCACGCACATGAAGTTCGCCCCCTTCGTTGATACCGGGTACAGGAATGACCCGGGCCTCGATACCCGGCAACAGCCGTCCCACGCTGCCCTGGCACTTGGCATCCGGCAGATTGACCGATATCACGGGCGCCGCCTCGGTGGCCCCATAGCCTTCCATGATCTCGATGCCGAACTGCTCCTGCCAGACCTTGCGCACCGGTTCGGCCAGTTTTTCTGCCCCGGCCACGACAAATCGCAGGTTGCGGAAATCTTCCGGACGGCCATGCTGGGCATAATGGTGCAGGAAGGTGCTGGTACCGAACAGGATGGTGCTTCCCTTCTCGCGCAGCAGTTCGGGGATGACCTTGAAGTGCAGAGGGCTGACGTAGAGCATCAACCGGGCGCCGCTCACCATGGGCAACAGGGTACCTGCCGTCAGCCCCAGGGAATGGAATATGGGCAGGCAGTTGAAGATGGCATCGTTCCGGTCGATGCGCACCGAGGCCAGTATCTGGGCCACGTTGGCCAGCAGGGCCCGGTGGGACAGGACCACACCCTTGGCCTTGCCTTCCGACCCGGAGGTGAACAGCACCACGGCCGGGGCTTCCGGGTCGCCCCGGGGAACGGCACGCTCGGGAAACCACAAGGCAAAGCCCATGAGCCAGAGCTTGTCGGCCAGGCTGAACCGGGGCCGCAGGTCCTCAAGGAAAATCACGCTCACCTGATCCAGGGCGCTCACTTCCGATTCTATGTTGGCCTTCTTGAGAAACTCCCGGGAGGTGATGATGGTCTTGATGCCCGCGGCATGGCAGGCATTCTGCATGCCATCGGTGCCTGCCGTGTAATTCATCATGCAGGGCACCCGGCCGTATGCAGAAAGGCCGATCAGGAGACCGACGGTGGCGGTCATGTTGGGCATCAGCACACCCACGTGCTCGCCCGGCTGGGTGACTTTCTGACAGAGGCGCCCCAAGGCCAATGTGATCTTGAGCAAATCGCCATAACTGTACCGGGCAGGCTTCATGTCCTCCCACTGGCCGCGCCCGTGGCGCCCAAACCGGGCCACAGCTGCGGTCAGCGCGCTGAACAGGGTGTCCCTGGCGGTGTACTCGAAAGGCCGGGCAGCCCAGGCGCCGCCCTTGCCATCATTCTGCGAGAAGTCGGACATAGGTCCTCCCATGGATCTGGCTTCAGAAAGTATGGGTGTATTGGACACTCAGGATATCGACACCGTTCTCGAAACGCCCCACCAAGGGCACCGGCGTCATCCTTGCAATGGGGGCATCATCCACGAGCAGGTGGGCATAGCCGACATCCACGGCAGTCCCCTTGCCCAGCCGGTACTGGACGCCCACGGCCAGCCAGGTACGGTCGGCATCGGGAATGCCCGGAGTCAACAGGGCAGCACTGCGCACCGGTGTTTCATCCCTGGCCACGCCCAGGCGGACCGTCCATTGATCATCCACGCGATAATCCGCCCCCAGGCCCACCCGCCAGGAGTCCTTCCAGTCATATTCGGTGACATCCATGGCGGCACCATTCAGGGCGTTCACCACAGCCAGTTCATCAAAGCTGCTCCACCCGGTCCAGGTGGCATCGGCCTTGATGGACCATCGATCGTTCAATTGGCGGAAATAGGCCATGGAAAGGGAATCGGGCAGGGTGACGTCAGCCGTGACGTCGGCCAGTTTGGCCACCGGGGCGCTTAGGGTGCCCTCCACCGTGTAATCCATCTTGGAACGGTAGGCCAGGCCCAGGCGACTGGCTTCATCCAGCTTGATCATGACCCCCAGGTTGTATCCCCAGGTGGTGTCGTCCCCTTTCATGGTGACGATCTGCCCCCCCAGCAACGTGGGATTGAACTTGGACAACTCGGCCTCGACGTACTGGAAGCTGATGCCGGCTCCCAAGGACACCCGGTCGTTCAGACGCCAGCCAAGGCCGGGGTTGATATTGACGGTCTTCATGTCGGACAGGATCGCGTGCACAGAGCCGGCAGGCACCACCACACCCGGCGCCACCTGGGTCAGACCCCAGGGATGATCGTATTCCGTCTTCAAA
>DYHB01000095.1 GCA_020724415.1 Thiobacillus sp.
TAACTCGCCCTGGGTCGCACAGGGTTTGGAGGATTCAACGGAGACTTTCCCGGGCCGTGGGAATTCATGGTAATCCAGGGCCCTCTGCTTCAGGTCGCTCATTCCAGTCCTGCTCCTCGGGGTGTGTGTTCTTGGAAGATTAGATCGAATCCAGACGATCGTCATCTATGGTAGAGCCATGCATTGTGCGCCGCAACATCCATGGAGCAGATTTTTTCGACCCGGGGGTGATCCGGGTCATGGCGGATGCTGCCGATGCTGACCACGGCCCGGAACAGTCATCGGGCAGAGCGCCCGGCAAGCCCATCAGGGTGGAGCGCTGGATCGCCCTTCAGGGCCGGTCGCCCAGATATAGCAAGGCTGCATGCCGCTGGCTGCCGCGCACTTCCACGCGGATGCGCATTCGGGCCGCGCTGGCAATCTGGAGGCGGTAGGCGTGGCTCGGGGCCAGGCCCAGCACATGGCAGAGCACCATGCGCATGACTCCGGCATGGGCGATCACCAGGGGATGACGCCCGGAAGCCCCCTCCAGCAGTGTCTCGAAACCCTCCGACACACGCCGGTAAAAATCCGCCAAGGGCTCGGCTCCCGCCGGGCGACAGGCCACGGGGTCGCGCTTGAAATCGAACACGCATCCGGGTTCAAGCGCATTGAGCTCATCTGACGTGCGTCCCTCCCAGGCGCCAAAGCCCACCTCCTTGAAGCGGGGCTCCAGCGCCAAGGGCAAGCCTGTTTCTCGCGCCAGGTGCTCGGCAAAGGCGTGGCAGCGGGACAGGGGGGAAGTCACCAAGCCGGTCCAGGGCCGATCACCGGCCGTGGCACGCACCATCTCTGCCCAACCCTTTTCGCTCAGGGGGTCATCCATCTGGCCACGATAGCGGCGTCCGCCCACAGGCTCACCATGACGCAGGAAGTCCAACAGCCACGACGTTTCGTCCTTGATGGCGCCAGACATGGGACGACTCAGGCCTGGCTCGAACCCAACAGGGCGCGCACCTCGCGCCCCAGAGCGGACACTTCGACTGCGGCAATGCCGGCCCGGGTGCCCAGGGTAGCCAGGGTGCCCCCCAGGGCCGCACACTGCCGGTAGGCGGTGCGTTGACGCAGCTGCGCCGCCAGCAGCGGTATACCGAATTCTGGCAGCATGCCCAGGACTTCCCGTGCCAGCACGGTATTCAATTGCACCTGGTTGACCACGATGCGGGCCATGAGACCGGGGTTCTTGTGCCGTGCATTGGCGATGGCTTCACGTATGCGCAGGGAAGCCCACAGGTCCAGGGGCGAGGGAATCACGGGCACCAGGGCCAGGTGGGCGAGCCTCAGGGCACTCTGGGTGACTGGAGCGCTGGGGGCGGACTGTCGATGACAATGTAGTCGTAGTCGTCCAGGCGCTTACGCAGGTGCTTGTGCAGCTTGCCTTCCTCCCCGGACAGGTCCTCCACTGCAGCCGGGAAACCCTCGCCGGCCCCTGCCCAGCGCAGGGCGGTGTTCTGGGGATCGGCATCGGCCACAAGGACCCGTCTGCCCTTCTCGGCCAGGACGCCGGCGAGCAACATGGCCAGGGTCGTCTTGCCGGCCCCGCCCTTCTGGTTGACCACCGCGATGACCCGGGCACTCATGCTGGCGCCCCGGCCTGCCGGGCATGGGTCTCCAGAGAGAGCCGGTCCAGACTCGTAGTGGGCAACAGCAACAGAAGGCGAATGCGCTCCGCCAGTTCCCGGAACTCCTGGCGGAAGGCCAGCGCACGGGCAGACTCGGTCATTTCGGCATCCACCAGTTCCGGAAACCGCCATTGGGCGGTGGCGGGATGTCCGGGCCACTGGGGAGGTGCCTCGCCGGCTGCCGTGTCGGACAAGGTGATGATCAGGTCCATGTCGGGTGCATCCGGCCCGGCAAACTCATCCCAGCCCTTGGAACGCAGGGTCTCCACGGCATACCCCAGGGAGCGGCCCAGGTCGATGACGTGGTCATCCACATGGCCACGGGGCATCGCACCGGCACTGTAGGCGCGAAAGCGACCATGGGATTCCAGGTTCATGATCATTTCCGCCATGATGGAACGAGCGGAATTGGCAGTGCAGATGAAAAGTACGTTGTAGATGCGATCACTCATGACGCCGGCCCAGGCAACACGCAATCTGCCACCTTATCAGAGAACGATTTCCCCGTGCCACCTCGACTCGGGCAATCCTGCTGCAAGAGCAGCCAACTTCAGGCCACGAATGAAGGCTTCCGGGCCGGCAGCGTAGACTTCAAATCCAGAGAGGTCAGGGAACTCCGCCAGAATGTCGGCGGACGCGGGCATATCGCCCTGACGCACCAGGGGGAGATAGCGGAAATTGTCGTAGGCATCGGCCCAGGAACGACAGAGATTGTCCCGATAATGGCCACCGGCTTCTGCCACCCAAAGGAGGTGCATGGCCTCGCTGAGTTCCAGGGACATGGCGTGCTGGATCAGGCTGTTGATGGGCGCAAACGCCTCCTCGAAGGCGATGAAGAGCACAGGTGCTCTGGATTCCATGTTGAATACAAAACGGCCCGCCGGGCCGCTCAGGTTGACCACATCCTCCTTGCGCAGATCGTCGAATACCTTGCGCGCGAATGGCCGGTTGTCCCGCCGCACATGCAAACTGAGCTGGCGATCATCACAGGGACAACTGGCCACATAATGGTCAGCCGAGGCACCCCCTGCCTCCAGGGTGACGTACTGACCGGCCAGGAAACGAAGACGCTTGCTGCGAGGCGTGGTGAGGTGCAGCGCGATCAGGTCGTCGTTCAGACGCTCGATCCATTTCACCTTGGTGGTGACTTCCTGCCGGGGGATATCCTCGGCCCCGGACACGCCCGCCTCGATTTCGATGTCGGTGATGGGGGCATAGGAACACATCAGGAAAGCACCGGCCGACTTCTCGGCTTCCTTAATGGGAAAGTCATGGGGGTGCACCTTGCGCACCTGCCCGGACAACAGGCGCACCTTGCAGTCGCCGCAATTGCCGTTGCTGCAGCCGTAATTCAGGGGAATCCCCGCCTTGAGGGCGGCTTCCAGGATGGTGTCGTTGCCTTCGACAAAGAACTCGTGTCCACTGGGCTGGACCAGTACCCGGGCGGCCATGACGCGCATCACGCTCTCCTCCGCCAGCAGGGCCTTTCCGCGCGCGGCCTCATCGGGCGCGGCGTCCAGTTGCTGGCGCAACCATATCTTGATGGACATCAGGGCATCGGCGGACGCCCGATCGTCTTCCGCCACTTCGTCCAGCTTCCAATTCAGCCAGCCGAAGATCTGATCGTAGTGGAGCAGCAGGGACTTGGCCCCGGCAAACTCCTTGCCCAGCTCGAACAATCGCTCCGCCAGAACCTCCTTGTCCGGCAGCACCCGGTCCATGATGCGCTTGCCAAAGGCCTTGCGCTTGATCTCTTCCACCCGGGCGTATTCCCCGTCGTCTTCCCAGTGCACGGCAGGAAAGACCCGTAGCAGTTCGGCCATGTCCACCTGGCCATCGTAGGTATCCATCTCGCCATTGCGCACCATGCGCTGCAACTCGGCGCGACTGACGCCCACCAGCCGGGCGACTCGGGATAGAGGGAGATAATGAGCCATGTCTGGATGATAATGATTTACTCTAGACACACCAAACAGCGGCCCAGAATATTCGTACATGCTGAACATCCAGACCCGCGCCTGGCCCGAACCTGCCGCCGCCACCCTACGGGCTGCCGGCCACCCGCCCCTGTTGGCACGCTTGTGGGCGGCCAGGGGAATAGCCTCGGAACAGGACATGCCCCGCTCCCTGGCCGAGCTGTTGCCCTACCCGCAGCTCCTGGGCTGCGAGGAGGCGGCCCACCGCCTGGCCGATGCCATAAGCCAGGGTGAACGCCTGCTGATCGTGGGCGACTACGATGCCGACGGCGCCACTGCCTGCGCGGTGGGAGTACGGGGCCTGGGTGCCCTGGGCGCCCGGGTCGAGTACATGGTGCCCAACCGGTTTGAATTTGGTTACGGATTGTCGCCGGAGATCGTGCGCTTGGCCGCCGAACGGAAGCCCGACCTGATCATCACCGTGGACAACGGCATTGCCGCCCATGCCGGCGTGGAGGAAGCCCGAAATATGGGCATTCCCGTCCTGATCACCGACCACCATCTGCCGGGCCCAACGGTGCCGGAGGCGCTGATCGTGAACCCCAATCAGGCCGGATGCCCTTTCCCGAGCAAACATCTTGCCGGCGTGGGCGTGATGTTCTACATCCTCATGGCACTCAGGGCGGAACTGAGGCGACGTGGCGCCTTCCGCTCCAAGGCCGAACCGAATCTGGCCGAATTGCTGGATCTGGTGGCCCTGGGCACCGTGGCCGACGTGGTGCCGCTGGACGCCAACAACCGGCTCCTGGTGGCCCAGGGCTTGGCGCGCATCCGGCGTGGCTTGGCCCAGCCGGGCATCCTGGCCCTGTACGGGGTGGCCGGTCGCGACCCCGGGAAGGCGACCACGGGTGACCTGGGATTCGTCCTGGGTCCCCGGCTCAATGCCGCAGGGCGCATTGCCGACATGGGCCTGGGTATCGAGTGCCTGTTGGCTGGTCATCAAACCGCCGCCCAGGGCCTTGCCCGGGAGCTGGATCGGCTGAACCGGGATCGACGCGGAATCGAGCAGGGCATGCAGATGGAGGCCTTGGCACAATTGGATCAATGGCCGGTGGACGACGGCTACAGCCTGTGCCTGCATGACCCGGGCTGGCACCAGGGGGTGGTGGGACTGCTGGCCTCCAGGCTCAAGGAACGCCACCACCGCCCCGTATTCGCCTTTGCCTCGGCGGGAGACGGCATGCTCAAGGCTTCGGGCCGCTCCATACCCGCCCTGCACCTGCGTGATGCCCTGGATCGGGTAGACCGGCTGGCACCGGGTCTGTTGCGCCAGTTCGGCGGCCATGCGGCAGCGGCAGGGTTGACCCTGGAGGAAGTCCGCCTTGAGGAGTTCAGGCAGGCGTTCGAAGCCGTATGCCGGGAATTGCTGACCCCCCATGATCTGGCCCGGGTGCTGCTCACCGACGGAGCGCTGGCTCGGGAGGATTTCAACCTGGCCAGCGCAGAGGCCATCCATCAGCAGGTATGGGGACAGGCCTTTCCCGCCCCCGCCTTCCACGGCCGTTTCCGGGTCCAGTCCCAACGGCTGGTGGGGGAAAAGCATCTTAAACTCAGACTGGCGGCCTCCGAAGGAAATGCGGACGCCATGTTGTTCAACCATGACGAGCCCATGCCGGAACGCATCCGGGCGGTATATCGTCCGGATGTCAATGAATGGAACGGACAGCGATCCCTGCAACTGACCCTGGAACACTGGGAGCCGGATGATGCATGATTTCCTGGACACCCTCGGGCCTCTTGGCCCCTTCCTCATCAGCCTGGCCATCGGTTTGCTGATCGGCCTGGAACGGGAAAGGAACCCGACGGCCAAGGCCGGCCTGCGCACCTTTTCCCTGGTTGCCATGGCGGGCACCCTCTCGGCCATGCTGTCGGCCCTGACCGGGGCACCCTGGATGCTGGGCGCCGGACTGCTGGTCCTGGGCGGCATGATGGTGGCCGTCCATGCCGTGGATGACGGGGACGACGATCCCGGCACCACCACGGTGGCCGCCGTGGTAGTGTGCTATGGCCTGGGTGCACTGATCTGGTATGAGCATGTGCAGCTGGCCATCACCCTGGCAGTCCTGACCACCATATTGCTCTACTTCAAGGCCGAACTGCGGGGCGTGAGCCAGCAACTCACCCGCAAGGATCTGGTTTCCATCCTTCAGTTTGCCGTGCTCTCGTTCGTCATCCTGCCGGTGCTGCCCAACGTCAATTACGGTCCTTATGATGCGTTGAATCCCTACCAGGTCTGGTGGATGGTAGTGCTCATCTCGGGCCTGTCCCTGGCGGGTTACGCGGCCCTGCGCCTGGCCGGGAAACGCCATGGCGCCGTGCTCACCGGGCTTCTGGGTGGTGCCGCCTCCAGCACCGCCACCACCCTTGTTTTTTCCAGGCACACCCGACAGAACCCTGCCACCGCCGGTATTGCCGCCATGGTGATCCTGATCGCCAACTGGGTGGTGCTGGTGCGGATCAGCCTGGTGGTGGCTGTGGTGGCTCCCGCCCTGTGGATACCCGTGTCCACCATGCTGGCGGGCGGCGCACTGACGGGCCTGGGCTATTTCATCTATCTCTGGCGTCGGATATCCGACCGCCCCGACCTGCCCGACATGGACATGAAGAATCCGGCCGAGATCAGGACCGCACTGGGTTTCGGCCTGTTATACGCGGCAGTCCTGTTCGCAGCCGCCTGGTTGACCGACATGGCCGGTCAGGCCGGTCTCTACGCCGTGGCCCTGGCCTCGGGCCTGACCGATGTGGACGCCATCACCCTGACCGGCTTGCGCCTGTTCAACCTGGGCAATCTGGCCTCGTCCCAGGCCGTCATGGTCATTCTTCTGGCCTTGGGCGCCAATATCGCCTTCAAAGGTGTACTGGCCGGGAGCATCGGTGGCAGGCAGTTGGCGTTGAATATCCTGCCGGGATTCGTAGCGGTACTGGCCGGCTGCATCGTCAGCTATCTGCTGTTCCACTGAGAGGGGCATCTCCCCGGGCCGGCCCCCCTTCCACACCATTGCCATGGACACCGCTCCCCGCATGGAGCCAGACCCGGTTGCGGCCAGCCGTCTTGGCGCGATAGAGAGCGTGGTCCGCCTGGATCATCACGTCATGAATCTCCCTGCGATCATCGTCCAGCTGCGCCACGCCCAGACTGGCGGTGCAGGACAATTCTTCGCCATCCACGGCCACCCGCAGGGCCGCGATGGCCTGGCGCATGCGTTCTGCAGCCTGGCGGCCCGCCTCGCCAGTGGTATCGGGCATCAGTACCACGAACTCCTCGCCTCCCAGCCGGGCGACGAAGTCCACGTCGCGCAGTGAAGCGCTCAGGCCCAGGGCCACGGCCTTCAGGACCTCGTCGCCGGCACCATGGCCATGGAGGTCGTTGATCCTCTTGAACCAGTCCAGGTCCGCGATGATCAGCGTCAGGGGCTGCTGGTAACGCACGGCTCGGCCGAATTCCAACTCCAGGCGCTCCATGAAGGCCCGGCGATTGGGTATGCCGGTGAGGGGGTCGACCCGGGCTTCCCGTTCGGCGAGCCGCTTTTGCCGGCGCAAGTCGTTGGTGGCCTCCCGGACCTGGGCTTGGAGTTCCTCATGGCTCAACGCCACCTGGGATGCCATGCGATTCAGGCCCTCTTCCAGGGGGTACAGTACGGAACGGGTGTCCGACGCGAGACGAACCCCGGTATCCCCGGCACCGATGGCATCCACCATCCGTATGACGCGCCCCAGGGGCTCGGTCACGCTGCGGGAAAGCCAGATGACCATGAAGCCTGCCAGGATCAATACCGCCAGGATGATGCCAGCACCTGTCCACAGCAAGCGATGCCGCTCCTGGTCCAGATTGATCCGGGAGACTTCCAGCACCGCATGGCCCAGCAGATGGCCCGCGACCCGCTCGGCATCTTCCGGGGGCATATCGCCGTAATAGTCATCCAGGAACACGGCATGCTGGTGGATGGGGCGGCTGACACGCATGACATCGCCGGCCCCCTCCCGGGACTCCCTGGCCAGCACATGGCCTTGTATATCCACGATGGAGGCGGAGAGCAGGTCGGCATCCTCTTTCAGAACGCCCGCAGCCAGCTGGCGCAAGCGGGCATTGTCGCCACTGAAGAGGTGGTATTCGGCGGAAGTGGCCAATTGGGCGGCACTGGCCTCCACCCGGCGCTGGAGGGCCTTCTCCTGGGCAACGGTGGACCAGTTCAGCCACAGGCCGGCCAGGAGAACAGCCACCAACAGGCTCGGCAGCAAGGCCGCCAGAAGCAACCGGTTTCTGAAACCCGTGGCATTCATGGTCTGCCCCCTTGGTCACACAGGGTGCGCTCCAGACCGGGACCGTCCATGGGCAGGCCCAATACCCGGGAAACATTCTCATTGACGGTGATTTCACAACCGGCCGGACCTTGGAGCGGGGGCACACTGCCCCGCTTGGAGAGCACGCGCCGGATCAGCTCGGCGCCCTGCAGACCGACCTGCTCCGGGGTGGCATGAAGACTGGCCAGGGCTCCGGCCTTGGCCAGGGATGCCGAGTAGCCCACCAGGGGAAGGCCGGCGCGGTAGCTTGCGATCAGGACATACTGGGCCATGTGGCTGCTGAAGACCACACTGTCGGGCACGGCAAGAAAGACATCCGCATCGGTCATGGCCGCTTGCAGTGCTGGAGCCACCTCCTCCTTGCGCATGGCAGTCTGGATCTGGAGGATCAGGCCCTCGGACTTGGCTGCACGTTGCAGGTCGCTCAGGTATCTTGCCGAGGACGGACCCAGAACCACACCCACCCGTGCCCGGCCCGGCAATGCCCGCTTGATCAACTGGAACTGGCGCTCGAAGGGCTGATCCAGGTAGACGCCCGTCAGCCTGAGGGAAGGATTGCTTCGCAACACCGACTCGACGCTTGCCCGGGGTACCAGAAGGGCCACCAGGGGGACGCCCGGCCAGGCAGCCATGGAATCGGCCATCCTCTGCATGGCCTCGGCACCCACGGCCACCATGAGGTCCGGGGCCTCGCTCCGCTGGGCAACCCAGTCACGCCAATGTCTCACCTGCAGGCGGACACCGGGCAATTGTTGTTCAAGGACAGTGGCCGTCTGCCTGTAAACGCCGCCCTCGGCCGAGAGTGCGACCCAGATGACCTTCTCCTGGGCGCTTGCCCCTGCTGCCGGAAAGAACAAGGCGCAAAGCGAACAGAAGATCAGGGCGGCGCGAAGGACCATGGCAAACGTCAATTGGATCGAACCTCCATCGTATGAGTTATGGTATCCCTGGGCAAAGCCGGAAGGGGGCCCCGAGCATGCCGGGTATTCAAGTTTTGTGCGTCTATGCCGATAATGGGGCTCTATCCATTCTTTAAGTGATGGCATTCATGTTCACACGTGCCAGGCCTGCACCACCAAGACTTCAGCCCCCAAAGCTGGCTGGTACGTGCCATTCTGGTCCCGATATGACCACCGACACTGGCTTTGCCCACAGGCCCAGCCGACATCGCGTTGTTACCATGACGAAAATATAGACGCCATGCCACCGAAAACCAATGGTCCATTAATCATGCCCCGACCCAAGGGCCAGAATGTCATGCTCAAGTGGGGTACTCTGACCATGCTGGCGTTTCCATGCCTGGCTTGGGCGCAATCCGGCATTCCCACGGAAGACGACTTTCTTGCCGACGTGCCCATGGTGCTCACGGCCTCGCGCATCGGCCAGACACCTCTGGATGCGCCAGCACCGGTCACGGTACTGGACCGGGCACTCATCGATGCCTCCGGATTCACCGAAATCCAGGATTTGCTTCGCCTGGTACCGGGCTTTCTGGTCTCGGATACCCCCCTCATCTCGCCGGTGGTGCTCAACCATGGTCTTGGCGACCTGCGTCCCAGGCGCCTTCAGGTACTGATCAACGGAAGCTCGGTGTTCG
>DYHB01000236.1 GCA_020724415.1 Thiobacillus sp.
ACGCCGTAGAAAATTTCGTTTCCTATTACGACTGCTACCAGCCTGAAGCCTATGTCCCGGCCCGGGATCTGTTCATCGAAAAGGATTCCAGCATCAACGAGCACATCGAGCAGATGCGGCTGTCGGCCACCAAGGCCTTGTTGGAACGCAGGGACTGCGTGATCGTGGGCACCGTGTCCGCCATCTACGGCATCGGTGATCCGTCTGACTACCACGACATGATCCTGCACCTGAAGCAGGGGGAGCGCATCGGCCAGCGGGAGATCATCAAGCGCTTGGCCGAGATGCAGTACGAGCGCAACGAGCTGGAGTTCAAGCGCGGGGTGTTCCGGGTCAAAGGCGACGTCATCGACATCTTCCCGGCGGAACATGCCGACCTGGCCGTGCGGATTTCCCTCTTCGACGATGAACTGGAGACCATTTCCCTGTTCGATCCCCTGACCGGTCAGGTGGCGAAGAAGGTGGGCCGATTCACCGTATTTCCGTCCAGCCATTACGTGACACCGCGGGCGACCACCCTGCGCGCCATCGAGACCATCAAGGCCGAATTGCGGGAGCGGCTGGATTTCTTCTACGGCGACCAGAAACTGGTGGAGGCCCAGCGCATCGAGCAGCGTACCCGCTTCGACCTGGAATTGCTGGAGCAACTGGGTTTTTGCAAGGGCATCGAAAACTATTCGCGTCACTTGTCCGGACGCAAGCCGGGGGAGCCGCCGCCCACCCTGATCGATTACCTGCCCGAGGACGCCCTCATGTTCCTGGACGAGTCCCACGTGACCGTGCCCCAGGTGGGCGGCATGTACAAAGGCGACCGGGCGCGCAAGGAAAACCTGGTCAACTACGGCTTTCGCCTGCCCTCGGCCCTGGACAACCGTCCCCTGCGTTTCGACGAATTCGAGCGCATGATGCGCCAGACGGTGTTCGTGTCCGCCACCCCGGGACCTTATGAGCAGAAGCATCAGCAGCAGGTGGTGGAGCAGGTGGTTCGGCCCACCGGCCTGGTGGACCCGGTGATCCAGGTACGTCCGGTGGCCACCCAGGTGGATGACCTGATGAGCGAGATCCATCTGCGCACCGCCCAGGGCGAGCGGGTGATGGTGACCACCCTGACCAAGCGCATGGCCGAGCAGTTGACCGAGTATTACGCCGATCATGGCGTCAAGGTGCGCTACCTGCATTCGGACATCGATACCGTGGAGCGGGTGGAGATCATCCGGGACTTGCGCCTGGGGGTATTCGACGTGCTGGTGGGCATCAACCTGCTGCGCGAGGGCCTGGACATGCCCGAGGTGTCGCTGGTGGCCATCCTCGACGCCGACAAGGAAGGTTTCCTGCGCTCCACCGGTT
>DYHB01000237.1 GCA_020724415.1 Thiobacillus sp.
GCCGTAAGGCGCTGGAACCTAAATCCAGTGCGTCTACCAATTCCGCCACTTTCGCAAAGGGGTTGGATTGTACCCCAACCGGCCAGGTTCAGAGTTTATGGGCTCAGGCCGGGAACACGCCGGTGGAGAGGTAGCGGTCACCCCGGTCGCAGACGATGGTCACGATGACGGCATCGTGCACTTCCCGGCTGAGTTGCAGCGCCGCCCAGAGGGCACCGCCGGAGGATATGCCGGCGAAGATGCCCTCCTCCCGGGCCAGGCGTCGGGTGGTTTCCTCGGCGTCGGGCTGGCCCACGTAGATCATTCGGTCGATGCGGGAGAAGTCACAGATGCTGGGCAGGTATTCGGCCGGCCACTTGCGGATGCCGGGGATCTGGGCCCCCTCTTCCGGCTGGACACCGACAATCTGGATGGCCGGGTTCATCTCTTTCAGGTAGCGGGAGCAGCCCATGATGGTGCCCGTGGTACCCATGCTGGATACGAAGTGGGTAATGCGGCCGCCGGTGTCGCGCCAGATTTCCGGGCCGGTGGTTTCGTAATGGGCGGCCGGGTTGTCCGGGTTGGAGAACTGGTCCAGCATGATGCCCCGACCCTCGGCCACCAGCGTGTCGGCCAGGTCCCGGGCGGATTCCATGCCGCCGGCCTTGGGGGTCAGGAGCAGTTCGGCGCCATAGGCGCGCATGGTCTGGCGGCGTTCCACGGACAGATGCTCGGGCATGATCAGAATCATCCGGTAGCCCCTCATGGAGGCGGCCATGGCCAGGGCGATGCCGGTGTTGCCGGAGGTGGCTTCGATCAGGGTATCGCCGGGTTTGATGTCGCCCCGGGCCTCGGCCTTGGCGATCATGGACAAAGCCGGCCGATCCTTGACGGACCCGGCGGGGTTGTTCCCCTCCAGCTTGGCCAGCACCACATTGGCGCTGGTCCCTGGCATCCGCTTCAAGCGTACCAGGGGGGTATTGCCCACAAAGGCTTCGATGGTCTTGAACTTGGTCCCGTCACTCATCACGCTGTCACCTGTAACCTGTAACCTGTCACCTTGTCACCCGTCACCCGTCACTCACCACCGCCTTCAATCATTCCCGAACAAGTCCCGTGTATAGACCTTGTCCGCCACGTCCGACAGCTCCGGGGCGTGCCGATTGGCGATGATCACATCGGCCTCCCGCTTGAAGGCCGCCAGGTCCTGCACCACACGGGAATGGAAGAATTCCGGTTCTTTCAGCACCGGCTCATACACGATCACCTCGATGCCCTTGGCCTTGATCCGCTTCATGATGCCCTGGATGCTGGAGGCCCGGAAGTTGTCCGAGCCGGCCTTCATGATGCGGCGGTAGACACCCACAA
>DYHB01000096.1:0-4966 GCA_020724415.1 Thiobacillus sp.
CGCCTTCGCCGGCGGTGAGCTGCCGGAAGGTCTGCAGGGCCTGCGTCGGCAGTTGCACCAGACCATCGCCAAGGTCACCGACGACATCGAACGGCGCAAGCAGTTCAACACCGCCATCGCCGCCATCATGGAATTGATGAACGCCCTGGCCAAGGTGGAGGGTGAGGACCCGCTCACCCGGTCGGTGAAGCAGGAAGCCCTGGAAACCATCGTCCTGATGCTGGCGCCCATCGTGCCCCACGCCTGCCGCATCCTGATCAAGGCCCTCAAGCCGGGCGCCTGCCTGGTGGGCTCGCCCTGGCCTGCGGTGGACGAATCCGCCCTGGTGCAGAACGAGATCGAGCTGATGCTGCAGGTGAACGGCAAGCTGCGCGGCAAGATCAAGGTGGCCGCCGATGCCGCCAGGGAGGCCCTGGAAGCGGCCGCCCTGGCCAGCCCGGACGCCCAGAAGCATATGGAAGGCCGACCGGCCAAGAAGGTGGTGGTGGTGCCCGGTCGCCTGGTCAACATCGTGATCTGACCCCGGGAGCATCCCATGCATGGCACGCCCCTTTCCTTGCTCCGCCGCCGGCTCGGCGCCCTGCTCATCCTGGCCCTGGGCCTGGCTCTTCTGGCCGGTTGCGGCTTCAAGCTGCGCGGCCAATCCGCGCTGCCCTTCGACAACGCCTTTGTACAGGCGGCCCCCACTTCCATGATGGCAGGCCCATAGCGCCAGAACCTGGCGGCCCAGAACAAGCTGGCTGCCAGCCGGGACACGGCCCAGGTCATCATCCTGCTGACAGGGGAAGTCCGGGAGAAGAACGTGCTGTCCATCAGCGGCACCGGCAAGGTGCGGGAATACCGCTTGGTCCATCGGGTGGCCATGGCCGCCCAGGACCGGGATGGCAAGGAACTGCTGGCCCCCAGCGTCCTGCAACTGAATCGTGACTTCTCGTATGACGATCAACAGGTGATGGCCAAGGAAGCGGAAGAAGCCATGCTGCACCGGGAGATGGAGCAGGACATCCTGCGCCAGCTCCTGCGCCGACTGGCCTTCCTGCGCTGACCATGCGACTGCGTGCCGATGCCCTGCCCGGGTCTTTGGCCAGGACCCTCTTGCCGGTCTATGCCTTGAGCGGGGACGCGCCCCTGCTCCTGGACGAAGCCGCGGTCCTGATCCGGTCGGCCGTGAATGCCGGCGGCCAGGCGGAGCGGCAGAGCTTCCAGGTGGAAGCCGGTTTCAACTGGGGCCAGTGGCTGGCCGGTTTCGACTCCCTGTCCCTGTTCGCCAGCCGGCGGCTGGTGGAGCTGCGCCTGCCCACGGGCAAACCGGGGGTGGAAGGGGGCAAGGCCCTGGAAGCCTGGTTCGCCCATCCCCCCGCCGACACCTATTTGATCCTGCACCTGCCCCGGGCCGACCGGGCCATGCAGGCCACCAAATGGTTCGCGGCCATGGAAAAGGCCGGCGCCCTGGTCACCCTGCAAGCGCCCTCGCCGGAACAACTCCCGGCCTGGATCCAGGGCCGCCTGGCCGCCAAGGGCCTGAAGGCGGACCGGGACACCCTGGCCTTCCTGGCGGCCCGGGTGGAAGGCAATCTGCTGGCCGCCCACCAGGAAATCGAAAAACTGGCCCTGCTGCTGCCCCCCGGTGCGGTGAGTCTGGAGCAGGCCCGGGCTGCCGTGGTGGACGTGGCGCGCTATGATGCGAACGATCTGACAGAGGCCCTGCTGAAAGGCGAGGCCGCCCGCTATTGCCGCATCATCGACGGTCTCAGGGCCGAGGGGGAAGCGCCCCCCCTGGCCGTCTGGCTCCTGGCCAACGAGCTGAGAAGCCTGTACCGTCTGGCCGCCGGCGTGGCCCAGGGCGAGCCCATCGGGGTGTTGATGAAGCAGCAACGCATATGGGACAGCAAGCAGCCTCTGATCGGACGGGCCCTGAAAGCCTTCAGCCCGGCCATGCTGTCCCAGGGCCTGGGGCTTCTGGCCCGGGCAGACCGGGCGGCCAAGGGGCTGCTACGGGAAGATGCCTGGCATTTGTTGAAGCAACTCGGATTGGGGCTGATGGGCAAGGCCCCGTTGAAGGATGATTATGGATATTGACAGCTACATGCAGACCCTGGGCCGGCAGGCCCGTGAAGCCGCCACGGAGATGGCCAAGGCCTCCACCCGGGCCAAGAACGACGCCCTGATGGCCCTGGCGCGCCTGCTGCGCCAGGCGGGTGACCCCTTGCAGGAGGCCAACGGGCGCGACATCTCCGCCGCCCAGACGGCCGGTTTGGCCGCGCCCATGGTGGACCGCCTGCGCCTGACCGGAAAAGTCATCGACACGGTCGCCGAGGGCTGCGAGCAGCTGGCCGCCATGCCCGACCCGGTGGGCGAGATCGGCAACGTGAAACGCCGCCCGTCCGGCATCAGCGTGGGCCAGATGCGGGTGCCCCTGGGGGTGTTCGGCATGATCTACGAGAGCCGGCCCAACGTGACCATCGAGGCCGCCTCCCTGGCCATCAAGAGCGGCAACGCCTGCATCCTGCGCGGCGGGTCCGAGGCCATCCAGTCCAACCTGGCCCTGTGGAAGCTGGTCCAGGAGGCCCTGGCCGCCGCCGGCCTGCCCAGGAATGCGGTGCAGATGGTGGAAACCACCGACCGGGCCGCCGTGGGCGCCCTGATCACCATGCCCGCCTACGTGGACGTGATCGTGCCCCGGGGCGGCAAGGGCCTGATCGAGCGGATCAGCAACGAGGCCAAGGTGACCGTCATCAAGCACCTGGACGGCAACTGCCACACCTATGTGGATGCCGAGTTCGACATGGACAAGGCCCTGGCGGTGACCGAGAACGCCAAGACCCAGAAATACAGTCCCTGCAATGCCACCGAGTCCCTGCTGGTGCACGAAAAGGCCGCCGCCGCCTTCCTGCCCAGAATCGGCGCCATTTTCGCCGCCAAGGGCGTGGAGATGCGCTGCGACGCCGGATCCAAGGCCATCCTGTCCGGCGTGGCCGGGGCCACTGTGGTGGACGCCACGGAAGAAGACTGGTCCACGGAATACCTGGCCCCCATCATCAGCGTCAAGCTGGTGTCCGGCGTGGACGAAGCCATCGCCCATATCAACCGGTACAGCTCCCACCACACCGACGCCATCCTGACCACCCACCACCCCAATGCCATGCAGTTCCTGCGCGAGGTGGATTCCAGCTCGGTCATGATCAACGCCTCCACCCGCTTCGCCGACGGCTTCGAGTACGGCCTGGGGGCCGAGATCGGCATTTCCACCGACAAGATCCACGCCCGGGGCCCGGTGGGCCTGGAGGGCCTGACCAGCCTCAAGTGGGTGGTGATGGGGGATGGCCATGTCCGGCAGTGATTGGTGACAAAGTTACACGCGACGGATCCCTTGACTCATCACCCTTCACCCGTCACCCAGCCCGTCGGGCTGCTCGGCGGCACCTTCGACCCCATCCATTACGGACACCTGCGCCTGGCGGAGGAGATGTCCCAGGCCCTGGGCCTGCATCAGGTCCGCTTCATGCCGGCGGGCCACCCGCCCCACCGGGACCTGCCGGGCGCCAGCCCGGAGCAAAGATGCGCCATGGTGGGCCTGGCCATCGCCAATCACCCGGGCTTCCTCCTGGATCGCCGGGAACTGGTCAGGACAACGCCCAGCTTCATGGTGGATTCCCTGACCGAACTGCGCCAGGAGCTGGGGCCGGACACGCCCCTGACCCTGTTCCTGGGCGCCGATGCCTTTGCCGGACTGCCCGACTGGCATCGCTGGAAGGAGTTGACCGGGCTGGCCCACCTGGCCGTGGCCCACCGGCCGGGGTTCAGCGAGACCGAGGATTGGTCCGCCCGGCTGCCTGCCCAGCTCCAGACCGAATTGGCCAGGCGCCTTTGCGCAGACCCCCAGGCCCTGAGCCAGGCCCCGTCAGGCCACATTTTCATACTGCCCATCACCCAATTGGCCATCTCGGCCAGTGCGCTGCGCACAGCCACGGCCCAGGGTCACAGCCTGCGCTATTTGACCCCGGATCCAGTCATCGACTACATCCAGCAACACCAACTCTACCGTTAGGAGCCTATGGACGCCGCCACCCTCACCCACATTGCCGTGCAAGCCCTGGAAGACGTCAAGGGCAAGGACATCACCGTCATGGACGTGCACAACCTCACCTCCCTGTTCGAGACCATGATCATTGCCACGGGGGACTCGAACCGCCAGGTGAAGGCCCTGGCCGACAACGTGCGGGACAAGATCAAGGAAGCCGGCGGGGAGATCCTGGGCATGGAGGGTGAAAAGGGCGCTGAATGGGTCTTGGTGGATGCCGGTGACCTGGTGGTCCATGTCATGCATCCCACCGTGCGCCAGTATTACAACCTGGAAGAGCTTTGGGGGGCGGCCGCGGCCCGGCGCTCCAACGAGGCCGGTCCGGCGGACTGACCGCCGGCTGCAGCCCGGAGTTCAGGCGAAGAAGCCCTTGGCCAGCAGTTCCATGGTCAGGCGACGGTAGTCGTGGGCGCCGGGGCAATCGCCGGCATGGGCGAATATGTCCTTCCCCTGGGCCGGGCTTTCAGCCAGGGCGGGGTCGTCACAGATCGTGGTTTCGCACACGGCCGGGCCATATCGAGCCTTGAGGGCTGCCATGGCCTCCTGGCTGTGGGCCTGATCGGGATGGAAGCGGGTCATGACCACGCGTCGCTCGATGGCCCGGCCCAAGGGCTGCTCCAGCACCCGCAAGGCGATGTCCAGCCGGTTCAGCCCCTGCATGGCCAGATAGTCCGGCGTGACGGGTATCAACACCCGTTGGGCCGCCCACAGGGCATTCATGGACAACACGCCCAGGGACGGTGCGCAGTCCACCAGCACCGTGGCATCGCGCAGGTCCGGTGCGGCCAGGATGCCCTTGCGCAACAGTCCGGCCACGCCCGGAGTGCCGGCCAGGGTGGCATCCACCTTGGTCAGGTCGGGATGCGAAGGGATCAGACGCACTCC
>DYHB01000096.1:4976-9485 GCA_020724415.1 Thiobacillus sp.
CTGAAGAACGCCGATGCACAGAAGATGCCCGGGGTATTGCGTACGCCCAGGGCCAGGGACACGTGGCCCTGGGGGTCTAGGTCGATCACGGCGGGGTGACGGTCCAGCATGGCCAGACAGGCGGCTATGTTGAGCGTGGTCGTGGTCTTGCCCACACCACCTTTTTGATTGAACACCGCGATCAAGGACATGCTGGTAACTCGCTGCTGGGTCTGGACACTGGTTTATCGGCCTGGTGCAGGATAACTTGAGGGCCTTCCAAGCGGGCTATTCTACCGTGACCGACTTGGCGAGATTGCGCGGCTTGTCCACATCCGTGCCTTTCCTGAGGGCAGCATGGTAAGCCAGCAACTGCACCGGAATGGCGTGGATGATGGGCGACAACAGGCCGGCATGACGGGGCGTGCGGATGACATGGACCGCATCGGCTTCACCGAAATGGCTGTCCAGGTCGGCAAAGACATAGAGCTGGCCACCCCGGGCCTTCACTTCCTGCATGTTGGATTTCACCTTCTCCAGCAGGCTGTCGTTGGGCGCGATCACCACCACGGGCATCTTGTCATCCACCAAAGCCAGGGGGCCGTGCTTGAGTTCACCCGCCGGATAGGCCTCGGCATGGATGTAGGAGATTTCCTTCAGTTTCAGGGCGCCTTCCAGAGCAATGGGGTAGTGCAGGCCCCGGCCCAGGAAGAGGGCGTGGTCCTTGTCGGCGAAATGATCCGCCCAGAGCTTGACCTGGGGCTCCAGGTTCAGGGCGTGCTGGAGGCTGCCGGGCAACTGGCGCAGGGCTTCCATGTGCTGGTGTTCGGATGCTTCACTCAGATGGCCGCGCTGCTTGGCCAGGGTCAGGGCCAGAATGAACAGGGCGCACAGCTGAGTGGTAAAGGCCTTGGTGGAGGCCACCCCGATCTCGGCCCCGGCGCGGGTGTAGAACACCAGCCTGGAATTACGCGGAAGAGCACTTTCCTGGACGTTGCAAATGGACAGGGTGTACTCGTGCCCCAGGGACTTGGCGCGCTTCAGGGCCTCCATGGTGTCCAGAGTCTCGCCGGATTGGGAGATAGTGACCACTAACTGACCAGGATTGGGGATGGAATCCCGGTACCGGTATTCATGGCCCAGTTCCACCTGGCACGGGATGCGCGCCATGGATTCCAGCCATTGCTTGCCCACGAGACCCGCGTAATAGCTGGTGCCGGAGGCCAGGATCAGCACGCTGTCCACCTGGTCGAATACCCGAGCGGCGTCCGGGCCGAACAGATCGGGACGGATGCCGGACTCGATCACGCCCTCCAGGGTGTCTGCCGCCGCCCCCGGTTGTTCGTGGATCTCCTTTTGCATGTAATGTGCGTAGGGGCCCAGATCGATGGCATCGGCGGATACCTCGGACACCCGTTCAGGGCGCTCCACAAGCACGCCTTCGCGATCATAGATCAGGACCTGGTCGCGACTGACGGAGGCCACGTCCCCCTCATCCAGGTAGATCACGCGACGGGTTTCGGAAATCAGGGCCGACACATCCGAGGCAAAATAATTCTCGCCCTGGCCCAGGCCGATCAGCAGCGGGCATCCCATGCGGGCGCAACAGACCCGGTCCGGCTCAGCCAAGGCCACCACGCCGATGGCAAAGGCGCCATGGAGTTCTGCCACCGCCTTCCGGGTAGCGGTCAGCAGGTCCCGGGTTTGGTCGAAATAATGGTGCACCAGATGGGCGATGACTTCGGTATCGGTCTGGGACTCGAACACGTAGCCCAGGGCGGTGAGGCGCTGGCGCTGCTGGTCATGGTTTTCGATGATGCCGTTATGGACCACGGCAATTTCATCCCGAGAAATGTGGGGATGGGCGTTGTACTCGGTGACCCCGCCATGGGTGGCCCAGCGGGTATGTCCCACACCCAGGCCTCCGGCCAGACCCTGGGCCAGGGCGCCGGCTTCCATCTCGGCCACGCGGCCCACCCGGCGTACCCGCTCCAGCTTGCCGTCATGAAGTACCGCGGCCCCGGCCGAGTCATAGCCGCGATATTCCAGCCGCTTGAGCCCCTGGACAAGGATGGGAACGATATTGCGATGGGCGATGGCCCCAACGATGCCGCACATGGTTAGTCCTCGTGACGAGTGACGAGTGACAAAGTGACCAACGCCCTTTGATGAATCAGACCGGTTTGTTTTTTCATGTCATTTGTCACTTTGTCACTTTGTCACTGTTCTTGGTGGGTCGCTTCCACCCCGGCACCGTCATCTGCTTGGCGCGTGACAGTGTGAGCTGATCGGCCGGCGCGTCCTTGGTCAGGGTGGTGCCGGCGCCCAGGGTGGCGCCGCGACCGACGGTTACCGGGGCGACCAGTTGCGTGTCCGAGCCGATGAAGGCCTCATCCTCGATGATGGTTCGGTGCTTGTTGGCACCATCATAGTTGCACGTGATGGTGCCGGCCCCAACGTTCACCTTGCGGCCCACCGTGGCGTCCCCCACATAGGACAGGTGGTTGATCTTGCTGTTGAAGCCCACCTGGGCATTCTTCAGCTCCACGAAATTGCCGACATGGACTTCGTCGTCCAATGCCGTTCCCGGGCGCAGACGGGCATAGGGTCCAATGACCGCCCGGGCCCCGATGCGGGCTGATTCCAGATGACAGAATGGCTTGATCTCCACCCCCGGGCCCACTTCCACGTCACGCAGCACGCAGTGAGCGCCCACTTTGACGCCATCGCCCAGCAGTACCTGGCCTTCAAATATGCAGTTGATGTCGATATGGACATCCCGACCGCATTCCAGATGGCCCCGGATGTCCAGTCGTGCCGGGTCTGCCAGACTCACTCCGCGGGTCATGAGGGCCTCGGCCAGATGGCGCTGGTAATAGCGTTCCAGTTCCGCCATCTGATGCCGGCTGTTGACCCCCAGGACTTCCCATTCCCCGGCCGGGTGACAGGGAATCACCCGTTCCCCTTCCGATGTCGCCATGCCGATGATGTCGGTGAGGTAATACTCGGCCTGGGCGTTGGCATTGGTCAGGCGGTCCAGCCACGCCGTGAGCTTGCGGGTTTCCAGGGCCAGGATGCCGGTGTTCACTTCGTCTATGGCCAGCTCTTCCGAGCCTGCATCCTTGTGTTCCACGATACGTACCACCTGCCCCTGGGCATTGCGCACGATCCGGCCATATCCGGTCGGATTGGCCATCTGCACCGTCAGCAGGGCGATGGCGCCCTCCCGGGCGATCATTACCAGTTGGCCCAGGGTTTCCGGCCGGGTCAGGGGGACATCGCCGTACAGGATCAGGGTCACACCGCCCTCGGCCAGGTGCGGCACGGCCTGCTGCACGGCATGTCCGGTACCCAACTGGGGTTCCTGCAAGGCCCAGGTGATGTCGGGACGTTTCACCGCGGCGGGCAAGCGTTCTCCACCATGGCCGTAGACGATGCAAATGCGGTCTGGCTCCAGCTGGTCTGCGGCGGCCAGGACGTGTTCGACCAGGGGGGTGCCCGCCAGGGTATGCAACACCTTGGGCAGGTCCGATTTCATACGGGTGCCCTTGCCTGCGGCCAGGATGACGATGTTCAGAGGGGAGCTCATGGTGCGTTGTCAGGTATTGTTATGGTGGCAAGTATACCTTTCACCGGCCGTGTACCGAGGGTCATGCTTGAACCCGAGCGGAGAAATGACAAGGGCGGCCCTCAAGCCGCCCTTTCCGGAAAGTGCCGGGGTCTTCAGTGGATCCTCTTGCGCAGCTTCTGGATGGCCGCCAGCTGGGCCACGGCTTCGGCCAGTTCCGCCTGGGCCTTGGCGTAATCCATGGCCGAGGTACGATTTTTCATCGCCTCCTCTGCCTCCCGCTTGGCTTCCAGAACCCGGGCCTCATCCAGGTCGGCGCCGCGTATGGCGGTGTCGGACAGGATGGTGACGACCCCGGGCTGGACTTCCAGAATGCCGCCCGAGACATAGATGAGGTCCTCATCCGCCTGATCCGGTTTCTTGATCCGCACGGAGCCGGGCTTGATCCTGGAGATCATGGGCGCATGACGGGGATAGATGCCCACCTCGCCCATTTCCGCCGGGACCACCACGAACTCGGCCAGACCGGAATAGATGGAGGCCTCTGCGCTCACGATATCGACGTGTATGGTCATTGCCATGATTAAGCTCCAGTGACGAGTGACGAGTGACGGAGTGACATACGGACAGATGAACTTGTCACTTTGTCACCCGTAACTTTGTCACTCATTGCAGTGTTTTGGCCTTCTCGACAGCCTCGTCGATGGTACCCACCATGTAGAACGCCTGTTCGGGCAGGTGATCGTACTCGCCGGCCACGATGGCCTTGAAGGCAACGATGGTGTCCTTGAGGGACACATACTTGCCCTGGGCACCGGTGAAGGCCTCGGCCACGAAGAAGGGCTGGGACAGGAAACGCTGCAGCTTCCGGGCGCGGGATACCACCAGCTTGTCTTCCGGGGACAGCTCGTCCATGCCCAGAATGGCGATGATGTCGCGCAGTTCCTTGTAGCGCTGCAGGG